>DFIR01000092.1:108466-109374 GCA_002372815.1 Lachnospiraceae bacterium UBA3692
TGGGGCATCGCGGACCGCACCGACTATGACCTGACCCAGCACCAGAACGAATCCGGCGAGGACATGACCTTCTTCGACGATGTGAAGAAGACCCGCTATGTCCCTTACGTCGTCGAGCCTTCGCTGGGCGCCGACCGCGTCACCCTGGCTTTCCTCTGCGCCGCTTACGACGAGGAGGAGCTGGAAGGCGGCGACAAGCGCACGGTCATGCACTTCCACCCGGCACTGGCACCCGTCAAGATCGGTGTCCTGCCCCTGTCCAAGAAGCTGACCGACAAGGCCTTCCCGATCTACCGCCAGCTCTGCAAGAAGTACAACTGCGAGTACGACGACCGCGGCAACATCGGCAAGCGCTATCGCAGACAGGATGAGATCGGCACGCCTTTCTGCCTGACCTATGACTTCGAGTCCGAGACCGACGGCGCCGTCACGATCCGCATGCGCGACAGCATGGAGCAGGTCCGCGTGAAGATCGAAGACCTGGACAACTGGTTCTCAGACAAGTTTGATTTTTAAACAGCAACCCGTGGAACGGATCGGTCGTGGTACGGAGAACTGGTTCTTCGGGCCATGACCGGTTCGTTCCACGGGTCGGACAAGGCGCGACGCGCCTCTGTTCGACCTCAGTCTCAGAACGCACAGCGTTCTGAGACTTGGTTGCTGTTTAAAGACACACATTTTTCTTAGAGAGGTAATCATGAAATACTACGGCGTCAATGAACTGCGGGAGATGTTCCTGAAATTCTTCGAGAGCAAGGGACATCTGCGCTTGAACAGCTTTTCCCTGGTACCCCATAACGACAAGAGCCTTCTGATCATCAACTCCGGCATGGCGCCGCTGAAGCCCTATTTCACGGGGCAGGAAGTGCCGCCGCGCAGGAGAGTGACCACCTGCCAGAAGTGCATCC
>DFIR01000092.1:109502-122503 GCA_002372815.1 Lachnospiraceae bacterium UBA3692
TCTCCTTCGGCGACTACTTCAAGAATGAAGCGATCCCGTGGGCGTGGGAGTTCCTGACCGAGTGGGTCGGCCTGGATCCCGAGCGCCTGTATCCGTCCGTGTACGAAGGAGACGACGAGGCTTACGACATCTGGCTGAACAAGATGCACGTCCCGGCGGAGCGGATCTACAAGTTCGGCAAGGAAGACAACTTCTGGGAGCACGGCTCCGGCCCCTGCGGTCCCTGCAGCGAGATCTACTACGACCGCGGCGAGAAGTGGGGCAACGGCCCCGAGGACGTCATGGGCGGCGAAGGCGACCGCTTCATGGAGGTCTGGAACGTCGTTTTCTCCCAGTTCAACAATGACGGACACGGCAACTACACGGACCTGGCCCAGAAGAACATCGACACCGGCATGGGCCTGGAGCGTCTGGCGGTAGCCGTGCAGGACGTGGAATCCCTGTTCGACGTGGACACCGTGCGCGCGCTGCGCGACAAGGTCTGCGAGATCGCCGGCTGTGAATACGGAAAGACCCATGAGATAGATGTCTCTGTCCGTATCATCACCGACCACATCCGCAGCGCCACCTTCATGATCTCCGACGGCATCATGGCCTCCAACGAGGGCCGCGGCTACGTGCTGCGCCGCCTGATCCGCCGCGCCATCCGCCAGGGCCGCAAGCTCGGCATCAAGGAAGCTTTCATGACCAGACTGGCTGAGGCGGTCATCGAGGGCTCCAAGGACGGCTATCCGGAGCTGGAAGAGAAGCGCGCCTTCATCCTGGGCAACATCGCCAAGGAAGAGGAGAGCTTTGAGAAGACCATCGACCAGGGTCTGGCCATCCTGGACGAGATGATGGCGAAGCTCCGCGAGGAGGGAACCACGGTCCTCTCCGGCGATGACGCCTTCCTTCTGTATGACACCTACGGATTCCCCTTCGACTTCACCCTGGATGTTCTCGAGGAGAACGGCCTGACCGCGGATGAGGAGGGCTACGAGAAGGCCCGCCAGGAGGCCCGCAACAAGTCCAAGGGCTCCTGGATCAAGACTTCCATGACCGGCGCGGAAGCCACCGTCTACGACGAGCTGGATGCTTCCGTCAACACCTGCTTCGACGGCTATGACCATCTGGAGGATGAGGGCAAGATCCTCTACATCACGGTTCCGGAGGAATACGTGGTCGTCAATAAGGACGGCAAGGAGGAGAAGCGCACCCGCGACGTCCTGACAGAGGCCGTCACCGACGGCATGAAGGCGGCTGTGATCACCGACGTGACGCCTTTCTACGCCACCATGGGCGGACAGATCGGCGACAAGGGCGTGATCGAGTGCGCTGGCGGACAGCTCCTGGTGGAGACCGCCGAGCATGTCATGGGCGGCAAGATCGTCCATCGCGGCACCGTCGTGCGCGGCATGCTGAAGACCGGCGACGCCGTGACCGTGAAGGTCGACGCCGCGAACCGCCGCAGCACCTGCCGCAACCACAGCGCCACCCACCTGCTGCAGAAGGCCCTCCGCGAAGTCCTCGGCACCCATGTTGAGCAGAAGGGCTCCTACCAGGATGCGGACCGCACCCGTTTCGACTTCAGCCACTTCCAGGCGATGACCCCGGAGGAGATCGCGAAGGTCGAGGCGCTCGTCAACGAGAAGATCGCCGAAGGACTGCCGGTCGTGACGGCCGTCATGGGTCTCGACGAGGCCAGACAGAGCGGCGCCATGGCCCTGTTCGGCGAGAAATACGGTGATGAAGTCCGCGTCGTGAAGATGGGAGACTTCTCCACGGAACTCTGCGGCGGCACACATGTGAAGAACACCAGCCAGATCGGCAGCTTCAAGATCCTCTCCGAGAGCGGCATCGCCGCGGGTGTCCGCAGGATCGAGGCGCTCACGGGCGACAATGTCCGCGCCTACTACGACGCCATGGAGGAGAACTTCCGGCAGACGGCTGCCCTCATGAAGGCGACGCCCGACAACCTGGCGGACCACATCCGCAAGATGCAGGAGGAGCTGAGAGCCCTCCGCAGCGAGAACGAGTCCCTCAAGAGCGCCCAGGCCAGGAACGCCCTCGGCAATGTCATGGACAATGTCACAGAGGTGAACGGCGTGAAGTTCCTCGGCGCCATGGTGCCCGGCATGGATATGAACGGTCTGCGCGACCTGGGCGACCAGCTCAAGGACCAGCTCGGCAGCGGCGTTATCATGCTCGCTTCCGATAAGGACGGAAAGGTCAGCCTCATGGCCATGGCGACCGACGATGCCGTGAAGAAGGGCGCCCACGCGGGCAACCTGATCAAGGCGGCCGCCAAGGAAGTCGGCGGTGGCGGCGGCGGACGTCCCAACATGGCCCAGGCCGGCGGCAAGAATCCTGCGGGCATCGACAAGGCACTCGAGACCGCGAAGGCGACCCTTGCCTCCCAGATCTGACATACCTGGAAAAAATGGCACCTACCGGTTGACACCTTCCGCGTATATGTTATAATTCCATTTGTATGTGTTCGGATTCCGAAACCATCAAATAACCTTATCAGTCATGACCTGTAAGGACTGAAGGGAGGGTAGAGATATGTCGAGCGTCATCCTTAAAGAGAACGAAACTCTTGACAGCGCACTGCGCCGTTTTAAGAGAAGCTGCGCCAAGGCGGGCATCCAGCAGGAGATCCGTAAGAGAGAGCACTACGAGAAGCCCAGCGTAAAGCGCAAGAAGAAGTCCGAGGCCGCCAGAAAGAGGAAGTTCTGAGGCTGCAATGATCCGGAATACGGATCCGGCATGAGAAGCAGGATGCTGCGAACAGAGATGTTCGCAGCATCTTTTTTTTGACCATCCGTTTTTTGGAGGAACGTTCAGCTTTTACGGACCTTGTTTTTATGATATAGTGTTGGATTATCGGAAGCGCTGTACCGTGTGCGGAGGTGTGGATATATGATGAACATTCGCGAAGAAGCCGTCAGAATGAAGGAGGCAGCGCCGGAAATGGCCGCGTCTCCGGCACAGCAGAGGAATCTTGCGCTCACTTACATCGCGCAGGCGCTGGAGGAGAACGCCGCAAAGATCGCGGAGGCGAATGCGGCGGACCTCGCCGCGGCGGAGGCCGCACAGCTGCCTGGCGCCGTCATCAAGCGTCTGCGCTACGACAGCGGGAAGATGCGCGACAGCATCGAGGGACTGCGCCAGCTCGAGGCGCTGCCGGATCCCGTCGGCAGAGTGCTGCTGCACAGGGAATTGGACGAAGGACTGGTCCTGAAGCGGATCACGGTCCCGATCGGCGTGATCGGCGTGATCTTTGAGGCACGCCCGGACGCCATGGTCCAGGTCGCCTCGCTGTGCATCAAGAGCGGCAACTGCGCGATCCTGAAGGGCGGCAAGGAGACGGCGCACACCAACCGCATTCTGTTCCAACTGATCCGCGAGAGCGCCGTGAAGGCGGGACTCCCGGAGAAGTGCCTTCTGCAGGCAGAACTGCACAACGAGATCGACGAGCTGCTCGCCTGTGACAAGGAAGTGGACCTGCTCATTCCCCGCGGATCGAACGCATTCGTCCGCTATATCATGGAGCACACGAAGATCCCGGTGATGGGCCACTCCAGCGGCATCTGCCACATCTATGCCGACGCGACGGCGGACCCGGCCTTCGCGATCCCGGTCATCGTCGACGCGAAGATCCAGTATGCCGCGGCCTGCAATGCGGTGGAGACCGTGCTCGTCCAGAGAGCCTGTGCGGACACCTTCCTTCCCGCGCTTGCGG
This sequence comes from Lachnospiraceae bacterium UBA3692, assembly GCA_002372815.1. Taxonomy (GTDB): domain Bacteria; phylum Bacillota; class Clostridia; order Lachnospirales; family Lachnospiraceae; genus CAG-791. The sequence continues at coordinate 113,227 of DFIR01000092.1, forward strand.
AGGCCCTCACAGCGGCTGGGGTCCGGCTGCGGGGCAGCGAGGAGGCCGCCGGGATCATTGCGGCGGCACAGGCGCAGGGACGGTGCGCGGCCGGTCCTGTCGAGATCATGCCGGAGGAGGCTTTTGACACCGAGTACAACGACCTGGTGATTTCCCTCAAGGTCGTGGAGGACGTGCGGGAGGCCGTGCGCCATATCAATTATTACGGCTCTCACCACACGGACAGCATCCTCACGGAGGATGATGAGGCGGCGCGGTATTTTGCGGCGATGGTGGACAGCGCGGGCGTATACCGCAACTGTTCGACCCGCTTCGCGGACGGATTCCGGTACGGATTCGGCGCGGAAGTGGGGATCAGCACCGGCAAGATCCACGCGCGGGGCCCGGTGGGCCTGGAAGGGCTGGTCACATATAAATATCTGCTCGAAGGCCGGGGGCAGATCGTCGGCGATTACGCCGGCGGAAAGCGGCAGTTTCATCACAGAGACCTTACATGCTGACAGATCTATCGACAACAGGGACCGTTCTGCTGGTCCTTCTTTCTGCGGCGGCAGTGTTCGCAGTCATATGCCTCATCTCCATGGTGCGGGACGGACGGCGGTTCGTCGTGCGCAGATATCGCGTGTCCTCCGGGAAGCTGACCGCGCCGAAGCGGCTCGTCTACATCTCGGATATGCACGAGAAGCAGTACGGGGACGACAATGAAGCGGTCGTACAGGCCGTCAGGGACGCGAAGCCGGACCTGATCCTGATCGGCGGGGACACGATCGTCGCCCTCGCCGCGCTGAAGTGCGCCGCGGAGGATCCCGCCTGGTGCGCACGGAGCCGTTCCCTGCTGCGCCGGCTCACGGAGATCGCGCCGGTGTATTTTGCGGACGGAAACCATGAGCTGCGGCTCCGGATCCGGAAGCGCAGCGAAGGGCGCCGGCACTACGACCGTCTCGCGGACATGCTGCGGGAGACGGGGGTCATCTGCCTCCACAACCGGTGCGAGGAGGTCGGGAAACTGCGCCTGTGCGGCCTGGAACCCACGGATCAGTATTATCTGCGGTTTAAGAAACACCGGATGGAGCCGGACACAGTCAGTAAGTTCCTGCACATGGAGAGCGCCGGGGAGGACCGGTTCAGCGTCCTGCTGGCGCATGATCCGGAGTATTTTGCCTCTTATGTGGCATGGGGGGCGGATCTCACGCTGAGCGGCCACCTGCACGGCGGGATCATGAGGCTGCCGTTCATCGGCGGCGTCGTCTCTCCGAACCCGGCCCTGTTTCCGAAATACAACGGCGGACTGTACAGGATCGGAAAGCGCAGCATGATCGTCAGCTGCGGGCTCGGCGAGCACACGCTCCCGATCCGCATCTTCAACCCGGGAGAGATCAGCGTGATCGATCTGGTACCGGCGTCACGGCAATGAGAATACGGAAGACAATATGGCAATCCCTGTAAAGCTGCAGGTCTTCGAGGGCCCGCTGGACCTTCTGCTGCACCTGATCGATAAGAACAAGATCGACATCTACGATATCCCGATCGTCACGATCACGGACCAGTATCTCGCCTATGTGCGCGACATGGACACCGAGGACATGGACGTGACCAGCGAATTCCTGGTCATGGCGGCGACGCTGCTGGATATCAAGAGCCGGATGCTCCTGCCGAAGGATCCGGAGCAGGAGGAAGAGGAGGAGGATCCCAGAGAGGAACTCGTCCGCCGCCTTCTGGAATACAAGATGTACAAATATATGGCCGGCGAGCTGCGCGACCGGAGCATCACGGCGGGGCACAGCCTCTACCGGGAGCAGTCGCTGCCGCCGGAGGTCGAGAGCTACACGCCGCCCGTCAATTACGAGGAGCTGCTCGGACGCGCGACGCTGGACCGCCTGAAGGAGCTCTTCGCCGAATCCCTCAAGCGCAAGAAGGACCGGCAGGACCCGGTGCGCAGCGGCTTCGGCCAGATCCGCCGGGAGGAAGTGAGCGCCACACAGAAGCAGCTGTACGTCGAGGCGTGGCTGCAGAGCCATCCGCAAACGGATTTCCAGTCGCTCCTGGAGCAGCAGGACAGCCGCGAGGAGATCATCGTGACCTTCCTGGTCATCCTCGAGCTCATCAAGGCGTCCCGCGTGAAGGTGCGGCAGGACGAGATCTTCGGGACCATCTGGCTGGAGGTGCCGCCGAAGGAGGAAGCTGCCGAGGGGGAGACTGAGGCGGAGGCGGAAGAGATTTCCGACACGGAGGCTGAGCCGGAGACGGAAGAGACTCTTGGGGAGCCGGAGGACGATTTTTCCGAACAGGAAGAGGAAGAACCCGGGGAATTCCCGGAGATGACATACCTGCCGCAGAGATCTGTCCCGCTGGCGGTGACCGGCAGGGTCCGGGAGCCTGCGGTGACACTTTTCCCGGAGATTCCCGATTCCGCGGAGGAAGAGCCCGAGCCGGCAGAGGAGCCGGAGATCGAACCGGCAGAAGAAGAGCCTGAAGAAGAGACGGAAACAGAGGAAGAAGAGGTCGAAGTCATATGGACAGAGAGAGAGCGGCATCCGTTATCGAGTCGATATTGTTTGTCATGGGCGAGGCGGTGGAGATCGAACGGATCGCGCAGGCGCTCGAGCTCACGGAGGAGGATGTACGCGCCGCCGTCGCGCTTCTGGAGGAGAAATATGCCTCGGAGGGGAGCGGACTTGCTCTGAACTGGTATGAGGACGCGGTGCAGCTGTCCTCCCGGCCGTCCAATTACGAGTACCTGATCCGCATCGCGAAGACGCCGAAGAAGCAGGTCCTGACCGACACGCTGCTGGAGACGCTCTCGATCATCGCCTTCAAGCAGCCGGTGACGCGCCTGGAGGTGGAGAATATCCGCGGGGTGAACAGTGATTTTGCCATCAGTAAGCTGGTGAGTTATGATCTGGTCCGGGAGGTCGGACGGCGGGACGCGCCGGGGCGGCCGATGCTCTTCGGGACGACGGAGCAGTTCCTGCGTTCCTTCGGGATCAGCAGCATCGGGGACCTTCCGGAGATGGACATGCTGGACGTCGAGGAGCTCAAGGAAGAGGCGGAGCAGGAGATCAATCACAAGCTGGAGATCGGCACCTGAGACTGCCGGAAGACCATAGAGAATATGAAAGAACAGAGTTGTAGGAGCATTGTACAATTCTGTTTTTTTATTGCCCGGGAGTCGGTAAAAAGAGTTCAATTTTCATATATTTTCAAAACGGAGATTGTGTTATAATCCACAATGTATGCGTTATTTTTTAAAGATAGCACAGAAACAAATCATTTACCGGAGGTTGCAAGATGAGCAGTACTTCAAAAGCGAGACAGAGGATCCTTTCTCTGCTCGATGAAAACAGTTTTGTTGAGATCGGCGCCGGCATCACCGCCAGAGCGACGGATTTCAACATGCATCCGGAGCAGACGCCCTCGGACGGTGTCATCACCGGTTACGGCGTAGTAGACGGAAACCTTGTCTATGTCTACAGCCAGGACGCGGATGTCCTCGGCGGCAGCGTCGGCGAGATGCACGCAGCCAAGATCGCAAGGATCTATGACCTGGCAGTGCGCACCGGTGCGCCGGTGGTCGGGCTTCTCGACAGCGCCGGCCTGCGCCTGCAGGAAGGTGTCGACGCCCTCGGCGCATTCGGAAAGATCTACGCCGCACAGGCGAAGGCTTCCGGCGTTGTCCCGCAGATCAGCGGCATTTTCGGAAAATGCGGCGGCGGGCTCGCCCTGATCGCTTCGGCCTCCGATTTCGCTTTCATGGCAGACGACGCGAAGCTGTTTGTGAACGCGCCGAACGCCCTTGCAGGCAATGTTGAGGAGAAGAACGACACCGCAGCCGCGGCAGCGCGCTATGCGGCCGGCAATGTGGACGGCATCGGCTCTGAGGAGGAGATCCTCGCGAAGATCCGCGACCTTCTCACCTACCTTCCTTCCAACAATGAGGATGAGGCTGTGTGCGACAACGAGGACGACCTGAACCGCTCCTGCGGCAATGCGGCTGCTTATGCGGCGGATCCCGCATCTGCGCTCCTCGAGATCGCCGACAACGGCATGTTCTTCGAGGTGAAGAAGGGTTACGGGCCGGAGATGACGACCGGTCTGGCCGTGATCGGCGGCACGACGGTCGGTATCGTGGCCAATTGCAGCGCGAAGTACGACGAGAACGGCGAGAAGACCGCTTCCTATGATACGGCTCTCACCGGCGCCGGCTGCTACAAGGCGGCTGAGTTCGTCCGCTTCTGCGACGCGTTTGAGATCCCTGTCGTCACATTCACGAATGTCAACGGCTTCGCGGCTACAGCGGCGGAAGAGCGCAAGATCGCGGATGCTTCCTCGAAGCTCGCGTTCGCTTTCGCTAGCGCAACCGTTCCGAAGATCAACGTCATCACCGAGAACTGCGTCGGAAGTGCCGGCATCGTCATGAACAGTGCCGCGCTCGGCGCCGACTTCACGATCGCCTATCCCGAGGCGACAGTGGGCATCATGAACAGCGCTGCGGCGGCCAGGATCCTCTGCGCCGGCAAGAGCAGCAAAGAGATCGCGGAAGCTGCCGGCGACTATGAGGCCAGACTGAACAGCGCCGCGAGTGCGGCCGCGAGGGGCTACATCGACCAGATCACGGCTCCGGCCGATATCCGCAAGTATCTGATCGGAGCACTGGAAGTGCTCTATACCAAGCGTGAGGAGCTTCCCTCCAGAAAGCACAGCAGCAAGTAAAGGAGACGCAAGGTATGAAGAAAAGGCTTATAGCATTAATGACAGTGATCGCCTGTATCCTTGTCATGACCGGCTGCGGATCCTCGCAGCAGGCTCCTGACCCGGACGCGGTGGCGCTCACGGAGACGGAACAGGAGCAGTGGCTGGAAGCTGGCGTGATGTTTACGGAGTCCATGCGGGATATGTCCGCGAACGGCCAGGCGCTGACCGCCGCCGATGATCCGGTCTACGGCCCGGCTTTCGAGAGCTGGGAGACCGCCATGAAGGATATCGGCGAGGTGCTGAATATCACAGGCGAGTCCGTGGAATTCACCAAGGACAGCGGCAGGATCTCGGTCCTCGTGGACGGCTCCGACCACGACGCGGAAGTGGTCCTCAGCCTGGAACCCACACAGGGGTCCTATGATCTCACAAATGTGGCCGTGAACGTGATCTACTCCTTCGGGGAACTGATGGAGCAGGCGGCCCTCAACACGGTGCTCGGCATGGGCACGACCTTTGCGGTCCTGATCCTGCTCGCTTTCATCATCCTGCTGTTCGGCAAGGCGCTGAACAGGCCGGCGAAGCGCGTCATCGTCACCGAGGAAGCGCCCAGAAAGGCAGCTCCCGCGCCCGCTCCCGCAGTGCAGCAGGCGGCGGCAGAGGAGGAGAACCTCACCGATAACGCAGCGCTTGTCGCGGTGATCACAGCGGCTGTGGCGGCATATGAAGCAGAAGCAGCGGCGGCAGCAGGCACTGCGAAGACAGACGGATTCGTCGTACGCTCGATCCGGAAGGCCAGAAGAAAGATCTGACCTGCCCGGCCATAACAGAACATTCTACATAATCATCCTGAGAGGAGAAAAATCATGAAAAGCTATACCATCACTGTCAACGGCGTTGCGTATGACGTAACTGTGGAAGAGAACGGCGCTGCCGCATACGCGGCTCCTGCAGCCCCCGCTCCCGCTCCTGTGAAGGCTGCCCCTGCTCCCGTGAAGGCAGCTGCTCCCGCTCCGGCTCCCGCCCCTGCAGCAGCTCCCGCCGCAGCGGCCGGCGCATGCAAGATCGAAGCCGGCGCAGCCGGTAAGGTCTTCAAGATCGAGAAGAAGGCCGGCGACGCCGTCAAGAAGGGCGATGCCGTGATCATTCTCGAGGCCATGAAGATGGAGATCCCGATGGTCGCGCCTCAGGACGGCACTGTCGCCACTATCGACTGTGCGGTCGGCGATCCCGTCGAGGCCGGTGCACTGCTTGCCACCATCGGCTGAGAAGGAGCAACTTCGGAGGTTTAAAGTATGGACTATATTGTAAGTACGCTTGACAACCTGCTTCACCAGACAGCTTTCCTGAGCCTTACGCCAGGAAATTACCTGATGATCGCTGTGGCCTGCGTATTCCTCTATCTCGCGATCGCGCACGATTTCGAGCCTCTGCTGCTCGTCCCTATCGCGTTCGGTATGCTGCTGGTCAATATCTATCCCGACATCATGGCGGCTCCGACCGAGACGGCTGCGGGCGGACTGCTGCACTATTTCTTCCAGCTGGATGAGTGGGCGATCCTTCCTTCGCTGATCTTCATGGGCGTCGGCGCGATGACGGACTTCGGTCCGCTGATCGCGAATCCCATGAGCTTCCTGCTCGGCGCTGCCGCGCAGTTCGGCATCTTCGCCGCATACTTCGGCGCGATCGCGCTGGGCTTCAACGGCAAGGCAGCGGCGGCGATCTCGATCATCGGCGGCGCGGACGGCCCGACATCCATCTTCCTGTGCTCCAAGCTGGGGCAGACAGAACTGCTGGGACCGATCGCAGTGGCGGCGTATTCCTACATGTCGCTGGTGCCGATCATCCAGCCCCCGATCATGAAACTGTTCACGACGGACAAGGAGCGGCGCATCAAGATGGAGCAGCTGCGTCCCGTGTCGAAGCTTGAGAAGATCCTGTTCCCGATCGTCGTCACGATCGTGGTCTGCATGATCCTGCCCACGACGGCGCCGCTGGTCGGCATGCTGATGCTGGGCAACCTGTTCCGCGAATGCGGCGTCGTGAGACAGCTGACAGAGACGGCTTCCAACGCGATGATGTACATCGTCGTCATCCTGCTGGGCACATCCGTCGGCGCGACGACGAGCGCGGAGGCGTTCCTGAATGTCACGACGCTGAAGATCGTGGCCCTGGGCCTGATCGCGTTCGCGTTCGGCACCCTGGCGGGCATCCTGTTCGGCAAGCTCATGTGCGCAGCGACCGGCGGAAAGATCAATCCGCTGATCGGCAGCGCGGGCGTGTCGGCAGTGCCGATGGCAGCGCGTGTATCCCAGAAGGTGGGCGCGGAATATGACCCGACCAACTTCCTGCTGATGCATGCGATGGGCCCGAACGTCGCGGGCGTCATCGGAACGGCTGTCGCGGCGGGCGTGTTTATGGCCGTTTTCGGCATCGTATAAAACAGCGGGCGCCAAGTTCCGTTCATCACTATGAGCCCGCTGTCGCAGGTTGCCGCCATTGGACGGCAACCTGTCGGCACGTATCAAAATGCCGGGGCGGGTGCCAAGTTCCGTTCATCATTGTGAGCCCGCTGTCGCAGGTTGCCGCCACCACACGGCAACCTGTCGGCACGCAGAGAACAAGGCGTGAAGCGCCTATGTTCGACAAGGTCCAGGAATCCTTTACAGCAGGATTCTGAGACTGGGGGCTGATATAAATGTGCAGGCCGCCGCAACACGGCAGCCTGCCGGCACATAATTATTCATGAGCAAGGGGAAAAATATGACTACAAATGCAAAACCGGTCAAGATCGTAGAGACCGTTCTCAGAGACGCGCATCAGTCTCTGATCGCCACCAGAATGCCCACCGACGAGATGCTTCCCATCGTGGAGAAGATGGATCAGGTCGGCTACCACGCAGTGGAGTGCTGGGGCGGCGCGACGTTTGACTCCTGCCTGCGCTTCCTGAAGGAAGATCCGTGGGAGAGACTGCGCAAGCTTCGCAAGGGCTTCAAGAACACGAAGCTGCAGATGCTGTTCCGCGGCCAGAACATCCTCGGCTACAACCACTATGCGGATGATGTTGTGGAGTATTTTGTCCAGAAGTCCATTGCGAACGGTATCGATATCATTCGCATTTTTGACTGCCTGAACGATCTCCGCAACCTGGAGACCTGCGTCCGCGCGACCAAGAAAGAGGGCGGCCATGCGCAGATCGCTCTTTCCTACACCATCGGCGACGCTTACACCGAGGACTACTGGATGAACATCGCCGGCCGTATCGAGGATATGGGCGCCGATTCCATCTGCATCAAGGATATGGCAGGCCTGCTGGTCCCCTATGAGGCGGAGAAGCTGGTCAAGGCCCTCAAGAGAGGCACGAACCTGCCGATCGACCTGCACACGCACTACACCTCCGGCTGCGGCAGCATGACCTACCTGAAGGCTATCGAGGCGGGCGTGGATATCATCGACACCGCGATCAGCCCCTTCGCACTGGGAACCTCCCAGCCCGCGACGGAAGTCATGGTCGGCGCACTGGCCGGCACAGAGCGCGACACCGGCCTCGATCAGGCGAAGCTGAAGGAAGTTGCGGATTACTTTGCCCCTTACAGGGAGGAGTGCTTGGAAGACGGCCTGCTGAGCACCAAGGTGCTGGGCGTCAACATCCGCACGCTCCTGTACCAGGTGCCGGGCGGCATGCTCTCCAACATGGTGAGCCAGCTCAACGAGCAGGGCGCCGGAGACAGGCTGACGGAAGTGCTCGAGGAAGTGCCGAGAGTGCGTAAGGACCTTGGTGAGCCGCCGCTGGTGACGCCTTCGTCCCAGATCGTCGGCACGCAGGCCGTCATGAACGTTCTCTTCGGAGAGCGCTACAAGGTGGCTTCCGAGCAGACCAAGGACCTCTGCAGAGGCAAGTACGGCCAGACCATCGTTCCCATGAACGAGGAGGTCGTGAAGAAGATCATCGGCGACGAGGAGCGGATCACCTGCCGTCCCGCCGACCTGATCGCGCCGCAGCTGCCCAAGTTCGAGGAGGCAGTCGCACAGTGGAAGCAGCAGGATGAGGATGTCCTTTCCTACGCGCTGTTCCCGCAGGTCGCGGAGGAGTTCTTCAAGTACCGCCTCGCCCAGCAGGAGAAGGTGGATCTCGCCAAGGCGGACACCAAGAATGGTGCCTATCCCGCATGACGGTGAGGGGCTTCTGCCATAAGAATTGATCGAAAGAGTGCCGCAGTCATTGTGGCACTCTTTTTTATGTGTATGGCCTCACACAGAGAACCGTCCCAATGTCATTTAGATAAGCGACACGTTGCGGAATCCAGTGGGAAAAGTATCGATTCGGTTTTCAGCGTAGTTTTCGCTTTTCAATAGGAATTGTTTAAACGGAAGCGAGTTCCGGACGTGCGGTTTCCCTTTGAAAGCAATTCCGGGTATGAGAAAGCGAGTGTTTACTATAGCTAACTCGTTTTCCTTTCTTAAGTCTTCTCTCAAAAGCGAATTTTCAGTGCTCGGAACTCGCTTCTGTCTGGAAGACTATCATTTGAAAGTGAAAAGCCACTGGTCGGCACTCGCTTTGTCTGGGGCATTTTCATTTGAAAGC
>DFIR01000053.1:0-3439 GCA_002372815.1 Lachnospiraceae bacterium UBA3692
CCTTCTCGATCTCGTCGAAGAGCACGACCGAGTAGGGCTTCCTGCGGACCGCTTCCGTCAGCTGGCCGCCCTCCTCATAGCCCACATATCCGGGCGGCGCTCCGATCAGGCGGGAGACCGAGTACTTCTCCATGTATTCGCTCATGTCGATGCGGACCATGTTCTTCTCGTCGTCGAACAGTGCCTGGGCCAGCGCCTTCGCCAGCTCCGTCTTGCCGACGCCCGTGGGGCCGAGGAAGAGGAAGGAACCGATCGGCTTGGTCGGGTCCTTGATGCCCGCTTTGCTGCGGAGGATCGCCTCGGAGACCATGGTCACGGCCTCGTCCTGGCCGATGACGCGCCTGTGCAGCTCGTCCTCCAGGTGCAGGGTCTTGGCGCGCTCGCTCTCCGTCAGCTTGCTGACCGGGATCCCCGTCCAGCGGGAGATGATGCGGCTGATCTCGTTCTCCGTCACGCGGTCGCGGATCAGGGACAGGTCGTCGCCCTGCAGCGCGTTCTCCTGCTCCTCCAGTTCCTTGCGGAGGGCGGGCAGTTCACCGTACTGCAGCTGGGCTGCCCGGTTCAGGTCCCCGTTCTGCTGCGCGATCTGGATCTCCCCGCTGACCGCGTCGATCTTCTCGCGGATCCCGGAGAGGCGCTCCACCTTCGTCTTCTCATTCTCCCAGCGGGCCTTCTGCACGCTGAACTGGTCCTTCAGCTCCGAGAGCTCCTTCTGCAGCTGCTCCAGGCGCTCCCTGCTCAGGGTGTCCTCTTCCTTCTTCAGCGCTGTGACTTCGATCTCCATCTGGAGGATCCTGCGCTGCTGCTCGTCCAGCTCCTGCGGAAGGGAATTCATCTCCGTCTTGATGAGCGCGCAGGCTTCATCGACCAGATCGATCGCCTTATCCGGGAGAAAACGGTCCGTAATATACCGGTTGGACAGCACCGCCGCGCTCACGAGCGCGTTGTCCATGATCTTGACGCCGTGGTAGACCTCGTAGCGCTCTTTCAGGCCTCTCAGGATCGATATGGTGTCCTCCACGGTAGGCTCCGCCACAAGGACCGGCTGGAAGCGGCGCTCCAGAGCGGCGTCCTTCTCGATATTCTGCCGGTACTCCTTGAGGGTCGTCGCGCCGATGCAGTGCAACTCGCCTCTGGCCAGCATGGGCTTGAGCATGTTGCCGGCGTCCATGGAGCCCTCGGCCTTGCCGGCGCCGACGATGGTGTGCAGTTCGTCCACGAAGAGCAGGATCTGCCCGTCGCTGTTCTTCACGTCCTCGAGGACCGCCTTCAGGCGCTCCTCGAACTCGCCTCTGTACTTGGCGCCCGCCACCAGGGAGCCCATATTCAGGGAGAAGATCTTCTTGTCCTTCAGGCCCTCCGGGACGTCCCCGCGCGCGATCCTCTGGGCCAGGCCCTCCACGACCGCGGTCTTGCCGACGCCGGGCTCGCCGATCAGGACGGGATTGTTCTTGGTCTTCCTGGACAGGATGCGGATGACGTTGCGGATCTCCGCGTCGCGGCCGATGACGGGATCCATCTTCTGGTCCCGCGCCTTCGCCACGAGCTCCTCCCCGTACTTCTCCAGCGTGTCGTAGGTCGCCTCCGGGTTGTCGGAGGTCACGCGCTGATTGCCGCGCACGGTGGAAAGCGCCTGCAGGAAGCTGTTGCGGTCGATGCCGTTCTCCCGGAAGATGGCGCTGAGCGTCCTGTCCGCGTTGCGCAGCAGGGACAGGAAGAGGTGCTCGACGCTGACGTAGTCGTCTCCCAGCTGCTTCGCCTCATCTTCCGCGCCCAGCAGCGCCTTGTTGAGCGGTCCGCCGATGTAGATCTGGCCGTTGCCGCCCTGCACCTTCGGCAGCTGCGCGAGGGCTCTCTCGACGCGAGACGTGAAGGCAGCGGTGTCGACGCCCATCTTCTCGACGAGCTTGAGGATCAGGCTGTCCTCGATCGTCAGAAGGCTGTAGAGCAGGTGTGCCTGCTCGATGGTCTGGTTGCCGTAGTCATATGCGAGTTTCTCACAGCGGTTCACGGCCTCTGCGGATTTCTGTGTGAATTTCTGGATGTTCATAGGTATCCCTCCTTGTGTTTTCTGTTCTATGCATACTATAACACATATAACTTTTGTGTCAATACCCCATATTCATTTTTCCAAGAAAAAATGCAGCCGCATCTGCGTCGGCTGCATCCTTTTCATCCTTATGTGCCGGGGCTCACTGCTCCCCGCCGTCCTCCGTCTCCGTTTCCGGCTGTTCCAGGAAGCGGTCGAGGATCGCGTAGATCTCTTCCCTTCCCATCTTGGTCTCCCCGGAATAGGGGAGCAAGTCCAGGGAGATGTCCGCGCCCCGCGCGCTCTTCTCCTTGAGCGTGCGGCGGATCATGGCGGTCTGCTTCTGCAGCTGGCTGCGCTTGATCTTGTCCGCCTTCGTGGCGATCACGATCGGCTGGTAGCCCGCCTCCAGCATCCAGTCGAACATCTGCACGTCGTTGGCAGAGGGCTCGTGCCGGATATCCACGAGGAGGAAGACCGCCTGCAGCTTCCTGCTGGTGTGCAGGTAGCGCTCGATCATCCTGCCCCACTGCTCCCGCACCTGCACGTTCGCTTTCGTGTAGCCGTAGCCGGGCAGGTCCACCAGGAACAGTTCGTCGTTGATGTTGTAGTAGTTGATCGTCTGTGTCTTGCCGGGCTGCGCGCTGGTCCGCGCGTAGGCCTTGCGGTTCATCAGCCCGTTGATCAGCGTGCTCTTGCCCACGTTGCTCTTGCCGGCGAAGGCGAATTCCGGAAGCCGTCCCTCCGGGATCCTGCTCGTCACGCCGCAGACGATCTCCAGATTCACGGTTTTAATGACCATAGTTACCTCCCTGTGCGGGCGCCGATGGATCAGGCGATCGTCTTGATCGGGTCCTCACGGATGAGCAGCGGGCTGCCGCTGCCTTCCACGGACTTCCTTGTAATGATGCACTCCTTGACCGAAGCGTCGGAAGGGATCGTGTACATGACGTCCATCATCACCTTCTCCATGATGGAGCGGAGTCCGCGGGCGCCGGTCCCTCTCTCGACGGCCTGGTCCGCGATGGCCGCGAGCGCGTCCTCGTCGAAGCGCAGGTCCACGCCGTCGTAAGAGAACAGTTTGCGGTACTGTTTGACGAGCGCGTTCTTCGGCTTCTGCAGGATGGCGATCAGCGCGTCTCTGTCGAGGCCCTCCAGGGTCGTCACGACCGGCACACGTCCCACGAATTCCGGGATGAGGCCGAACTTCACGAGATCCTGCGGCGCCAGATCCTGCAGGACCTGGCCGATCTCGCGCTCCGCGCTCTCCTGCACCTGTGCATGGAAGCCCATCGACTTGCGGCCCACGCGCGCGTTGATGATGCGCTCGAGGCCGTCGAATGCGCCGCCGCAGATGAACAGGATGTTGTTGGTGTCGATCTGGATCAGCTCCTGCTGCGGGTGCTTGCG
>DFIR01000053.1:3555-62425 GCA_002372815.1 Lachnospiraceae bacterium UBA3692
CCTGCTGCACGCCCTCGCCGGAGACATCGCGCGTGATCGAGACGTTCTCTCCCTTCTTGGAGATCTTGTCGATCTCGTCGATGTAGATGATGCCGATCTCCGCCCGCTCGATGTCGTAGTCCGCCGCCTGGATGAGCTTCAGGAGGATGTTCTCCACGTCCTCGCCGACATAGCCGGCTTCCGTGAGCGTCGTCGCATCCGCGATGGCGAAGGGCACGCCGATGATCTTCGCGAGCGTCTGGGCCAGATAGGTCTTGCCGGAGCCCGTCGGGCCGAGCATCAGGATGTTGCTCTTCTGCAGCTCCACGCCGTCTTCGCCGTCATCATTGCGGCTCTGGGCGAGGATGCGCTTGTAGTGGTTGTAGACAGCCACGGACAGGGTCTTCTTGGCCTGCTCCTGGCCGATGACATATTCGTCAAGGAACGCCTTGATCTCCGCGGGCTTGTGGAGATGGATCTGGGAAGCCGCGCCGGAGTGGCGGTTGTCACGTCCGCCGGCGCTCTCCCTGCGGCCGCCCCGCATGGCGGGTGCGTAGCCGTCGTCATCCATGCTCTCCTCGAGGATATCGCTGCAGACCATGACGCACTCGTCACAGATATAGACGCCGTCCGGGCCTGCGATCAGCTTGTTTACGACATCCTCCCGCCTCCCGCAGAAGGAGCAGAACCGCATCGGCGGCTGCATTTTCTTATCTGCCATTATTTCTCTTCGATCTCCTTGCGCGTTGTGAAAATATGGTCGATGAGGCCGTACTCCAGCGCCTGCTGCGCCGTCATCCAGTTGTCGCGGTCCGTATCCTTCTCGATCTGCTCGATGCTCTTGCCGGTGTTCTGCGCGAGCAGGGTGTTCATCTGCTGCTTGATCCTGGCCATGTGGGCCGCCTGGATGGCGATGTCGGACGCCTGGCCCTCTGTCCCGCCGAGGGGCTGGTGGATCAGGATCTCGGAGTGAGGCAGGGAGTAGCGCTTGCCCTTCGTGCCGCCCGCAAGCAGGAACGCGCCCATGCTCGCCGCCATGCCCACGCAGATCGTGGAGACGTCGCAGCGGACGAACTGCATCGTGTCATAGATCGCCATACCCGCGGAGATGGATCCGCCGGGGCTGTTGATGTAGAACTGGATATCCTTCTCGGGATCCTCGCCCTCGAGGAAGAGCATCTGCGCCACGATCAGCTCCGCCGTCGTGTCATTGACCTGGTCGCCCAGGAAGATGATGCGCTCTTTCAGAAGGCGGGAGAAGATGTCATAGCTGCGCTCGCCCGCGCCTGTCTGCTCGATGACGTAAGGAATATAGCTTGCCATAATATACCTCTCGTTCTGATGAAAAAAAACCTCTTGTATGCGAAACATGCGAAGGACCCGGGATCTCCCGCGTCCTCCGCAATGCTCATGCTCTATCTGCCGGAGATCAGGCCTTCTTCTCGACCTCTACGGCGCTGTCAGCGACCAGCTTGAGGGCCTTCTGTACAGCCAGATCCTCTTTCATGCGATCAGCCGCCTCGCCGTTGTAGTAGTGCTTCACTGTCTCGAGATCCATGCCGTAGGCCTCGGCCTGCTTCTTCAGTTCCTCCTCGTACTCCTCGTCGGAGACCGTGATGTTCTCTTCCTTCACGATCTGCTCGAGGCAGAGGGAACTGCGGATGCGCTTCTCCGCCTGCTCCTTGCGGTCCTCGACCATCTTCTCTCTGGTCTCGCCGGTGTACTGCAGGTACTGCTCGAACGGGATGCCCTGGGAGGAGACCATCTGCGCGAACTCGTCGACAAGGCGCTCCTGCTGGGTCTTCAGCATAGGCTCCGGAATCGAGATCTGGGCGTCCGCGATCACGGCTTCCATGACCTCTGTCTCGATCTCGGTGCGGCGCTCCTGCTCCCTGCGGGCCTGGATCTTCGTGCGGATATCCGCCTTCATCTCCTCGAGGGTGGAGAACTCGGAGACCTCATCCGCGAACGTGTCGTCGATCTCGGGAAGGATCTTCTCCTTGATCTCCTTGACGGTGCACTTGAACACGGCCGGCTTGCCGGCGAGCTCCGCCGCCTGGTAGTTCTCGGGGAAGGTCACGTGCACTTCCATCTCCTTGCCGATCTCGGCGCCGACGAGCTGCTCCTCGAAGCCGGGAATGAAGGAACCGCTGCCGACCTTCAGGTCGTAATCCTCAGCCTTGCCGCCGTCGAAAGGCACGCCGTCGACGGAGCCGTCGAAGTCGAGCTTGATCTGGTCGCCGTCCTTCACGGGGCGGTCGGTGACGGTCTCGGTGGAGGCATTCTTCTCCTGCTCTCTCTTCAGCTCGGCGTCGATGTCCTCATCCGTGACAACGACTTCCTTCTTCTCCACCTCGATGCCCTTGTACTTGCCGAGGCTCACCGGAGGCTTCAGGGCGACGGTCGCCTTGTATACGAGGGGCTGGCCGTTCGCGGCCTGCACCAGCTCGATCTCCGGCATGGAGACGACATCCTCGCCGCACTCATCGACTGCGCCGGGGTAGCTGCTGTTGATCAGGTCATTGACCGCATCCATCAGGAAGATGTCTTCGCCGTACATCTTTTCGAGCATCTTGCGAGGCGCGTGTCCCTTGCGGAAGCCGGGCACATTCATGCGGCTCTTCTGACGGTTATAGACCTTGTTGGTCTCTTTATCTACTTCTTCGGCGCTGACTTCGATGGTCAGGACTGCCATGCTGTTCTCAAGCTTTTCAACACTTACACTCATTGTACCCTGTCCTCCTGGTTACTCTGTAAACACAATGCCAAGGTATTATAGCACAGGGCATCTGCGTTTTCCATATGTTTTATCAAAATTTTCGGACCCGGCGCGGGGCCGGGTCCGTTAACGTTCGATGCGCCGGATCTGTGATCAGAAGATCCCGACTTCCTCGTCCATGTGGCCGTCCCTGTGCATCGAGAACTTGTCCATCGGATAGTTCTTCAGGTTCTCGAGCACGCCGCGGCCGTCTGCCTGCTTGAGGAGCTGCTCCCTCGCGCGGCGGATCTCCGTCTCGCTCTTGTGCTTGGAAGGACCGCCGACACAGCCGCCCTCGCAGACCATGCCTTCGACGAAGTCCTCCTTCAGCCTGCCCGCGCGCAGCATCGTAAGCGCGGTCTTGCACTCGGTGCCGCCTGCGGCGCGCAGCAGCTGGATCTTCGAGGTGTCCTCGCCTCTCTCCTGCATGCACTCGATGACGGCATTGGCCACGCCGCCGGAGGTCGCGAAGCGCTTGCCCCAGATCGAGGATTCCTGGTAGGTGCTGTCCGCTTTCTCCAATTCAATGCCCTTGGAGCGAAGCAGCGCGCGGAACTCGCCGTAAGTGATGACGTAATCCGCATTGTCCGGGACGGACTTGTCCGCCGCCTCGGATTTCTTCGCGATGCAGGGGCCCAGGAAGACGGTGATGCAGCCGGGGTGCGTCGCCTTCAGGTAGCGGGAGATGGCGCACATCGGGGAAACGGTGGAGGACATGTTCTCCTCGTACTGTTTCGGGAAATGCTTCTTCAGCATGTTGATGAACGCGGGGCAGCAGGAGGTCGTCATCTTGTGTCCCTCCGCGAATGCCTCGGTCCACTCTTTGGACTCGTAGGCGGCGGTCATATCTCCGCCGAGTCCCACCTCGACCATGTCGGCGAAGCCCATCTTCAGGAACGCCTGCCGGATGGACTGCATGGAGTACTCCGCACCGAACTGGCCTTCCGTCGCGGGTGCCGCCATCGCGATCACCTCGTCGCCGGCGAGGATGTGGCCTATGATCTCCACGAGATAGGTCTTGGAGCCGATCGCGCCGAACGGGCAGGAGTGGATGCAGTGTCCGCACTGGATGCACTTCTTCTCGTCGATCTGGCACAGGCCGTACTCATCATATGTGATCGCGCCGACCGGGCAGGCCTTCTTGCAGGGCCGCACCAGATGGGCGATCGCGCCGTAAGGACAGGCCTGCGCGCACATGCCGCATTCCTTGCACTTGCTGGCGTCGATGCGGGTGCGGTTCTCGCCGATGGAGATCGCGCCGAACCGGCACGAATTCATGCACGCCTTGCCCATGCAGAGGCGGCAGTTGTCCGTCACGGTGTAGGCCGCCAGAGGACACTCTTCGCAGGCCGTGTTGATGACCTGGACGATATTCTCGGAGTCCTCCTTGCCGCTGGGATTCTGTGCGCAGGAAAGGCGGATCCTCTGTTTGACGATCTCGCGTTCCTTATATACACAGCATCTGTAGTTGGCTACGGGGCCGGGAATGATCTTGTAGACAAGTTCCTCTTTGGTCTCTTCGTTGAGATTTCCATCCCACGCGAGGCGGGCGGTCTCTTCCATGATCCTGTGTTTCAGTTTCACGAGTGTCGCGTCATTTGTTACCATAGATCCTCCTGTCGGAATTGTATTACTGCGCCCGTCCGCCTTCCGCCTCCGGGCATATCGAACCTATTGTATGTGGAAACGCCTTGTTTTTCAATAGAAATATGTGCTTTCTGTTAAAACAATATCATACATGCGCGCCGTCTTCCACTGTTGTTATGATATAATATCCTGCAGACAGAGACACCGGCGCCATGCGCCGTCCACCCCTTTCAGAAAGGAACAGAATATCCATGTCAGAGAAAAAATACGCAGCGATCTATCTCGCGGACGGCTGCGAGGAGATCGAAGCCCTGACCGTCGCCGACCTTCTCCGCAGGGCCGGCATCGAAGTGACGCTCGTCTCCATCACGGAGGAGGCACTCGTCACGTCCTCCCACAACGTCCGGATCCTTGCGGACACCGTGATCGGCGCCTTCGATCCGTCCGGGTACGATGTCCTCATCCTTCCCGGCGGTGTCCCCGGAACGCCGAACCTGCAGGCCTGCAGCGCCGTGACGGATGCCGTCTCGGCCCATCACGCGGCCGGCAGGACTGTCGCCGCGATCTGCGCGGCGCCTTCCATCCTCGCCGGACTCGGCATGCTCAGAGGCGTGCCGGCGGTCTGCAATCCTTCCTTTGAACACGTTCTCCTGGAGAACGGCGCCGACCTGCACCGGGAGCCCGTCTGCACGGCGCAGGTCCCCGGCCGCGGAACGATCATCACGAGCCGCGCGATGGGCACCGCCATCCCCTTCGGTCTCGCCATCCTCTCCCATCTCCGGGGGCCGGAGGCCGCCGAGGCGCTCGGAAAGAATATCCTCTATCTCAGCTGATCTCTCACCCGTTCACACCGCCTGCCGCAGGCAGCGCGTCCGGTCTTTCTGTGTGCAGCCCTGCCGGAGGTCTCACAGCCTCCGGTAGGTGCGCGCCAGCTCACGCATCCTCTCTGCAAGCGCTTCCGTGCACATGTCCGGGAGCATCCGCCATTTCCAGTTGATGCCCAGCGTCGAGGGAATATTGATCCTCGCCTCTCCGCCCAGTTCCAGATAATCCTGCATCGGGATCACCGCCAGCGCGGCCCGGCTCCTGAGCGCCAGCCGGACCATGTCGTCCACGACGAACCGGTCGTCCCGCGTCCCGCAGTAATTGCGCACATTGTCCTTCACCCATTCCGGCTGCGAGTCGAACCACCCGCGCGTCGTGTCATTGTCGTGCGTGCCGGTATATACCACGCAGTTCTTCGGATAATTGTGAGGCAGATAATCGCTGTCCTCCGCGGTGTCGAAGGCGAACTGCAGGACCTTCATGCCCGGATAGCCCGTCTGCGCCAGCAGTTCATGTACGGAAGGGGTCAGGTACCCCAGATCCTCCGCGATGATCTCCTGCTTGCCGAGCTGCCGCTCCATCTCCCGGAACAGGTCGTACCCGGGGCCCTGCCTCCAGGCGCCGTTCATGGCCGTCCTGGCGCCGTAAGGGATCGCATAGTACTCGTCGAAGCCCCGGAAATGGTCGATCCGCACCATGTCATAGAGCGCGAAGCAGCGTCTCAGGCGGTTGATCCACCACGCATAGCCGGTCTGTCTGTGCCGGTCCCAGCGGTAGATGGGATTGCCCCAGAGCTGGCCCGTCTCGGAGAAAGCGTCCGGAGGACAGCCGGCCACGACGGTCGGGTATCCCTCCTCATCCAGTTCGAACAGCTCCGGATGGCTCCAGGTGTCCGCGCTGTCGAAGGCGACGTAGATCGGGATATCCCCGATGATCCGGACCCCCCGGCTGTTGGCGTAGAACTTCAACGCGTACCACTGCGTGTCGAAGCAGTACTGCAGGAAGGAGACGTAGCGGATCTCGTCCGCGAGCAGCTCCCGGTAATACCGGCAGGCCTCTGGATCCCTGCTTCGGATTCCATCCTCCCACTCAACAAAGCACTTCCCGCCGAAATGCTCCTTGACGGCGCAGTAGAGCGCATAGTCGGGGAGCCACGCCTCGCTGCGCGACAGGAAGGCCTCGAAGTCCTTCCTCTCATCGTCATACTCCCGGCCGTTCCAGGGGGCCGCCGGCGTGAGGCTGAAAGGGCTGTTGTGATAAGCTTTCTTCAGAAGCGGGTACCTGTGGCGGTACATGCGCTCGTAGTCCACGTACTCCGCGTCGGCATTCTCCCAGCACGCCGCCGCGTCCGCCTCCGTGATATATCCCTTCTCCACGAACACACCCGGGTCGATCAGATAAGGGTTGCCGGCGAACGTCGAGAAGGACTGGTAAGGGGAGTCCCCGTACCCGGTCTGCCCCAGCGGCAGGATCTGCCAGTAGGACTGCCCCGCCTCCTCGAGAAAATCCACAAACGCATAGGCCTCCCGGGACAGGCATCCGATCCCGTACGCGGACGGCAGACTCGTGACCGGCAGCAGCACACCGCAGCTTCTCTTCAGCATCTTGTCCTCCTTGTCATCCCCATTTCTGGCGCATCGCCATAGCGACGAACTCACCGTTGCTCCTGGTCCTCGAGAACATGTCCAGGACCATGTTGACCGCTTCCGCGGGCTGGGCGCCGTTCAGGGCGCGGCGCACCGCATTGATCGCATTCATCTCATCCTGCGAGAGCAGCAGGTCGTCTCTGCGGGTCCCCGAGCGCAGCATATCGATAGCCGGGAAGATCCTGCGCTCCGACAGGCGTCTGTCCAGGACGATCTCCATGTTGCCGGTTCCCTTGAATTCCTCGTAGACGACTTCATCCATCTTGCTGCCGGTATCGATCAGGGCTGTCGCGAGGATGGTCAGGCTTCCGCCCTCCCGCATCTTCCTCGCCGCGCCGAAGAACCGCTTCGGCATGTGGAGCGCCGCCGGGTCCATGCCGCCCGAGAGCGTCCTGCCGCTGGAGGGCTCTGTGAGGTTGTAGGCCCTCGTCAGGCGCGTGATGCTGTCCAGCAGGATCATGACGTCCTTCTTGTGCTCGACCAGCCTTCTCGCCCTCTCGATCGCCATCTCCGACACGCGCTTGTGGTGCTCGGGGAGCTCGTCGAAGGTGGAGTAGATCACTTCGACGCCCGGGCCCTCGATGGCCTCCTTGATGTCCGTGACCTCCTCGGGCCGCTCGTCGATCAGCAGGATGATCAGGTGGATCTCCGGATTGTTGGCCTTCACCGAGCGGGCGACCTCTTTGAGCAGCGTCGTCTTGCCGGCCTTGGGCGGCGAGACGATCATGCCGCGCTGTCCCTTTCCGACGGGGCACAGCAGGTCCATGACCCGCATCGCCAGGCTGCAGCCCGGCTTCTCCAGCCGGATGCGCTCGTAAGGGAAGACCGGGGTCATGTCTTCAAAATTGTAACGTTTCTTGGCTTCGTCGGGGCGGAAGCCGTTGACGGATTTCACATACAGGAGGGCGCTGAACTTCTCCCCCTGGGTCTTCACGCGGATGTTGCCGACGATGATGTCGCCGGTCTTGAGGCTGAAGCGGCGGATCTGGCTCGGCGAGACATAGATGTCATTGTCCCCCGGCAGGTAGTTGGCGCTGCGGATGAATCCGTAGCCGTCCGGCAGCACCTCCAGCACGCCGTTCGCGAGGTTGCCGCTGTCAAGCTCCTTCTGGAAGCTGTCTTTGTGCACGGCCGGCGAATCCGCCCGCTGCTGCACGTTTCTGGGGATCTTCCCGTTGTTCTGGGCCGCGATCTGTTTCGCGTCCTCCTCATCCTGTCGGAGCATCGCATCGATCAGCTCCGCTTTCCGGAGCGAGGACGTGCGTTTCATACCGCGATTCTTCGCGATCTCCCGCAGATCGTGGAGCGCAAGGCTCTCGTATCTCTCTCTTGTCATCAAAAAAGGATCCTTTCCGCCTGAAAAGGCATAGTTAGGGCATATATATTACGAATGAAACTGTATTTCAATTAATAAGGGATTTTATATCGGATCCGCGATCCAGCGGCAGCAGAGAAGAACAGCCGGTCTGCCGTCATCGCAGACACGGGAACAGAACGGACACAATGCCCGTACAATCAGATTATAATGAATTCAGAAAAGTTTTTCAATGAGTTCCTGGTAGAAGGAGACGCTCTTCCCTTTCCATGCCTCTGCAGCGGCTTCCGCGGACGCGTCGTCCGGGACGCGCAGGGTGATCCCCAGAAGCAGGTTGCCCTTCTCATAGGCCTCCATCCGCACGTCGTAGCCGCCGCCGGAGGCGCGGTGATAGTCCGCCCGCAGGTCCCGCTCCTCCCGGATCGCCGCGCCGTTCTCCGTGAGATATTCGTCCGCGGCGCGTCTCAGAGAAGGATGGATCGTTCCGTAGAAGCAGGACAGCGCCTCCTCCCCGTCTTCGGTCATGTGGAGGAAGGTCTTCTCCCTGCCGTTCTCCGCGCGGACGAGTCCGCTCTCCTCCAGCTCCGCATAGGAGCGCGTCAGCGTGAGGAGGTTCACCAGCTTCCTGTCCAGCAGGAACTGGGAGATCAGCGGCATCGAGAGAGGGCCTTCCGAGCGGTCGATCATATACAGGATTATCAGTTTGCCGATTGCGAGGGAGGAGGTCATAGTCTTGTCACCAGTTATGCAGGATCGTCCTGCGTCGTTCCGTGGGGAAGGAGTGTCTCCGGGCGGCTGTACTTGTCCTGTCCCGTGAGTGCGCGCATGTGGGCCCGGATCTGCTGCTCGTACCCGTTCTCCGAGGGTTCGTAGAGGTCCTGCCCCCGCAGCGCCTCGGGGAGATAGGGCTGTCCGCTGTAGTGCTGTTCATAGAGGTGGGCGTACTGGTAGCCGATCCCTCTTCCGAGTCCGGCGGACCCGCCGTAATGCGCGTCCTGCAGGTAAGGGGGAATGGGGAGGGAGCCCGTCTGCCGCACCAGCTCCGTCGCCTTGGAGATCGAATTGACGGCGGTGTTGCTCTTCGGGGCGGAGGCCACGTATTCGCAGGCCTGGGCCAGGAGGATCTGGGATTCCGGCATGCCGATCCGCTCACAGGCGAGCGAGCAGTTCACCGCCACGACCAGGGCCATCGGGTCGGCGTTGCCGACATCCTCCGCCGCGCAGATCATGATCCGGCGCGCGATGAATTCAGGCTGTTCGCCGGCCTCCAGCATGCGGGCCAGGTAGTAGACCGCGGCGTCCGGGTCGCTCCCGCGCATGCTCTTGATGAACGCGGAGATCGTGTCGTAGTGGTTGTCACCTTTTTTGTCATAGCGGGGAGCACGTTTCTGGATACACTCCTCCGCCACCTCGCGGGTGATGTGGATGACGCCGTCCGCGGAGGGCTCCGTGGTCAGGACGCCGAGCTCCACGGCGTTGAGCGCTCTGCGGGCGTCCCCGCCCGCCAGATCCGCGAGAAAATCAGCCGCATCCTCGTCGATCTTCGCGCCGTAGGCGCCCATGCCGCGCTCCTCGTCATAGACGGCGCGGAGGATCAGCTTCCGGATGTCCTCGGTGCGAAGGGGCTTCAGCTCGAAGATCACGGACCTTGAGATCAGCGCGCTGTTGACTTCGAAATAGGGATTCTCCGTCGTGGCGCCGATGAGCGTCACGGTCCCGTCCTCCACGAAGGGCAGGAGGTAGTCCTGCTGGGACTTGTTGAAGCGGTGGATCTCGTCGATGAAGAGGATCGTCTTCTTCCCGTACATGCCGCGGCGGTCCTGCGCGCTGCGGATCTCCGCCTCCATCTCCTTCTTGCCGGAGGAGGTGGCGTTGATCTGCACGAAGGCGGCCTTGGTCGTGTTCGCGATCACGCGTGCGATGGTCGTCTTGCCCGTGCCGGGAGGACCGTAGAAGATCAGGCTGCCGAGCTTGTCGGCGCGGATCGCCCTGCTGAGCAGCTTATCCCTGCCCAGGATGTGTTCCTGCCCCACGACCTCATCCAGCGTCCGCGGACGGAGCCTGGCGGCCAGCGGCGATTCCTCTTCGCTGTTCGATTCCCGCATATATTCGAAAAGATCCACCTGTACTCCTTCCTCTCCCGACGGTGCAATTTCAAAGAAACAGGGGCCGGCGTATTAAGTCTGTCGTCTTAACACAGCGGCCCCTGCGATGGTCATTCCGATAAGCGCTTCCGGGAACGTTCTCAGTTGCTCATGAGCTCCTTCATGACGATGTGTCTCGGAAGGCCGTCCACGAACATGGGATTCAGCTCGCCCATGATGAGCGGTCTAGCGTAGCGGAGATAGGCGTCGGTGATCCCGCAGCCGTCCTCGGTGATGAACTCATCCGGCACTTTCTTCTCGACGTTGGCGATATCGTGGATATCGTGCAGGTCGATCCAGTTGATGTAAGGCTCGTCGTTGGCGCGCACCAGGACCGGCATCATGGCGGTGCGTCCGTCCGCGGCCGCTCTCACAGCCACGCCGCCTGCGCAGAACGCCTCGTCGACGTCCGTCAGGGAAGCGAGGTGGGAGCCTGCTCTCTGCAGGGTGGAGAATTCGATCGGGCGGGTCTTCAGGCCGGTCTCCTTCGCGATGATGCGGCAGAGGTTGGAAGCCGTGCCGCCGAGCTGCTTGTGGCCGAAAGCGTCGACAGGAAGGACCGCGTCGCCGGCCTCGCACACGAACTTGCCGTCGGCGGTCATGATGCCCTCGGAGACGGCGATCACGATGGAGTGGCGGGTCTTGGCGAGTTCCTTCACCTTCTCGACGAACGCATCCACGTCGAAGACGCGCTCCGGCAGATAGATCGCGTCACAGCCGGTGCAGTCGATGCCCTTCGCGAGCGCTGCGGCGGCGGTCAGCCATCCTGCGTGTCTGCCCATGATCTCAACGACGACGACGGTGGGCTTCACAGCGCCGAAGGACTCGTTGTCGCGGATGATCTCCTTGATGGAGGAAGCGATGTACTTGGCGGCACTGCCGTAACCGGGGCAGTGATCGGTGATCGGCAGGTCATTGTCGATGGTCTTCGGGATGCCCATGAAGGTCTGGGTGCGGCCGGTCTGCTTGGCATAATCGGAGAGCATCTTGACGGTGTCCATGGAGTCGTTGCCGCCCGCGTAGAACAGCGTGTCGATCTCATGCTCTTCCATGATGTCGATGACCTTCTGGTAGACTTCCGGATGCTCCTCGATCTTGGGCATCTTATAGCGGCAGCTGCCGAGGAATGCGGAAGGAGTCCTCTTCAGGAGCTCGATGTCCAGCGGATCCGAGAGATATCTGTCGAGATCGACGAGCTTGTCCTGCAGGAAGCCCTCGATGCCGTGGATCATGCCGTAGACCTTCTTATACCCGAGTCTCTTCGCTTCGGCGTACACGCCCGCGATCGACGCGTTGATAACGGCGGTAGGGCCGCCGGACTGTCCGACTACGATATTGCGTTTCATACTATTGTCTCCTTTACTGATGAAGTTGACTTAACCATACTGATGAAGTTGACTTAACCGCAACGATTATAGCAGATTCTCTCTGCGTATGCCACCCCGATTTGCGGTTCCTCACGCCGCCCTGCGCCGAAAAATCAGCGGCGAAGGCCCTTGGGATAGTGATTTTTCACGATCCTTCCGTCCGAGCGTCCCCAGCCGAGCGGGCAGTTTCCCGCACAGACGAGGGTCCATCCCCTGCCCGCGCCTTCCGCCGGCAGGCTCTCCCCCCGCAGCCAGGCCGCCGACGCGGCGCTGTCCGCAGCGATCCTGAGCACGTTCACAGCCTCCTCGGGCTGCAGTGCCATCGCCAGCGCATGTGCCGGGACGAAACGGCCCTTCCTGCAGCTCCCCAGCTCCAGCCCTGCGCGCAGGATCCGCAGGCCTTCCGTCTGCATCTGTACGGGAAGGAGGTACAGGGTCTCCCCGAAGAGGACCGGCACGCCTTCCGGCACCTTCCGGAGCGCCTCCGCGGCGAATGCCTCCCAGGCCTCCGTGACCTCCCGCATTCCGCCGCCGCTCTCCGCCGCGCGCCTGCCTTTTGCGCCGCGGAGTTTCCGCTGCTTCTCCTTCATTTTCTTCCCTTCGTGGGCTTCCGGGGCGTCCGCCGCTGCGGCTGCCGCCGCAGGAAGTCTGCTCCCCTCTCTCTCCAGCACCGCCGCGAAATGCCCTTCTCCGCCGGTCCTGTGTGGCCAGATGCGGACCATTCTCCCGGCGGGGCCGTCGGGATCCGGCACATAGCTGCCGTCCTCCGTCCGTTTCCGACCCTCGGAGAATCCCCATTCCTCCGCCCGGATCCCCGGCTGCCTGCGGACATCCCGCAGCGAGAACTCCGGGTGCCGCTGCAGAAAAGCGAGCATATTCTCCTCGTTCTCCTCCGGCGAGAAAGTACAGGTCGAATAGACGATCCGCCCTCCCGGCGCGGTCATGCGGGCCGCGCTCTCCAGGATCTGCGCCTGCCTTTCCGCGCACATCCGGACGTTGTCGACGCTCCAGTTCGTGAGCGCCTGCGGCTCCTTCCGGAACATGCCCTCACCCGAGCACGGCGCATCCACCGCCACGCAGTCGAACGCGTAAGGGAACCGCTCCGCCAGCCGCTCCGGCGTCTCGTTCGTCACGACCGCGTTCCGGATCCCCAGTCTCTCGATATTGCGGGACAGGATCTTCGCGCGCTCCGGGTGGATCTCATTGGACACCAGCAGTCCCTGCCCCCGCAGGTCCGCGGCGAGCTGTGTGGTCTTCCCTCCGGGCGCCGCGCACAGGTCCAGCACGTGCTCCCCCGGCTGTACGGCCGCCAGGGCCGCCGGCACCATCGCGCTCGCCTCCTGCATGTAATAGGCGCCGGCTTCATGCAGCGCGCTCTTGCCGGGACGGGTTTCCTCCGCGCAGTAGTAGCCCTGTGCCGCCCACGGGACCCGCTCCTGCAGGAACGGACGGATCTCTTCCTCCCGCAGACTGCGCAGCGGATTGAGCCGCAGGGACGTCCGCCGCGGCAGCTCCAGGGCTTCCAGATATGCCTCCAGTTCTTCGCCGAGCAGTTTCCGCATACGTTCCACATAAGCGGCCGGGAGCTCTTCTCTCAGTCCCATATCCACTTCCTTTCCGGTTCCGGCCTCCGTCTTCAACGCAGAGACGGACAAGTGCCGGACCGTCGGATGAGCCCTTGGGCTTCCGGCAGTCCGGCACTTCTGTTCCTTCCGGCTCTTCCTTCTTTTACATTTGATTTAACGCCTTGACAAAAGGCTTCACGACATAATAGAATCTGTGCCCCTTGTCCTTCCCGTAATGCTTCTGCAGCGCGTAGCGGAGCGAATTGAGATTCTTCATCTTCTCGCGGTTGCCGAAGAGGAAATCCGCAAGATCCGCGGGATATGCCTCCTCGCTGTGCGCGAAGATGAGCGGCAGGTACACCTGGAACTTCTCCTCGGCCTCGCCCTTCTGGGCCCTGACCTTCAGTGTCCCGCTCTTGATGCTCTGATAGATCTCCTTGCCGCGGCTCCCGTAAAGGAGCGCGAGCTGGTTGTGCAGTTCCGCGAGATTGTCCGGCCCGATGCAGGAGACGATCTTCTCGATCTCAAGAAGCTCGTCGGCATCTGACTTCTCTGCGGGAGTCTCCTCTTCCTCAGGAAGCTCCTCAGACTCCGCTGCCGGCCCGGCCTGTGCCTCCGCCGGTCCCCCGGCTGCCGTTTCCGTCTCTTCCGCAGCTGCCGGTGCGGGCGTCTCTTCCGCCGCCTCCGGCTCCGCGGTCTCCCCGGTCACTGCCTCTTCAGCGTCATTTCCGTCTTCTGCGGCGTCCTCCTGCTCCGGCTCCTCCTGGGGAACCTCTTCCGCCGGGGTCTCCTCCACAGGGGCCTGGGCCTCTGCGGGAGCTGTCTCCTCGACGGGGGCAGGTGCTTCGTCGGCGGCCGGTCTCCCGGCAGGCGCCTTCTCCTCCGCATTCGCGGTCTCTTCCGTCACATCACTTACGGGCAGCACCGTCTCCGGAACGTCCGTCCCGATGACTGTCTGCTCGTCGTTCTGCTCCTCTGTGTCCGCTGCTCTGACCTTGGTCCGTTTATCGATGTAGCGGCATTCCTTTCCGGTGATCCGTTTCACCGCGCGCTTCTTGTGCCGCCAGTATTTCACTGCTGCGTCGTATCCCGTATCATTCGTGACGATCACGAACTCGTCGCTGTCATCGAGCGCCAGTCGGTATCCGAGTTCGGACACCAGCTGGAAATCCAGTGCGTTCGTGCCTTCGTAGCATTTGATGAATGAGACGGCCCTGTCGGACTGTTTGAGCTTGATCAGGCTCTCATAGCTCATGTGGGGGCTGTTCCTGGTATAGAACACCACCAGTTCGGTCTCCTCCGCCGGAAGCTCCAGCAGGGGGATCCAGAAATCGCCGACATTTTCACTGTCAATAAGATATGTCACTCTCACATTCAATACCCGGCCGGTCGGAACAAGGGCATTATAGCATAAGCCGGAGGAACCGCGCAATGGTTCCTCCGGCCTGTCCTCATCCGCTGATCGTGACGTGCGAGAGGATCTCCTTCATGTAGGCCTCTCCGTCGACCTTCAGCTCTTTCTCCCCGGTGAAGTCGATCTCCACAGAAAGGAGATATCCGTTCTGCGCCGGGACCGCGATGTTGTACTGGATGAAATGTGTATCCTGGAAGTCAAAGG
This sequence comes from Lachnospiraceae bacterium UBA3692, assembly GCA_002372815.1. Lineage (GTDB taxonomy): Bacteria > Bacillota > Clostridia > Lachnospirales > Lachnospiraceae > CAG-791. Next base: position 18,360 of record DFIR01000053.1, read on the forward strand.
ACATCGTCTTGTACTTGACGGCCGTCCCGTCCATATCGAACTCCTTCACATCGGAGATCTCGATGTTCGAGTAGTCCGCGCTCTCGTGCATGTACTCGCCGTCCATGTGGCTCAGGTAATGGTCCGCCGTCTCGTTCTCAAACAGATAGTAGAACACGCTGGCGGAGGAATCGTCGTCCATGTAGGTGTAGGCGGATGCGTAGGTATCCGAGTAGCTCAGCTCATCGAAGCCGTCCGGCACCGTGATCTTCACGGACACCTTGCCTTCCTGGTCCGCGAGAACGCACTCCTTCCCGCTCTGCATCTCCTCCTGATAGTCGCCCGCGTCGTCGAAGTTCTCGATGTCCTGCTCGAGATTCCCGACCATGTCGGAGATCTCCGTCTCCGCCGGGGCCTCCGCGGCCTCCTGCGCGCTGTCCCGGACCTCCTGCGGCACCTTGATGGGATCGATCTCGTTGAACTTCGACATATCCACCGCGACGGAGAACGTCTTCAGCTGCACATTCGCGCTCTCTCCGAGCAGGGTGCCCAGCTGTCCGAACAGCGCCTCCCCGATCGAAAGCGCATCGAGCTCCATGCGGACGGGATAGCCGCTGTCCTTCGAGATATAGATCTTCACCGGGGCCGTCGTGCCGGAAATATCCAGGTCCTTGAGCATATCCTCCATGGAGGACAGCGCACCGCCCATCAGCTCGCCGATCTGGTTCCCGTCCAGCGTGAGCGACAGGACATACGCCTCCTGTCCGTTCACTTCCACGGTCTCCTCCGCCAGCTCCGCCTGGATCGTTCCGTCGGCGATCTTTGCGTACAGGTTGTTCTCAAGGGCTCCTGTGAGATCCGAATCGGCGAGCGCCTGCTCCTCCTGTGTCCAGTTCTCTCCGTCCGCCGTCGAGTAGACGACGACCTTGTCCCCGTTCTTCTCCGAGTAGGACTCCGATTTGATGACCTCGTTCTCACCGAGCGCCGACACTTCCGTGCGGACCTTCGCGTGCGCCATGACCGGCCTGGTCGTGACATCCATGTCCGCGTTGATGTTCAGCGTGAGGTCCATCGTGAGACTGTCTGTATCCATATCGCCCTCGAACAGAACATGCTCGAAGACATTGGCGGAATTGACCTTCGCCATCTTTTCGGAAGCGGTCTTCGCGAGGCTCTGCGCGGTGGGCTTCTTCGCGCCGCAACCCGCAAGAACGGCTGCTGCGCAAATCAGGATCAGCGCCGCAATGAGCGCAGGCATCCTTCTCCTGTTCTCTTTCATTTCCAAAACCTCCCAATTCAATAAATATGTGCAAAAACAGTGTATCACAGAACACCTTTCCGTGCCGAAAGGAAAAATGAATTTTTCCTCTTGATTTTCTGTGGAACACCCAGTATAATATCACTTGCACGTCGGAAACGACGTAAATGCAGATCGGGGTGTAGCGCAGCTGGCTAGCGCACTTCGTTAGGGACGAAGGGGTCGTGGGTTCGAATCCCGTCACTCCGATTGCACAAAGGCTGTCACCTCAGGGTGGCAGCCTTTTCTTTGCGCGAAGCATGGCTCTGTTACCCACCTGTCTATCCGCCTGTCTGTTTTAGCTTTCAGACAGCTTCATAGACAGGTTCCCTCTGAAAGCTGTCGATCTGCCTGTCTGTTTTGGCTTTCAGACAGCTTCATAGACAGGTTTCCACTGAAGGCTGTCTATCCACCTGTCTGATTTGGCTTTCAGACAGCCGTACAGACAGGTTTCCTCTGAAAGCTGTCTATCCGCCTGTCTGTTTTGGCTTTCAGACAGCTTCATAGACAGGTTTCCTCTGAAAGCTGTCGACCCACCTGTCTGTTTTGACTTTCAGACAGTTGCATAGACAGCCGCTGCACATGGTACCCCCCACAGAAAGGTCCCGCTCCATGAACACATTGCAAGCCTTCCTCAAAAGAAAGAACATCGTCATCTCCGCCCGCAGGTACGGCATCGATGCGCTCGGCGCCATGGCGCAGGGTCTCTTCGCCTCCCTGCTGATCGGGACGATCCTGAATACGCTCGGCGGACAGCTCGGCATTGAGGCGCTGACGGCGGTCGGCAAATATGCTTCCTCGATGGCAGGTCCCGCCATGGCCATCGCGATCGGCTACGCGCTGCAGGCGCCGCCGCTCGTGCTCTTCACGCTCGCTGCCGTGGGGCAGTCGGCGAATGAGCTGGGCGGAGCCGGGGGACCGCTCGCTGTCCTCTTCGTCGCGATCATCGCCGCAGAATGCGGAAAAGCCGTCTCCAAAGAGACGCGCGTGGATATTCTGGTGACACCGCTCGTCACGATCCTGGTCGGATGCGGAGCCTCCTGGCTGCTCGCGCCGGCGCTCGGACGCGCCGCGGCGCTGGTCGGAAGCATGATCATGGCCGCCACGGAGCTGCAGCCCTTCCTCATGGGCATCGCCGTCTCGGTCCTCGTGGGCATCGCGCTCACGCTGCCCATCTCCTCCGCCGCGATCTGTGCAGCCCTGGGGCTGACCGGACTGGCAGGAGGCGCTGCCGTAGCGGGGTGCTGTGCGCAGATGGTAGGTTTTGCCTTTATGAGCTACAAGGAGAACGGCGTCGGCGGACTTCTCTCCCAGGGCATCGGCACCTCGATGCTGCAGATGCCGAACATCGTCCGCAATCCGAAGATCTGGCTCCCGCCGATCATCGTCTCCGCGATCACCGGACCTCTTGCCACCTGCGTCTTCCGTCTGCAGATGAACGGCGCGCCGGTCTCCTCCGGTATGGGCACCTGCGGACTCGTCGGCCAGATCGGCGTCTATACGGGCTGGCTGAATGATATCGCTGCCGGCACAAAGGCAGCTGTCACGGCCGGGGACTGGATCGGACTCGTCCTGATCAGCTTCGTCCTTCCCGCTGTCCTGACGCCCCTGATCGGTCTCTTCTTCCGCAGGATCGGCTGGATCAGGGAGAACGACCTGAAACTTTCCTGAGCATACCGCCCGGAAGGAGGCACACATTGCATATCACGGATCAGAATATGATCACGATCAATGAGCAGGATCTCTCCGATCCTGCTCTCCTTATCTACCACACGCTCTCCGAGCCGCAGCTGCTGCACTATTATGAGCCCGGGCCCGGCATCTTCATCGCCGAGAGCCTCAAGGTGGCCTGCCGGGCGCTGCGCGCCGGCTATGAACCGCTCTCGCTGGTCCTGGAGGACCGGATCGCGCAGGAGGCCGCCGACATTGCAGCCTCTGCTGCCGCCCCGTCCTCCGGCTGTGCCGACGAGCAGATCGGCACGCTGCTCGCCGGCTGCGGGAATATTCCTGTCTACACCGCTCCTGCGTCTGTCCTCTCCCGCATCACCGGGTACCGCCTCACGGGCGGTGTCCTCTGCGCGATGAAGCGGCGCCCTCTTCCGAAGCCGGAGGAGATCTGTGCGGACGCCCGGCGCATCGCCGTCCTGGAGCGGGTCACCAATCCCACCAATGTCGGGGCGATCTTCCGCTCTGCGGCCGCTCTCTCCTATGACGCCGTGCTCCTCACGGAGGACTGCTGCGATCCGCTCTACCGCCGCAGCAGCCGGGTGAGCATGGGAACGGTCTTTCAGATTCCCTGGACCTATCTTCCGGCCTCAGAAGGCATCACACTTCCCGAGAGGCTGCGGGAGCTCGGCTTCCGGTCCGCCGCCATGGCGCTCTGTGAGGACGCGGTCCCGATCGACGCGCCGCAGCTACATGGGATCCCGCGGCTCGCTGTGCTGCTCGGTTCCGAGGGGGACGGCCTCCGGGAGGAGACCATCCGGAGCAGCGATCACCGCGTGATCATCCCAATGGCGGAGGGCGTGGATTCCCTCAATGTCGCCGCAGCGAGCGCTGTCGCTTTCTGGGAGCTGTCCGACCGGCATCCCGCCCGCGTCTGAGGCGCCCGGCCGCAAACGAGCTGCGCTTCTTCATCCCTTCGACCGCAGGAAGGCCTCGGCCTCCGCGCAGGTCCCGGAGAGATACCGGACCGCCTCCACCGGATGCTTTCCTGCCGCCGTCTCATTGGTCACCATGACCGCGGAAGCGCCGTCCAGGACCGCGTGAAAGATGTCGGACACCTCCGCGCGTGTCGGCACGGCATTTTCGATCATGGAAGTGAGCATCTGCGTCACCACAAGGAAAGGGACGCCCTGGTCCCTGCAGATGTCGCTCAGTTCCTTCTGCACAGCCGGCAGTTTCCACAGGGGCATGTCATTGCCCAGATCGCCTCTCGCGATCACGATCATATCCGCTTCCGGCAGGATCTCCTCAATATTCCGGACACCTTCCATATTTTCGATCTTGGCGAAGATCCGCAGGTTCCCGGCGCCGCACTCCCGCAGCGCCTTCCGGAGGATCCGCAGATCCTCTCCTCCCCTGACAAAAGGCTGCATGACCGCGGTCACACCGGCGGCGACAGCGTCGCGCAGGTTCGCGAGATCCGTCTCCGTGAGGACCGGCGTGTGCACGTATTTGCCCTCGATCTTCAGGCTCTTCCTGCCGGTGAGCTTTCCTCCCCGCAGGACAGAAGCACATACCGGCTCCAGCGACTGCACCTGCAGTTCGATCCGTCCGTCGTCCAGCAGGATCCTGTCCCCGGCCTCGATGGCCTCCAGGACCGCCTTCTGCACGGGCAGGGCCGCCGCCCGGGCCTCCCCGGAGATCTCTGGTGCAAGGGACTGTCCGTGCGCCAGCAGAAGCACCTGCTGCCCCTCTGTGAGCATCAGCGGGTGCTGCAGCGCGCCGATCCGCAGTTCCGGCCCCTGCAGGTCGATCAGGAGCTGCGGCTTACAGCGCTCCAGCGCCGCAGCCTCCCTGTATAGCTTTATGAGCGGCGCCGCCTCGGCCAGGCTCGTGTGGGAGAGGTTCAGGCGGATCCCCGTCATTCCCTCCCTGAACATGGCCCGCAGCGTCTCCGTGCCGCTGCAGGCAGGGCCCAGCGTCCCGAAGATCTCCGTCCTGCACGCTCTTCCGTTCCATTCTTCCATAGCTGTCATAGCTGTTTCCGCCCCTGATGATCGATGGATGGAGCATCCTTGTTCCGCACGGATCCTGCCGTCATGCGACAGCAGGGCTGCCGCATTCTGCATATGCGGCAGCCCCGTTCAGAATTTCAGATGCGGCTCCGTTACCGCCCGTTCTCAGTTACTGATGACCATGCGCACCGCGCCGACCATGCCCGCGTCGTTGCCGAGCACGGCCAGTTTGAAAGCGGTATTCTTGGCCGGTTTGAATGCCTCCTCGCGGTAGTGGTGGTCCACCGCGTCGAGCAGGATCTGTCCCGCTTTGGAGACGCCGCCTCCGATGACGACCACGTCGGGATCCGTCACGGAAGTGATATAGGTGAGGGCTGTTCCCAGGGTATAGCCCACGAAGTCCACGATCTGCAGGCAGATCTCGTCGCCGATCTTGGCGCCGTCGAAGACGTCCTTGCTGGTCAGGTCCTCCACGCTGCGCAGGCACGAGGCCTTGCCGCTGGCCGCGAGCAGCTCCTTCGCCTTGCGGACGATGCCCGTAGCGGAGGCGTACTGCTCCAGGCAGCCCTTCCTGCCGCAGTTGCAGGGGATCGTCTCATGATGGTTGACGGTCATATGTCCGATCTCACCGGCCGCGCCGTGCGCGCCCGCCACGATCTTGCCTTCCACGATCACGCCGCCGCCGACACCGGTGCCGAGTGTCACCATGATCACGTTCTTGAAGCCCTTGCCGCCGCCTCTCCACTGCTCGCCGAGGGCTGCCACGTTCGCGTCATTTGCGACTTCCACGCGCATGCCGCCGAGCAGGGACGAGAGCTGTCCGCGCACGTCCAGGACGCCCCAGCCGAGGTTGACACAGCCGTTCACGACGCCGTCCTCGAAGACCGGTCCCGGAACGCCGACGCCGACGCCTTCCACGTCGTCAGCCGCGTATCCCTTCTCCTTGAGCTTCTTCATGATGGCGCGGGCGATGTCCGGCAGGATCATGGCGCCTTCGCCTTCCTTGCGGGTAGGGATCTCCCAGGATTCGATGAATGTTCCGTCTGTACTGAAAAGGCCGATCTTGACTGTCGTGCCGCCGATATCAATGCCGAATGCATATGGTTTCATACTTGTCATACCTCTCTGCCTGCTGTACCCATGACACCTGTTTCAGCATACCATTTTTCATCGCAAATGAAAAGAGGTGTGCAGGATTGCACACCTCGGATATTCACGCATGGGTCGAAAGGAACGATCAGGCGATCTTCTCCTTCGCGATCTCCGCCAGCTTGGCGAAACCGGCCGCATCGTTGACCGCCATCTCGGCGAGCATCTTGCGGTTGATGTCGATCTCCGCCAGCTTCAGGCCGTGCATGAGACGGCTGTAGGAAAGGCCGTTGAGTCTCGCGGCCGCGTTGATCCTGGTGATCCACAGGGCACGCATGTCTCTCTTGCGCTGCTTGCGGCCTGCGAACGCAGACGCCATAGCGCGCATCACGGACTGCTTCGCGATCCTGTACTGCTTGCTGCGGGCGCCTCTGTAGCCCTTGGCCAGCTTTAAGACTCTGTTGTGTTTCTTCTTCGCATTCAGTGCGCCTTTGATTCTTGCCATTTTTCTGTCCTCCGCTTATCGTACGCCCTGACCTCAGATGTAAGGCAGGATCTTCTTCATGTTCTTCACGTTCGTCTTGTCGACGCCGATGGGCTTTCTGAGATTTCTCTTCCTCTTGGTGGATTTCTTGGTCAGAATATGGCGCTTGTTGGCTTTAAATCTGGTAAGCTTGCCGGTTCCCGTAACCTTGAACCGCTTCGCAGCCGATCTGCTGGTCTTCATACTGGGCATTCTATTTTCCTCCTTCTCGTGCGTGTTGTCACTCCGCTGTATTCTTTAACTGTTCTTCCAAAGTGCCCGCTTCAGCGCTTTTCAGTTAAAAACATGGTCATGGTACGGCCTTCCACTTTAGGCTGGCGGTCGATCACCGCGATGTCCTGCAGCTGTGCCGCGAAATCCGTCAGGATGTGCACATGGTCCTTCATGTGGGACATCTCTCTGCCGCGGAACCGAAGCGTCACCTTGACGCGGTCCCCTTTGGCGAGGAACTTCCTCGCGGCGTTCGCCTTTGTGGTGAGGTCGTTCTCGTCGATGTTGGGAGACATGCGGATCTCCTTGATCTCGACGACATGCTGCTTCTTTCTGGCTTCCTTCTCTTTCCTGGTCTTCTCGTACTTGAACTTGCCGTAGTCGATGATCTTGCACACCGGCGGCTTGGCGTTCGGGGAGATCTTGACCAGATCCAGCTCCGCCTCCTCGGCCAGGCGTCTCGCCTCGATCGTGGACATGATGCCCAGCTGGTTCCCCTCGGCGTCGATCACGCGCACTTCCCTGTCGCGGATCTTCTCATTGATGAAATACTCGTCCCTGTCGTTTCTGATGGCTCTGCCCTCCACAAAAAGAAGCCTTCGCTCATTCCCGCCTCAAAAATGAAAAAACAGTGGACCCTGTCCACTGTCTCACCATCGTCACATCATGCCGTGCCGCACCGTACTCCCTGCGGTGCACGCCGTCCGGATCGCGATATGAACGCCAAAAGCTTGCGCCGTTGGGTGAGAGCGGAACTCTGCTTGCTGTAATGGTCTGTCTTCACAGACCTATTTAATCTAACACGGTTTCCGTCAGATGTCAATCTGTTTTTTCAGAAGATCGCTGTGATTCCTGCTCGCGCCGGACAGCTTCCTCCATCCTGCGCCGCTCTTCAGGGTCTGACTGCAGCACGTCCACGCTCGCGATCGTGTGCCTGCCGGTCAGCCTGCCGACGGCCCAGATGCAGATCCATGTGAAGATCGGGACGATCGCCGTCAGGCCCAGGCACAGCCGGAACAGCCTTCCGCTTCCCGGCGTGTCCAGGATGGCGGCGATCAGCGTCACCACATACATGCCGACCAGGAGGACGATCGCGCAGATCGCGGCGATCCTCTTCCCGGTCATGCCTTTCTTTCTGTCTGCAGGGTGTTCCTGTTCGCGCATCGCTCACTCCGTATGCTCCCCGCAGGTCTGCGGGAATATCACTTCTGTTTCAGCGGACTCTCGCGGTAGATGATGTCCTGTCTGCCGGGGCCGTTGGAGACCATGGTGATCGGGAATCCGATCTTCTGCTCGATGAACTCGATATATCTGCGGCAGTTCTCCGGAAGTTCTTCATAGGTCCGGATGCCGCGGATGTCGCACTTCCAACCGGGCAGCTTCTCGTAGACCGGCACAGCGCGCGCCAGATCGCGGGTCACCGGGAACTCCTCCGTCCTCTCTCCGTCGATCTCGTAGGCGACGCAGACGGGGATCTCATCGAGGTAGCCGAGCACGTCCAGCACGGTGAAAGCGACGTCGGTCGCCCCCTGGAGCCGGCATCCGTAGCGGGAGGCCACGCAGTCGTACCAGCCGACGCGGCGGGGTCTGCCGGTCGTGGCGCCGTACTCGCCGCCGTCGCCGCCCCGTCTCCGGAGCTCCTCCGCCTCGTCACCGAAGATCTCGGAGGTGAACTCGCCTGCGCCGACCGCGCTGGAGTAGGCCTTGTTCACGACGACGATCTGTTCAATCGCGTAAGGCGGGATCCCGGCGCCGATCGCGCCGTAGGCCGCAAGCGTGGAGGAAGAAGTCACCATGGGATAGATCCCGTGATCCGGGTCCTTCATCGTGCCGAGCTGGCCCTCCAGGAGGATCTCCTTTCCTTCCTTCATCGCCTCCCCGAGATACGCGGAGACGTTGCCCGTGTAAGGCGCGACCTTGTCCCTGTAATCGCAGAGGGTCTCGTACAGCGCGTCCTGGTCGATGGGATCGCGGTGGTAGAGGTGCTGCAGCAGGATGTCCTTCTGGACGCAGACGCGCGCGATCTTCTCACGCAGCTGCTTCTCGCTCATGAAGAGCTCGCTCACCTGGAAGCCGGTCTTCGCGTACTTGTCCGAATAGAAAGGGGCGATGCCGGACTTCGTGGAGCCGAACGACGCCTTGCCCAGCCGCTCCTCCTCGCACTGGTCGAAGAGGATGTGGTAGGGCATGACGATCTGGCAGCGGTCAGACACCATGATCTGCGGCTGCGGGACCCCCTTGCTGACGATCGCGTCGATCTCGGAGAAAAGCAGCGGGATATTCAGCGCCACGCCGTTTCCGATGATGTTCATGATATGCGGGTGAAAGACACCGGACGGCAGCGTGTGCAGCGCGAACTTTCCGTACTCATTGACGATCGTGTGACCGGCGTTGGCACCGCCCTGAAACCGGATCACCACGTCGGCGCGGTCCGCCAGCATGTCCGTGATCTTGCCCTTGCCTTCGTCTCCCCAGTTGGCACCTACTACTGCTTTGATCATTCTTACCTCCTTGTCGGTGCTCCGGCGGCCGTCAGACCATGATATCGGCGCCTGCTCCGAGCAGTTCTTCGTTCTCGCGCAGGATCGGCGCGATCACCTCGTCCAGATAGCGGTCCACCTGGTGGGGCGCGCAGCCGATGTAACGGGAAGGATCCAGGGTCTTCTCCAGTGCCGCGCTGTCGAGACCGAACATGGGATCCGCAGCGATCCTCTCAAGGAGATCGTTGTCAAGGCCTTCCTCCTTGACCCTGCGGCCTGCCTGCATCGAGAGCTCGCGGATGCGCTCATGCAGCTCCTGCCGGTCGCCGCCGGCCTTGACCGCATCCATCATGATGTTCTCGGTCGCCATGAAGGGGAGCTCGCTGCGGAGCCGCTTCTCGATGACCTTCGGATACACCTTGAGCCCGTCCGCGACGTTCAGGCACAGGTCCAGGATCCCGTCGATCGCCAGGAAGCCCTCGGGGATGCTGAGCCGCTTGTTCGCGGAGTCGTCCAGTGTCCTCTCGAACCACTGCGTGCCGGCCGTGACGGCGGGATTGAGCACGTCGATCAGGACATATCTGGAGAGCGAGCAGATCCTCTCGCTGCGCATGGGGTTGCGCTTGTAGGCCATCGCGCTGGACCCGATCTGCGTCTTCTCGAAAGGCTCCTCGACCTCCTTCAGGTGCTGCAGCAGGCGGATATCCGTCGCCATCTTCATGGCCGCCTGCGCCGCGATGCCCAGGCTGTTCAGCACGATCGTGTCCATGAGACGGGGATAGGTCTGGCCGGAGACCGGGAAGCATCCGGGGAAGCCCATCTTCTCCGCCAGCATGGGATCCAGGCGGTCCACCTTGTCCTGGTCGCCGTCGAAGAGCTCCAGGAAGGAGGCCTGTGTCCCGGTCGTTCCCTTGCTGCCGAGAAGCCGGAGGCTGTCCATGGCGTGCTCGACCTCCGCGAGCGCCAGCTGGAATTCCTGCATCCAGAGCGTCGCCCTCTTGCCGACGGTGGTCGGCTGCGCCGGCTGGAAGTGCGTGAAGGCCAGCGTCGGAAGTGCCCGGTACTCACGCGCGAAGGCGGACAGTTCCGCGAGCACGTTGATCAGCTTCTTCCTCACGAGCTGCAGTGCCTCCCGCATCAGCAGGATGTCGGTGTTGTCGCCCACGTAGCAGCTCGTCGCGCCGAGATGGATGATCCCCTTCGCGTGCGGGCACTGCAGGCCGTAGGCGTATACGTGGCTCATGACGTCGTGACGGACGACGCGCTCCCGCGCCTCCGCCTCCTCATAATTGATGTCGTCCGCGTGTGCGCGGAGTTCCCCGATCTGCTCGTCGGTGATGGGCAGCCCGAGTTCCTGTTCGATCTCCGCAAGTGCGATCCAGAGCCTTCTCCAGGTCCTGAACTTCTTGTCCGGAGAGAAGATGTACTGCATCTCCCTGCTCGCGTACCGCTCAGAGAGAGGGCTCACGTATCTGTCTTTCGTCATTTGTTCCGCCCTTTCCTTGTGGCGGATCCATCCGCGCGAGGCCGTGGATCCTGTTTTTCCAGTAAAACCCTTAACAGTATAGCAACAATCCCGGACTAGTCAAGACCGGCACAGGACTGCCGGTAATTCTCTTTCCTCTCGCGCACCTGCTCCGACAGCGCATGGTCGAAGGTGCGCATGCGTCCCTCCCCGAGGTTCCTGCGCAGCTGCTTCATGCGCCTGCCCTTCGGGCCGAGCTCGTACATCTTCCCGGCCTCCTCGAGGTCCTCCAGCACGCGGGGGTAGAGTGCCTGCAGTTCCCGGCTGTCCAGCAGCTGTCTCTGCAGCTCCTCCTCCGTCGCCGTCAGCTTGAGGCAGGTCAGGTAGAAGCGCCCGTACTGCGGGTCCCGCACCAGCTTCCAGGCGTTGCCGAAGCAGACCGCCGCGTTCTCGAACCGGAAGATGTCGGTGTAGAGGATCCCCTTCTCCTTCCAGATCCTGGCGCGGAGCTCCTTCTCGGGCCCCGGCAGGCTGTTCAGGACCGCGTCCAGCTGCTCCTGGGCCTGGTTCAGGCGTCCCCTGCCGGCCGTGAAGCGTGCCTCCGCCACCTGTCTCTCGAAGGGCTCCATCCCGCGGCTGTGGCGGATCTCCTCCAGGATCGACTGGATCTCCTCGCTCGTGCGATATCCCGTGTAGAGAAGGATCACACCGCAGAAATCCGCCAGCCCGCCTTTCCGCTTCAGGAGCGGCCGCAGCTGTCTCGCGAGATCCGGCAGGCCGCACTCGGCGTCCAGCCATTTCAGGAGCTCCTCCTCGCGGATCCGCTCATCCAGAAAAGCGGCGCACTGGGCGATCGTATAGCACAGTTCCTCCATGCAGTAGACATTGCGCCCGATGATCTGCACGCGGTAAGGCGTCCGCGCATATCTGCCGCAGGGCAGGAGGACTCTTCCGCTCATATCGTCACCTCCTGTTCCCATCTGAGACCGGAGGAGGGGAAGATCTCCCCGAAGCCGAGGTCCTCGATCTGCAGGAACAGCCGGTCCGCGGCGCGCATGGTCAGATGGATCCGCACGCGGGTCGTGAGCGGATCCCGGGCCGGCATGTTCTTCAGCGCGATCTCCAGTTCCTGCATGCTCTCGCCCGTCAGCGGCGTCATCCGCAGCGTCAGCGACTGGTTGTCCTCCAGGAGCAGGTCCTCCTCCCGGTCCACTTCGTACCAGCGGCAGCCGGCGTCCAGCAGCGCGTGGTACATCGGGCGTCCGCTCCTCTCCGCGCGGATCCCGATATTCGACCGCAGCATATCCTCTTCCATAAAGAAATGCTTCCCGACGATCTCCGGAGGGTGCACGGCGAAGAGCGCGCCGTACGCAGCGCCTTTGCTGTACAGGTTGTCCCCCTGGAAGGCTCTCCTGCCGGTGATCGCCGTCTCCTCAGCCCGCTTCATGCGGCCGCCGGCGAATCCCTCCCCGATCAGGAACAGGCATCCGCAGGGCTCCGCTTCGAGCCCCGCCCGGAGGATGTCGGAGAGCTCCTCGTCCTGACCGGCGGTCTCCTTACTCTCCAGTATCAGTTCCACGGTCTCCGGGAGGCAGACCACCGGCCGGGTCTCCCGGTTGAAGCGCAGGCGCATCAGGCGCAGTCCTCCGTCCGCGTCCAGGTCGCACACCATGGCGCCCCTGCGGCGCAGGTCCTCATTCTGCATGAGCATGTAGTTGTAGAAGGATCTGGCGTGGCTCTCGAACAGGACCTCCTGCACTTCCGGCTGCAGGCGCTCCATGACGCGCTCCAGGATGCGCACGGTCTCCCGGTCCATCACCGGCGCCGTGATCATGATGCACTGGGTCTCCTCGGCCGGCGCCTCCATCTCCAGCATGGCCATGCACCGCCGCAGGTAGAGCGCGAGCAGCGCCTCCGGAAGGAACTCCTCCCTTCCGACGCTCACGGGCTCCTCCCGCCTGGCCAGCGAGAGCAGGTCGGTCAGCAGCACGCCTCCCAGCGAGGCGCGGTCGAGCGCATCCTGTCCGAAGCTCCACCCGGCGCCGTCCGGCTCCCTGCAGAGTGCCAGGGGAATATTGAACACCGCCCGCCCCGTCACCTGTGAGAAAGTCACCGGCTCCCTGTCCGCGCGCAGCCTGCGCGCGTTCAGGTAGGAGATCTGGCAGAACTGTTCCTGCAGGTCGATCCCGACCACATATTTTCTATCCGGCAATCTGTCAAACAGCACGGTCAAGCACCCTCATGAAATACCCTTCGCACCACGGCGTCCAGCCTGTCATACTCCTCCATCCCGGCGAGTGCCTCTTCGCGCAGCCCCCGGGCGCAATCCCTGGAGATCGCGTCGATCCTGCCGAAGCGTCCCTTCCGGTCGGACCGGATCTGCGCGTCGCGCTCCAGTGTCCCGCTCGCGACGATATTGCGGCCCGCCTCGTCGTCCGTCACGAAATAGTGGATCTGTTCCCCGTAGAACAGCAGGAACGAGCTCACATAGAAGCGGTCATACACACATTTCATATCCCGGCTGGCGAAGACGTCCCGCTTTCCGTCCTGCTCCAGCGCATAGTGGATCCGGATATGGGCGTCCTGGCGGCCGGAGCGGTCGCAGTACTCCGCCAGTGTCTCGCCGGCATAGAGATCCAGCCGGCTGTTCATGCCGGCGAACCGCCGGAAGAACGGGAACAGGATGTCCTCCTGCAGCAGCGATCCGAGCAGGTCCCTGGCCAGTGTGCGGTCCGGTCCGCTCAGGGATGCCTCCTCCGACAGGTCGCGCAGCAGCGCCAGGCGGCAGATCGTCCCGGTCGGCGTGCCGCTTCCTATCCGGTCTCTCAGCAGCTGCCCCGTGAAGCTGCCCAGTCTCAGTTCTTCGGTAAAAGCGTGGTGGCAGTACGCCGTGAGCGCCGCCTCCAGCACCTTCTCCCCGTCCGCGCGCTCCGTGTAAGCCTCCTCGAGGATCCCGTCCTGGGACGGCAGGATCTCCCCCGTGAAGAGCTGCTGGTGCAGGATCGCCCCGGTCAGTTTCGCGTGCGGGACCCCCGCCTCGATGCACCGGCCGCGCAGTTCTTCGAGTTCTTCGCTGAACCCGGTCAGCGACTGGGCGAGCATCTCCAGGACGCCGCCTCCGGCATCCGGGCACTTCTGCACGGCGCGCCAGATCATCCGCACGCCGATCTCCTCCGGGATCCCCTCCGCAGACACCGCCTCCGCTGCGGCGAGGACCGCCCGCGGATCTGTCTGCGAGTCGCCGAAGTCCAGCAGCCAGTCCATGGCGGCCGCCGGGTCCGATGCGGAGAGCGTCCGGATCCCCGCCGCCCTCTCGGCCACCGTCAGGTCGACCGGGTCGGTATGGATCAGGAGCAGGTCCCTGCCCTTCTCCGGGTCCGTCTGCTGCCCGCTCTGTTCGTAATAAGCCAGCAGTTCTCTCCGGATCCTGCCGCGGATCTCCTCCGAGAGAGGACTGCCTTCCGCGTCGTCCGCATCCAGAAGCTGCACGCACGCCGCCTCATTGTCCTTGCGGACGCGGAAGCTGTCCGTCTCCGCGCCGCTGATCTGCAGCAGGAACAGCGGCAGGCTCTCCGCCGGCATCGCCTCCGCTCCGGCCGGCTGCATCATCCTGTCGCAGGCATAGGGGACACTCACCGCATAGCGGTTATGGGAAGTGTCCTCGAAGAAGAACCGGTTGTGGTCTCCGAAGACCGGCAGTCTGCAGACGCCGTTGTCGAGCACGCGCACTTCGGAGGTGTCGTAATTCTCATACAGCAGGATCAGTCCGCTCATGGAAGTCCGCGTCGTGCGGATCTCCACCGTGTAGGAGGCCTCCGTCAGGCGGTCCCGCAGGTTCTGCGGCCATTGCTCCGCTGTCTGCTCCCGGAGCCGGGCGTCCTCCCGGCAGGCTGCGTACAGCTTCGCGAGGTCCGCGTTCATATGTCCTTCCCGGAGCTGCTGCGACAGGAAGGATGCGATCGTCCCGCACTCCTGCTCCCACAGCTGCGCATGGGACTCTCTCTGCTCGTACAGATAGCGGAAGGCATGCGCCTTCGCCCGGTAGCCGATCGCGCCGACTTCCGGAAGATCCGCAAGGACCTGCTCCGGGATCGGACCGTCCGCGTCCTCCGGGAGCGAGCGCAGGTACATGTCGCTGAGCCGGGTCATCCGGTATTCCTGCACGACTGCCCGGGCGTACCAGACGTGGTAGCGGCTGTCGGCCATATCCCCGCGGATCAGCATCATACAGAAGGTCCGCAGGATCTCCTCCTTCATGTCCTCCGGCAGGTCCGCCTGCCATCCGAGCTCCAGAAGGCCGGCCAGGTCCCCGGAGAATCCGCGGCTCTTCTGCGCCAGCTCGATCACCCGCTGCATGGCGTCCGCAGTCATGAGGCCGCGCTTCGCCGCATATCGCAGGACCTGCAGCGTGAACGGATCCCCCTGTGCCCTGCGTCTGCCGGCCTCCTCGGTGCGGCCGATGATCCCGGGCGCCTGCGCGAGCAGGTCCCAGGCCTCCAGATAGAGAATGGGGCTGCGGGAGCCCGCCAGATACTGCCGTCTCAGGAAGCTCCACCGCGCCTCGCTGCCGGCGGGGTACTCCCCGGACAGCTCCATGAGCATGAGCGCGATCCGCCAGTCGCCGGTGTGGCGCCTGTGGCGCTCCCGGATGGCCCGGACCGACCTGGGCGTGATCTCCGCCGCGTCGCTTCTCGCCAGCGCCGTCAGATACTGGCGGTAGCAGTAGAGCATGTCGCTCTCGTCCGGATACTGGACGTATCCCATCGCCAGTACCTCGCCGGCGGCGACGCCGGCCAGTTTCCGGCGGACGTTCTCCAGTTCCGCGATCGCCTGGCGCACCTTCTTCTGCATGAGAAGCAGGTGAGCCCGGTACAGGCGCGGCAGTTCGGCGCCGGGGTCCTGCAGTTCCATTCTCTGGATCAGGAGCTCCGCGCGCTGCAGGAAGGCGGGGCCTTCCAGTTTCCCGACGCAGAGCTGCTCGTAGATCTGCGTGAGTTCGAACACGAAGCGTGAGATACTGCCGCTCTTCCGGCCCTCCCGCGCGTTCTTCCGGCGGCACAGGATCTCCACCGGGATCTCGATCTCCTGATAAGGGCATCGCAGGATGACGGCGCCGAAATTCTTGCCGGCGTGGAGACGTCTGGTAAGGATCCGGATCTCCACGGCCGCCTCGTCCCCTTCGAAATCAGCTTCCGCGAGGACGCGCCGCTGCGTCCGGCGGGAGGCCTCCTCCAGGAACCGGCCGGCGCAGATTATCTCCGGCTTCGTATAGCCCCAGCCGTCCCGGCGGATCTGCAGCCGTACGGTCTGCTCCTGCGCGTTCGCGCGGTCGATCCTTCCGAGGATCTCCATGCGGATCTCTTTCGGCTGCACGGAATAGGCCGCCGGCACCTTTCTGCCGGCCGCCAGGAGGAATTCCTCGACGTTCTGTTCATTTCCGGGGTAGACCGAGAGACCTTTATAGAGGATCTTCTCCTCCTGTGTCTTCAGGAGGCGCGGGAAGGAAGCGCTGTAGAAGACGCGCACTGCCTGGTCCCAGGACATGCGCGCGAGGTCCGCGAACTGCTGCAGGTTCATGATCCCGGACAGGTCCCGGAGCGCGCCGTTTGCGGCCGCGTCCTCCTCCCCGAAAGGGATCATCTGGGGGCTGCTCACATAGATATGATAAGGGAGACGGTATTCCCCGCGGTTGGTCAGGAAACCGATCACGCCCTGCACTTCGTCCCCGTCGTGCAGGCCGGCCGCATCCACCCGGTACCCGATCCGGTCCTGCGGCGCGTTGAACCTGGACGTCAGGCACTCCATGATCACGCTGTCCGAGAAGACCTCCCCGCAGAAAGGGCCCTCCAGCGAGGACCGGATCTGGAAATGATCCGTCACGACCTCACCGGGCTGCAGGGAGATATAGAGCTCCCTGCGTGAGAACGTCACGCTCCCGTCCGCGATATGAAATTCCTGTCCGGCCATGCGCGCCGGTGTATACAGCGATCTCATAGTAACCCTTTCCTGCGCCTGTTCTGCAGGTCTCTCCGCGGAGGGACCTCGGGGTCCCCGCCGTCTCTGCTATTATAGCATAAAACACCGGCATCACAAACGGGACAGCCGCATGTGTCGCGCGGCACGGAGCCGTTCCGGCACATGCGGCTGTCCCGCCGCTGATGCACATGATCAGGTAAACATTCAGATGGTGAGCAGGATCTCGTTGCTCCTGCGGATGAAAGCGGTCATCTCATCTGCGGACAGCGGTCCGTTCTGGATCCTGGCGAGATCGTACAGCTGGCTGCAGATCAGGTCCGTCTTCTCTCCCGTCTCTTCCGAGAGCAGTTTCTTCACGAGCGGATGCGCTGCGTTCAGGATCAGGGTCTGTCCTTCCTTCTCCATGCCCATGCCGCCGAAGCCCATGCCGGAGGAGGCGTACATCTTCATCATATCCATCATGCGGCGGTTCTGCTCGTCGACCGTGAGCATGGACGCGGTCTGCGCGTCCTTCAGGGTCTCCAGCTTCACCTGCAGCTTGTCGTCACCGAGCGCCTTACGGACGATGCCGGTGATCTTCTCCTCGTCGGCCTTCCGGGTCTCCTCGTCCACCTGGCTGTCGTCCTTCAGCGCCGCCTGGATGTCCGCGTCGATCCTTGCGAAGTGGATGTTCTCGTTCTTCATCTCGAGCTGCTGGATGAAGGGCTGGTCGATGTTGCTCTCCAGCACGAAGGCCTGCATCCCGTTCTCGCGGAACATCTTCACGTACTGGCTCTGCTGCTGCAGGTCTGTGACGTAGTAGATTGTGCGGTCCTCTTTCTTCTCCCCGCCGGCAGTCTCCCCGCCGTCTTCCTTCACGACCTCGGCCTCCACGGTCTCGCCGCTCTCGTCCTTGGTCTCGACAGCGTCCGGATCCGAGGTGTTGATCTCCAGTGCCTCCGGCACCGTGTGGTACTTGCCGTCCAGATCCTTCAGGAGGATGTAGTCCGTCATCTTCTTGCAGAACTTGTCGTCGCGGAGGCACCCGTACTTGATGAAGGGGCTGATGTCGTCCCAGTACTTCTCGTAGGTCTCCTTATCCGTCTTGCACATGCCCGCCAGCTTGTCCGCGACGCGCTTCGTGATATATTCGGAGATCTTGCCCGCGAATCCGTCGTTCTGCAGCGCGCTTCTGGAGACGTTGAGCGGCATGTCGGGGCAGTCGATCACGCCCTTGAGCAGCATCAGGAACTCAGGGATGACTTCCTTGATGTTGTCCGCGATGAAGACCTGGCTGTTGTAGAGCTTGATCACACCTTCCGCGGACTCGTACTCCAGGTTGATCTTGGGGAAGTACAGGATGCCCTTGAGGTTGAAGGGGTAGTCCATGTTCAGGTGGATCCAGAAAAGGGGCTCCTTGTAGTCGTGGAAGACCTTCCGGTAGAACTCCTTGTACTCCTCGTCCGTGCACTGGGAGGGATTCTTCGTCCACAGCGGGGTGGGATCGTTCGCGAGGACCGGGCGTCTGCGGATCTTGAGGCGCTTCTCCTCAGGCTCCTTCTCCGCGCTGTCCGCCCCCGCTTCTGCTGCGGCGGGCTTCTTCTCCGGCTCGAGCACCTCGATCACGACGTCCTCCGGCCGGCGCTCGGACTCTTTGATGGTCTCGGTCTGCTTCGTGTCCTTCTCGGAGAGATAGATCTCCACGGGCATGAACCCGCAGTACTTGCGGAGCACTTCCTCCGCGCGGTAATAGTTGGCGAATTCCAGGCAGTCGTCCGTCAGGTGCAGCGTGATCGTGGTGCCGAAGGTCTTCCGGTCGCCGTCGCCCATCGCGTAGGTGCTGCCGCCGTCGCACTCCCAGTGCACCGGCTGCGCGCCGGGCTGATAGGAAAGCGTGTCGATCGTGACCAGTTCGGAGACCATGAACGCGCTGTAGAAGCCCAGGCCGAAATGGCCGATGATCTGTTCGTCGCCGCCCTTGTCCTTATACTTCTCCAGAAACGCCTCCGCGCCGGAGAAAGCGATGTTGTTGATGTACTCCCGGACCTCGTCCGCCGTCATGCCGATGCCGTTGTCGATGACCTGGATGGTCTTGTCCTCCGGGCTGACGACGACGTCGATCCTGGCCTTGTAGTCCGCCGGAAGCTCGAATTCACCGAACACGTCGAGCCTCTTCAGCTTCGTGATCGCGTCACAGCTGTTGGAGACGAGCTCGCGGAGAAAGATATCGTGGTCGCTGTACAGCCACTTCTTGATGATGGGGAACATATTCTCGCTGTTGATGGACAGCGATCCTTTTTCAAATGCCATTAGACAGCACCTCCTTACTTTTCACTAAAGAAGATTGTAGTGACCTGCCCCGGAAATGTCAATAAAAAACTAGCACTCGTTTATCACGAGTGCTAACAATCTGTTTGTGGAAACACACTTTCCGTCTTTTTTCACCGGAGACAGGACTTCTGTCAGACCCCTGCAAACCGGAACACGACACCGACAGCTGCGGACGCCGCGATGAACAGCACCGGGTGCACTTTCGGAAACAGCCGCTGTCCGGCGAAGAGCAGCACTGCAAGCACGATCGCCTTCCACAGGAAGAGGTCCGTGACCGCGTGTGTCGCCGCGAAAGCCTCCAGGTTCACCAGCGCGACCTTCGCGACGTTGAGTCCCGCCGCGGTGATCATGGCGATCGAGGCGGGCCGCAGGCCGTAGAAAGCGTCGTTCACGGTCCGGCTGTTCCGGAACTTCTCCAGAAAGCTGGCGATGATCAGGATAATGATCAGTGAAGGCGCCGCCAGCCCGAACGTCGCGACGAAGCCTCCCGGAACGCCGCCGGTCTTGAATCCGGCGAAGGTGGACATATTGATGCCGATCGCGCCGGGAGTGGACTCGGAGACCGCGATCATGTCGGCGATGTCCGCGTGGGTGAACCAGTGTGTCTTGTCGGACATCTCATAGAGGAAGGGAAGCGTCGCCAGCCCGCCGCCTACGGAGAAGAGCCCGGTCTTGAAGAATTCGAAGAACAAACGCAGATATATCATGCCCGGTCCTCCTTGTCAGATGCGCCGCTGCGCCTCACGCGCCCGATCACGATGCCGATCATGCCCGAGATGATCACCAGCACCGCCGCGGGGATCGCCACCGGCAGGACGCCGGACAGGGCCGTCAGCAGGAAGACGCAGAGGTAGAGTGCGAAGGACAGGCCGTCGATCACGGAATTCTTCCAGAGGCGCAGCACCGCCTGCACGATCAGCACGCAGACGCACACGCGGATCCCCGCAAAGGCATTCTGCACGATCGGTGCGTCCGCAAACCCTCTGAGGAAAGCGGCGATGATCAGGATCAGGATGATCGGGATGGTGAGGAATCCCGTCGTCGCCGCGATCGCGCCGGGGATGCCCTTCCGCTTCGATCCGATGAAGGTGGAGACATTGAGCGCGATGACCCCGGGCGTACACTGCCCGATGGCGAAGTAGTCCCGCAGGTCCTCCATCGTGGTCCAGCCGCGTTCGTTTACAAGTTCCCTCTCCAGCAGCGGCAGCATCGCGTAGCCGCCCCCGAAGTTGACTGCGCCGATGCGCAGAAAGGCAAAATACAGTGTCAGAAGCTCTTTCATGAATTTACTGCCTCACAGTCTGATCCGTTCTTTGTTTGCTTCGATGAAAGGCGCGATCCTGTCCAGGATGATCTGCGCGCCGCCCTTCTCTTCCGCCTCGATGTTCAGCGGCAGGACCGGGTCGTGCAGCGACCTGCGGAGCAGGAGCCAGCCCTTCACTTCCTCGTCGTCAAACGCGATCCGGATGCCCTCATAGTTGGGGGTCACGATATGGAACCGGGCATCCTGCCGCGCGAAAGCTTCGAACGCCTCGAGCACTTCGCCGCCGCAGGCCGCGAAATCCTCCTCCTCGATGCGGAACCGGCGTTCAATGCTCTCCGCCGGATACCGGAGCCCCGCGATCAGATCCTCGATCCTCTTGCCCTCCCGCATCATCCGGGCCATCCGGATGATGATCTTCACGGCGATGTAGGCGCCGTCGTCCGAGAAGTAGTTCTCCTTGAACGCGCCGTGGCCGGAGGTCTCGATGGCCAGCTCGCAGTCCTCACCGGCGGCGTTCAGCTCGATCCCCTTGTTGATGACGTTCTTATAGCCCCGCTTGAAGCGCAGGTGCTTCATTCCGAGGTCCTCTTCCAGGAAAGCGTGCAGCTCATCGGAAGTGATCGAATCTGTCACGATCGTGGAGCCGGGCGCCTTGTCCCTGATGATCGCCGCCAGCAACGCGATCAGTGTGTTGCGGTTCACCGGCGTGCCGTCCGCGAAGACGACCGCGCCGCGGTCCCCGTCGCAGTCGAAGATCACGCCCAGGTCCGCGTGATTGTCCAGCACTGCTGCCGTCACGGAAGCCATGGCCTCCTCGTTCTCCGGGTTCGGGACGTGGTTGGGGAACATGCCGTCCGGCTCCAGGAACTGGCTGCCGCGAATGTTCGCGCCGAGAGGCTCCAGGATCTTCGTGGCGAAGAATCCCGCCGCGCCGTTGCCGGCGTCCACGACGATCTTCAGGCCCCGCAGCGGATGCGCATAGTCCTCCGCCGCCACGCCGCTGCAGATCATCTCCCGCATGTGCTGCGCGTAGAGGTCGGAAAGGGAGCACTTCTCCGCGGCATTTCCCTGCCGGACAGGAAGACGCGACGCGCTGACCAGCGCCTCCGGATCCTCCTCGCCATACTGCTGCGCAAGGGCCGCCGCCCGGCGCAGGACGTCCGTGAGGTCCGCCTTCTCCAGGCCGCCTTCCTTCGTGAAGAACTTGATGCCGTTGCGGTTGTAAGGGAGATGGCTGGCCGTGATCATGGCAGCCCCGTCAAAAGCCGTCGCGGGCAGGACCGTCGACTGGAACATCGCCGGCGTGGAGGTGAGGCCGCAGTCGAACACCTGCGCACTGCTCATGCCCTTCAGGCAGGCTTCCCGGATCACATCCGCCGTCACCCGGCTGTCATGCCCCACTGCGACCCGCAGTGTCTCCGGATCCTTCCCGGTGTGCTCCGCCAGCCACTGTACGAACGCGTACGCGATGTACTGTGCCAGATCCGGTGTCAGCGTGCGGGGTTCCTTCTCCGTCCCGATCGCCGCGCCGCGCACGTCACTGCCGTTCTGCAGTCTTGTAAACACTCTCTCTGCGCTCATATCGCCCTCCTTCTGTTCCCGGCCCCTCCGGCCGGCCTTTTTCTATTCTACTGTATCGTCCGTCCCTTTTGCAACGCCTGCCCGCCCTGCCGTCCCTCCTGTCAGAAAACTGCCGCCCTGCGCATGTGCGCAGGGCGGCAGGCCCGTCATTCTTCACTCTTCCCAGAAGAGCTGGTCCAGTGTGCAGTCCAGCTCCTTGCAGATCGCGATACAGAGCCGGATCGTGGGGTTGTAGTCGCCCTTTTCGATGGCGTTGATCGTCTGGCGCGATACCCCTACCGCATCCGCGAGCGCCTGCTGGGACAGGTCCTTCGCTGCCCGCGCAGCCTTCAGCCGGAGATTCTTCATGTCAGGCCTCCTCTTCTCTCTGCAGGGCCCGGTCGTGCAGGAACTGCGTGATCATGAGAATGCCCCACAGGATCGCCAGCAGCAGGCTCAGGAAGGTGGCATGCAGCTTTCCGTCCCTGTACATCTCTCCGGAGAGGAGCACTCCCGCGGAAGGGAACAGATTGGCAAGGAAGAGGATCGTCCCCAGGATATACCATCTGCGCATATTTCCGTGCAGTGCCTGGTAGGCGTCATGCCGGATCGCCGTGACCGCAAAGGCCCCGATCCCGATGATCATGCTCGTGAGCATGGCCGTATAGGCGTCCATGATGCCGATCCCCATAAGATGCAGCAATCCGAACAGGGCGTTGCAGCCGCAGATCGTGAACATGCCGATCTTGTAAGCCTTCCCCCGCGCGATCGTCTGCCGCTCGTCATATTCACACGCCTTCTGTCCGTACACACCCCGCTTCACGGCTGTAGTGATCGCCAGAAAAATGACCGCGCACACAATGCCTGCAGTGACTCCCATACCGTATTCCATCGTCATCGTTATACCTCCTTCCGGACACCCGGATCTTCTCATCTCTGTTACTGTGCCTCTGTTACTGTGACTATACTACACGCCATACATTATGTCAATTATCTTTTACATATTGG
This sequence comes from Lachnospiraceae bacterium UBA3692, assembly GCA_002372815.1. Taxonomy (GTDB): domain Bacteria; phylum Bacillota; class Clostridia; order Lachnospirales; family Lachnospiraceae; genus CAG-791. The sequence continues at coordinate 41,222 of DFIR01000053.1, forward strand.
CAGATTAATTTTTCATAATGCCATTGTAAACAGAGGTAAACAGAGGTAGCGCTGCAGCGGTACGTCCCTTCCGGCATCTCCTCCTTGCACCGCCCCCCGGATGCGGATAAAGTAATAGTAACAGCAACCGGCCGGCCGTTCCCCGACCGGCCAGATAAGGAGGTTAACTATGACACGTCCTTCCCCCGCATGGCTCCGCTCGGCCGTCTTCTACGAGATCTATCCCCAGTCCTTTCAGGACACGAACGGCGACGGCATCGGCGATTTCCAGGGCATCATCGACCGGCTGGACTACATCCGCTCCCTCGGCTGCAATGCCCTCTGGATCAACCCCTGCTTCGACTCCCCCTTCAAGGATGCCGGCTACGACGTCCGCGACTATAAAAAAACCGCCCCGCGCTACGGGACGAACGAGGATCTGTACCGGCTCTTCGACGAGGCCCACAGGCGGGGGATCCGCGTCCTCCTGGACCTGGTCCCCGGGCACACTTCCGAGGAGCACCCATGGTTCGTCGAGAGCGGGAAGGCCTCTCCGAACGAGTACTCGGAGCGCTACATCTGGACGGATTTCTGGATCAAGGGGATCAAAGGACGTCCTTACATCGGCGGGGAGTGCGAGCGCAACGGCGTATACATGCTGAACTTCTTCAAGTGCCAGCCCGCCCTGAACTACGGCTTTAAGGAGAAGACCGAGAGCTGGCAGCATCTCCCGGAGGACCCGGACTGCCTCGCCACGAGAGCGGCGATGAAAGATGTGATGCGCTTCTGGCTGTCCCACGGCTGCGACGGCTTCCGCGTGGACATGGCGGACTCCCTGGTCAAGGAGGACGACGGGAACAAGTCCGCCACCTGTGCCGTCTGGCGGGACCTCCTGACCGTGCTGGACGAATATCCGGAGGCGGCCATGGTCGCCGAGTGGAGCAACCCCGCGCAGGCCATCGCAGGGGCTGGATTCGACATGGATTTCATCCTGGACCACCCCGGGAACTGCTACAATGCCATGCTGCGCGACTATGAGAACGCCGCGACCGGCCCCGGGGACCACAGCTATTTCAAAAAGGACGGCGGCTGCGCGCCGGAGGACTTCCTGCAGGATCTGCTGGCGCGCTGTTGCGATGCGCAAGGGGGATACCTGGCCTGGATCACCTGCAACCACGACACGCCCCGTCCCTCCCGCAGCCTGACCCTGCGGGAGCGGGAGCTTGCCTTCTCCGTCCTGATGACCCTGCCCGGCGTCCCCTTCCTCTATTACGGGGACGAGATCGGCATGCGCTACCAGGAGGAGCTGCCCACCAAGGAAGGCGGCTACACCCGCACCGGGAGCCGCACGCCCATGCAGTGGAGCTGCGAGAAGAATATGGGCTTCTCAGAGGCGGACGCGGAGGCGCTCTACCTCCCGGTCGACCATCAGCCCGGCGCGCCGGACGTGCAGTCCCAGGAGGGAGACCCCGCTTCTCTGCTCGCGACGGTCCGGAAACTGACAGCCCTCAAGGCGCAGGAGCCCGGTCTTGACGCGGACGCCGAATTTACGTCTCTGGTCCCCTCGGCCTCTCATAACACCGACAGCCGCCGGATCTGGGTCTATCGGCGCGGCGACCTGCTGATCGCGGTGAACCCTGCCGGGGAGTCCGCTATCTGCACCTTCCCTTCCGACCGGCTGACCGCGAAGGCACTCTTCCTGATCGGCACCGCGGAGTGCCGGGTGGAACCGCCCTGCGATACGCTGACGGTCTCCATGGGTCCCCAGTCCTTCTGCATCTGGAAAACGGAGAGCGCGCGCTGACCTGTCTCTCCCGCCGCTGCGGACAGATTCCCTAAGCGGACAGGTCCGCCAGCACGAGCAGGAGGCACACTGCCCTCACAGCAAATCCGATGACGGCTGCTGCCGCGCCGAAATGCACCTGCAGTACGAACGGCTGCAGCCGCACCAGCAGGTCCGCCGCGATCAAAACGGCGAAGGCGATCCTTGTCAGACGGGCATTCCTCTCCGCCTGCGGCCCGTAACCGTGGAGGAGACGTCCCGCGATCAGTCCGAACAGAAGCGCCGCAATGAGCATGGCCATGTGCAGGAACGTCTCCCTCGCCGTCCCTCTGTAGAGGCAGGCCAGCAGCCGCACTTCCGCCCTCGGAAGCGCGGAGAGACCGGCTTCGAACAGGAACGCGAAGACATTCCTGCGAGCCGCCAGGGCCGGATACCCCGACAGGATGAACATGTAGACGGCCGGCAGCAGCGCTGCTGCCTGCATGAGCAGCACGTACACGTCCGCCCCGGTCCGCCTGGTCCGGGGCGAAGTTCCGCAGGTCATCCCGCGCCGCGCGCATAACCGCTGCACCGGATGCAGGAGCGCTTTACTCTCATCTCTCATCCTACATCCTCCCTGATCTCCTGCAATGTCCTCTCCAGATATCTCTCCCCGAACAGATCCGTCAAGGCGTCCGGGTCCTCCGCACTGTACAGGACTTCCATGTTCTCCGGATCCAGGAAACACACTTCCGGGACCTGTTCTCCGCCCCTGCTCCGCAGGCCGGGCGAAGCGCTGCTGTACAGAGTGCACAGCGGATCCGTCTCCGGCTGATCGGCGGGCATCAGGGCGCCGCGGATGCACACGAGTTCGCCAGAAGCGCACCGTCCCCGCAGGACCGTGTCCTCCAGGACCACCTCTTTCGCAAATGTCTCCGTATCGATCCGCACGACGTCGCAGAACAGCAGGCCGAAGTCCGATGTCCGGTACTCGTTCAGGTACAGCGACGTGCCTTCGGCCGCCGACCCCCAGTCATATCCGAAGATCCCTTCCACTCTGCACGTGCCGGTCTGCTCTCCCCCCTCATAGAGACCGCTGGGTTTCAGGTTCGAATACAATACGCCGAGATCCGTCCCCTCCACCTGCGCATACGCGTTGACGGGCGTCCTGTCCGCCATCTGCGTCAGAAATATGGTGAAGAAATAGCTGATCGCCGAGAAAATGACCGCGACCAGAAGAAACGCGTTCATGGAGAAGCGTGTCTGCTGCATGCTGTTCCCCCTTGCTGTATCTGATTCTCAGAAGATCCGGACAAAAAGCCGCGCCGCCGGCCGTGACAGACCGTTGGCGCGGCTTCTCCGCATCACTTTGCATTCATCGGACGGTGACGTCCAACTTCTTTCCTTTACGACTCATTCGGCATGGTCCATCCGTGATGGTCCGTGTGGAGCAGGTGCTCGGAGAGCTCGGAGAGCGGCTCGCCGAGGAAGTCCTTGTAGACCGCCTTGATGGAAGGATTCTCGTGGCTGAAGCGCAGGGACGAGATCGCGTCGCCGCGATACAGGACCTTGGCTCTGTCTTCCGCCATCTCCACGCCGTCGTGGATCGGCTGTCCGCCGCCGCCGACGCAGCCGCCGGGACATGCCATGACTTCGACGAAATCGTAGGAGACACGCCCCTTGCGAAGCGCATCCAGGAGCTTCCTCGCATTGCCGAGGCCGTTGACGACCGCAACCTTCAGCGGTGTGCCCGCCAGGTCGAAGGTCTCCTCTTTCCATCCGTCCATACCGCGGACATCCTTAAAGGCATCGGGGTCCGGATTCTCCCCGGTAACGAAGTTGTAGGCACTCCGCAGCGCCGCTTCCATGACGCCGCCGGTCGCGCCGAAGATATTGCCGGCGCCGGAACCGATGCCCAGCGGCATATCGGGGTCGGATTCCGGGAAGTTGGCCGGATTCAGGTTCTCCAGACGGATCAGACGCACCACCTCGCGGTTGGTGATGGAGACGTCCACTTCCGGCATACCCTGGTCGTCCACCATGGTGGGATATGCGCGCTCCGCCTTCTTGGCCAGGCAGGGCATCACGGACACCACGAAGATCTTGGACGGATCCACGTTCAGGAGCTTCGCGTAGTAGCTCTTCGCGATCGCGCCGAACATCTGCTGCGGCGACTTGGAAGTCGAGAGCTGGTCCACGAACTCCGGATAGTTGGCCTTCACGAAGCGCACCCAGCCGGGGCAGCAGGACGTGAACATCGGGAATTTCTCCTTGCTGCCCTTCTTGCCTGCCTTCTTGACCTTCTCCAGGAACTCGGTCGCCTCCTCCATGATCGTCAGATCCGCGGAGAAGTTGGTGTCGAACACATAGTCGAAGCCGATATTCTTGAGCACGGAGACGAGCCGGCGGTAGGTCGCGAACTCCGGCTTCAGGCCGAAGCCCTCGCCCCAGGCGGTGCGGATGGCGGGAGCCACCTGCACGACCGTGATGATCTCCGGATCCTCCAGCGCCGTCAGGACGCGGTCCAGGTCGTCGCGCTCACGCAGCGCGCCCACAGGACAGTGCGTGATACACTGGCCGCAGAGCACACAGTTGGAATCCTCCAGGCGGTACACGCCGCCCACGTCCACCGTGGTGCGGGAGCCGGTGTTCATCACGTCCCAGATGTTCGTCGTCTGCACGTTGTCGCAGATCTGGATGCAGCGCATGCACTTGATGCACTTGTCGTACTCCCTGATCAGCGGGAAGTGATAGTCCGTCCTCGCAATCTTGGGCAGATCCTTCTCGAACGGGATCCAGTGAATGTTGAGGTCGTTGGCGACGCGCTGCAGTGTGCAGTTTCCGTTGCGCACGCAGACGGCGCAGTTGGTGTTGTGCTGCGAGAGGATCAGTTCGACGTTGATCTTCCTGGCCTCACGCGCTTTCTTTGAATTCGTGCGGATCACCATGCCGTCCGCCACCGGGTTGTTGCAGGCGGTGAAAAGGCGCTCGTATCCCTCCACTTCGACGACGCAGATCCTGCAGGCGCCGATCTCGTTGAGATCTTTCATATAGCAGAGCGTGGGGATCCTCACACCGGCCTTCTCGGCGGCTTCCAGGATGGTGGTCTTCTCCGGTACCTTGACGGCGATGCCGTTGATGATCACATTTACCATTGAATCTCCCTCCCTCCTTTAAATACGCCGTAGCCGAAATGATCGCAGCGGAGGCATCTGGCGGATTCCTGACAGGCCTCCTCGTGTGTCATGCCGGTCTCCATCAGGTCAAAATCATGCTTGCGGATCTGGGCGGGACGCTCACGCATGTTGATGCGTCCGCACGGTCTGTGATCGTCGAAACGCACCTGCGGAAGGTCGATATTGGTTCTGATCACATGGTTGTAGCCGAGATATTCGTCGATGTTGGCGGCCGCCACCTTGCCGGCAGCGATCGCGCGGATCACCGTTGCGGGGCCGGTGACGCAGTCGCCGCCCGCGAAGATGCCGTCCGCATCCTTGACGTCACTCGTGTCAAACGCGGCGATCCTTCCTCTCTGCAGCGGAATACCGTAATCGCCGAATTTCTGGGAATCGATGCCCTGTCCGACCGCGACCAGCAGGCGGTCGCAGGGGATGCGCACATCTTCCAGTTCCTTGGAGGCGACGATCGAAGGCCGCCCGTTCATCATCGGTCCGGAGATCTGGTGACGCACCCAGATGGCGGTCACGTGTCCCTCCGCGTTCTTCTCGATCCGGAGAGGCGCCTCCAGTTCCGTCACTTCGCAGCCGTCCTCGATCGCGCCGTGGATCTCCTCCGGGAGCGCGGTCATGTCCGCGACTCTCCTGCGGTACAGGATCCGCACGGTCTCCGCGCCGCAGCGGATGGCCGTTCTGGCCACGTCCATCGCGACGTTGCCGCCGCCGACGACCGCGATGTGCAGCCCGGTGAAGTCCGGATACTTGTCATCGCCGATCTCGCGGAGCATCTCCACCGCGGAGATGACGCCCTCCGCGTCGTCGCCTTCGATGCTCAGCTTGCTGCCTGTGTGCGCGCCGATGGAGACATAGATCGCGTCATTCTGCTCACGCAGTTCCTTGATGGTGATGTCCTTGCCGACGCTGACGTTGCAGATGGTCTTGAAGCCGACCTTCTTCATGATGTTGATCTCTCTGTCCAGGTTGGCCCTGGGCAGACGGTAGTTCGGGATGCCGTAGCGGAGCATGCCGCCCAGCTGCTTCCTCTGTTCGTAGACCGTCACATCATGACCCATGCAGGTCAGGTAGAAGGCAGCGCTCAGGCCGGAAGGGCCGCCGCCGATGATGGCGACCTTCTTGCCGGTGCTCTCCGCGATCTCCGGCAGCGGAAGCTCACCGGCATGCTCGCAGGCGTAGCGCTTGAGGCCGCGGATGTTGACCGCGTCGTCCACAAGGGTGCGGCGGCACCGCACCTCGCAGGGATGCTCGCAGATCAGTCCGCAGACCGAAGGGAACGGGTTGTCCTTTCGGATCAGCTGCACAGCGTCCGTGTACCGCTCCTCATGGATGAGCGCGATATAGCCCGGAATATCCACGTGGGCCGGACATTGCGAGACGCAGGGAACCGGCTGGTTATGCTTGCCCCGGCACCTTCCGTGCAGGATGTGTTCCATGTAATCCTCCCGGAATCCCCGGACCCCCTTGAGGATCATTCTGGCCGCCTCCGAACCGATGGCGCAGTCAGCGGAATAGTAGATGCTCTCCGCCGTGCGCTCGATCGTATTGATCAGCTCGGGATCTGCCGGACCGTCCAGCACCTGCGCAAGCATCTTCTCCAGCTGGCCGAGGCCGACACGGCAGGGGACGCATTTGCCGCAGGACTGCGCATAGCATGTCTTCAGAAAGGATGCCGCGAGATCCACGGGGCACAGTCCGGGCTGGCTGGCCTGGACGCGGCGCTCCAGATCTTTGTAGAGCTCTTCTACCGTCTTTTCGGCGGTATTCTGTGTATCGATACTCAGTCTGCTCATAGGCATTTCTCCTATTATTTTGTGTATGGTTTCTGTACTATGTTAAACATATCACAAAACGCACATATAAGTCTCCACTAACCTAGGGCGAACCGTTAATTCTTTCACACGCCTGTCCTGTGCTTCTGGCAGCCGGCCCGCACTCACAGAAAAAGACCTGCACAGCCGTCTTACAGGCTGTGCAGGTCTGCGGGACAACGCAGAGATCAGGATCTGCTCATTGCTGTCATTACTTCTGCTTTCTTCCGTTTCTTCCGCTCCTGAACATCAGGAGCGCGAGGCCGAAGATCGCCAGGATGACGATACCGGCGCCAAGATTGATCTTCTTGAACAGCTGGTCCATCTTGTCAGGCGCATCCGCCGGATCGCCATTTGCATAGTATCCGGAATTGCCGACCGTGTAGAGGATGTTCTTGCAGGCCTGACGCATAGCCTTGGTGGCTGTCGCGCTGGTGTCGGAGAACACGTTGGACTGCGCCATCGCGAATCCGAGCATCAGGTCGTTGCCGTTCCTGACGCAGTGATCGGAGATCATGTAGCCATAGGAGCCGTCATAGTCGGTCTCGACCATGCCGACGAATCCCCACTCGCCGCGGAGGACGTTCTGCAGCAGGTTGTCGTTGGCGCAGCTGGGCTCGGTGCCGATCCAGTTGAAGGAGCTCATGACCGCACGGCTGGTGCCCGTGAAGCCCTTGGTCGCGATCTCGAAAGGCTTCAGGTAGATCTCGCGGATCGCCTGCTCGGACGCGAAGGTCAGCAGGAACGAGCAGCGGTTGGTCTCCTGGTCATTCAACGCGAAGTGCTTGATGTAAGGATACACGTTCTTAGTTGCCGCGCCGTTGCACTCCGCCATGGCCATCTTGCCGGCCAGGACGCCGTCCTCGGAGTAGTACTCGAAGTTGCGGCCTGCGAAAGCGTTGCGGTGCGTGTTCATGGCAGGGCCGTACCAGCCGTAGTTGTTGGCATCGACGTACTCCTGCGCCATCTTCTCGCCCATCTCATAGATGAGGTCGGTGTTCCAGGTCTGCGCCATCAGGACTTCCGCCGGATAGGCCGTTCCGTAGGCGCCGGTGATGAAGTTGGACAGACCCGCGGGGCCGTCGCAGTCGCTGGTAGCGACCTTGCCGACGCTCTCAATGGCTGCCGTCTGCCAGCCGCCGACGTTGATCATGGTCGCCATGTCCTCGAAGGTCAGCTGGTCCAGGAGCTGGTCCCAGGCGGGATCATCGTAGGCTTTTCCATACAGGTCGTAAAGAGTGAGGCCGTTCTGGGCGCCGAGGGTCGGCATCTCGTCGGCCGCGTCGTCGAAAGCGGTGGGATCATAGAAACCGACGGCGTAGGTCTCGATCACGCTGCGGACCTCATCGCTCATGACCTTCGCGTCGTCGGAAGGCGCAGCGGTAGCGGTCTCGTAGTTGGCGAAGCCGTCTTTTCTCGAGAGCTGCTCGAAATCGCCGCGGGAATAGTCCTCAAACTGGTTGGTGACCGGGACAAGGTCGGTGGAGCGGCCTGCGCTGTAGTTGACGTCCGCGTCGACCGCGAAGCTCTCCTCCGCCACGACGGTGTGGGAGTCGCTGCGGACAGAGATCTTGTACTCGCCCGCTTCCAGGATGTAGCCGCCGCCGTTGACCTTGAGGCCGCTGTCATAGGAGGCGAGGTCTTCCTTCGGGATGCTGAAGGAGATCGTCTCGGACGCGCCGGCTGCAAGCTCGGAGGTCTTCGCGAAGTCGATCAGGTTCACGGAAGCCTTCTCGATGCCGCCGTTCTCATACGGAGGTGTGAAGTAGATCTCCACGACGTCCTTGCCGGCGACACTGCCGGTGTTGGTGACGGTCACGTCGAAGGTGATGTTCTCGCCGTCCGCGGCGAAGCCTTCGATCTTCTCGTCGAAAGTGGTGTAGGAAAGGCCGTAGCCGAACGGATACTGCACTTCCTCTTCGTAGTTGATGAGTCCTTCTTCGGCAGCCGTCTCATAGAACTTGTAGCCGACATAGATGCCTTCCACATAGTTCACGAAAGCCATGTTGCCTTCATAGGCGGGGTCTGCCGCCAGGATGGCCTGCTTGAGGTCATCGACGTTGCTGTAGTGGAAGTTGCCGAAGTTGTTCCAGGTAGGGGTCCTTGTGAGGTCACGCACATAGGTGTCGATGGTGTGGCCCGAAGGGTTCACGGCACCGGAGATGATCTCGCCGAGGCCGGTGAAGCCGGTGTTGCCCGCGCCGGGAGCCAGGATGACGGCGCCGATCTGCGGATAGTCCTCGACCCAGCCCAGCTCCATCGGGTTGTTGGCATTGATGATGACAACGACCTTCTCAAACTCGGAGCAGACCTTCTCGACCATGTTCTCTTCCGTCACGGAGAGCTCAAGGAAGTGCTCGCCGGGCTCGAAATCATCATAGTCGCCGTTGTTGGTGTAGGTGGCGTTGGTGTAGCCGTACTGAGCGGGGATCACGGAGACCTTCTCAGCCAGATTGTAGGTGCCATGGATGACCGCGTTCATATCCGTGGGAAGATCCGCGCCTTCGCCGCCGGACCTGGAGATGACGATGACCGCGGTATCGGAGAAGCTCTTCGCCTCGCTCATCAGCTCATCCGTGTACTTGTCCACGGTGGGTTCCGGAAGTGTCCAGTCCTGGCTCTGCATCGCCACGGTCGGACGGTTGGGCTGGTAGGCCACGTACATATCCGTCAGGCTCTGGTTGGTCTGGAAACCGGCGTTCTGCAGGGACTGCAGGATGCCGACCGCCGTGGAGCCGTCCGAGGAACCGGAACCGGTGCCGCCGAAGATCGGGTTGGTGCTGCCCCAGCCGAAGACGTTCAGCGCGGTGGTACCGGAGAGAGGCAGGAGCCCGTCGTTCTTGACGAGCACAAGGCCTTCCTCGCCGACCCTTGCGATCACGTCTTTACTGGCTTCGATGGTCTCTTCCTGAAGATTCACGCCGCTGCCGTTGAGGAACGTCGAGATGTTGGTCTTCAGGGGACCGTAGCACATGGAGTTCACCATGACGGTGACGGCCAGAAGGAACGCTGCGAGCGCGCTGAGACGCACGCCGCCTCTGATGCCCTTCTTCAGCCACTGCGCGGCGATGAGCACGATGATCAGGATCACAAGCGCGGCCAGGATCCCGTACACATAGTTCATGCACATGCCCAGGTAGGACGTGAGGTCCGCTTCGCTGACGCCCATCCCGTAGAAGATGGGTCCCAGCAGGTTGAGTAATAATTGCTGCATACTATTCCCTCCCTAAAGAATAGAAAAAAATAACAACAGTATAATTATACCATTGTTTTATTTCTCCTTTGTTTTTTGGCACAAATTGACGAAAAACGGACGCATATTTTTTATGCGTCCGTCCATTTTATGTCTGCTCTTTGGGGATCGGGATCAGGATCTGCAGGACGAACATGCGTCCCTCCAGTCCGTAGGTGAGGGTCCCTCCGTATTTCTGCGCGGCATAGCGCATGCTGCGCAGCCCGTGCCCGTGGTTCTCCCCCGCCGGCTTGGTCGTCTTCAGGTACTCCCCGTCCGGGATCAGGTCGTTCTCACAGTAGTTTTCGACGCGGATGAAGAGAAATCCCTTCTTCGCGCTCACCTGCATGTGGATCAGGCGCTTCTGCGGGTCCGTGACCAGGGCGGTGTTCTCGATCGCGTTGTCCAGCGCGTTGCCGAAGATCGTGCAGATATCCGTCACGTGGAGAAAATCGAGGACCTGCCCGTCCGCGACGCAGGTGAACTGGATCCGGCTGTTCCGGCAACGCACGGACTTCCCCGCGATGATCGCGTCGAGCACGTGGTTGCCGGTCTGCTTCTCCGGCTTGTACTGCTCCAGTTCATCCTCCATGGCTTTCAGGTATGCCTCGTGCCTGGCAGGATCCGTCTCCGCGCGGAGGCCTATGAGCTGGTGCTTGAGATCGTGGTATTTCAGGTTGATGATGTCGATGGTGTCCTGGTAGTTGCGGTAGCTGTCATACTGGCTCTTGAGCATCGCCCTGACGGAGGTCAGTTCCTGCGCGATCTTCAGCTCGTTGATCCGGCTCTGGAAGGCGGTCAGGACCGCCATGCCCCCGAGATCCACCAGCGTGCGCATGCTGAAGATGTCCTGCTCGATCCGTGCGCTGAACGGGGTGTTGACCGGAATGAAGCTGAGATTGCTGACGGCAAATGTGAACATCGCGATCAGCCCGGCGGCCCCTGTCTCCCTGACGGAATAGGTCACCGTCTCGATGCCCCGGTAGGAGCGCATTTCGAGGGCCCCCGCCGATACGAACACCGCCGCGTAGACGGACAGCATAAATATCCCGGATAGAAGCATCTGCGGGATGGTGCGCGCGGTCCCCTCCTGTCCTTTCAGGAGGAAGAACCACTCCATCTGCCATTCGAGGGAGGCGGCGAATTCCGCCAGGATGAATGCCCGGAACGTTCCGTAGAGAGTCGTGAGCTTCGGAAGTCCTCCTGCGATCAGGAGAAAAAGGTACATCAGGAAGACCGCTATGATCATGCAGGGGATCCAGAAGAAGATCGGGACCTGCTCCGTACATACAAGAAATGCACACTGTACGAACAGTGCGCATAAGCATTGCAGCATGAAACGCGGGCCGCGCGGCCGGATCCTGTTCGGAAGCGCCAGCAGGAAGGTCAGGCATGCGGCCCACTCCGCCAGCCCGGTATAAACTCTGGGAATATCCAGCATGACTTTCATGGTCTTCCCCCGCAGACTGTCAGTGATTTCCGAAATAAGAGGTGAGGGCCTCCATAAAATCCGTCCTTCTGGCCCGGCTGATCAGCAGTTCCTCCCCCTTGACAAGGCACATCCCGTCCGAGACGCCGTCCACATGCTCCAGGTTCACCAGATTGCCCTTGTTGCAGCGGAAGAATCCGGCGTCCCCGAGCTCCTCCTCGGCGCTCTGCAGCCGCCCGCGCAGGCGGAAGATCCCCTGTTCCGTGTGATAGACCAGCATGTGGCCCTCCGTCTCCACGTACCAGATCTCACTGGTCCGGAGCCGGCGCATTCCCGTGCGCAGCGTCAGGACGACCGTCTTCCCGATATGCTGCCGGATGCGGGCCAGGGCGCGGTCCATCTTCGTGGAGAAGGCGAAGTACGTGACCGGCTTGACGATATAGTCGAGCGCGTCCACCTCATATCCGCGGATCGCGTAGTCCGTGCGGTTGGTGATGAAGATGATCTGCACGTTCCGGTCCTGTTCCCGGATCTTCTCCGCGGCTGTCATGCCGTCCATGAACGGCATCTGGATATCCATCAGCAGCAGGTCATACCCGCCCGCGTACTCCTCCGTGAGCTCCTCTCCGTCGGCGTAGCTGTCGATCCGGAACGCCACGCCCTTCTCGCTTCCATAGCGCTCCAGATACTCCCTGAGCTGCCGGGTATAGATCTCTTCATCTTCCACGATCGCCAGGGTGATCATTACTGTCCTGTCACTCCTTCAGTGTCGCTCTCCGTCTCCTGCACATCCTGGCCGAAATAGGCCGTGTAGTACTCCTTGAATCCCATGGCCTCCGCGTCTCCATAGACCTTGCGCACAGTGAGCTGGTCCCACAGGGGAAGGTTCATGTCGCTGTCCAGTCCCTGCATATAGGCATCGAGACGTTCCGCATAGGCGGACCCGAGACTTCTGTAGACCTTGTCGGCGAGCGCGTACTCCTCCATCATCTTCTGCAGCTGGGCCTCCGTCAGCCCGACGGCGGTCTTCTCGTCCTCCGAGAGGGCGGCATAATAATCAGATGCCGCGCGGGCACAGCGCTGCTGCTCCTCATTCGTGAGCATGATATTGTCCTCGACAGCCAGCAGCCCGAGCGTCTTCACCCTGGACACCTCGGCGAGTGCCTTGCTCCGGACCGATTCCTTGAGCGTGCCGTCGGTATCCTCCGCCCAGATCGTGCTGCCGAACATTCTCTCGCAGTGCTTCTGCAGGTCCAGCAGGTACACCATGTATTCCCCTTCCCTGCAGGAGCCCGCTCCGATCCGGAAGAGTTCGTCGTCGGCAAATCCGCGGGTGATCACCAGCCGGTTGCCGCAGCCCGTCAGCAGCAGGCACAGCACTGTCAGGAATGCGGCAGCGCGCAGTCTGCCCGTCTTGAATCTCTCATTCATTCTCTGTATTCTCCGCTGAATTCTGTCCCGCCCCGATCCTTCGGTACACGCAGAAGGTGTAAGGGACGTCGAAATAAGTCATCTCATCGCTCTCCTCCGCGAGCTCCCACGCGGGATCCGCGTCCAGGTCCGGGAAGAAAGCATCCGCCTCATAGGAATAGTCGATCTTCGTGACGACGGCGGTGTCACAGTAAGGAAGGAGCTGTCTGTACACGCTCTCCCCGCCGATCACATACAGATCCTCCTGCGGGTACTCCCTGACTGCCTCGAGCAGTTCATCGATGCTGTGATATACCGTCGCGCCGCGCACTTTGAGATCCGGGTTGGCGGAGAGGATGAGGTTCTCCCTCCTGTCAAGCGGCTGTGCCAGCGGAAACGTCTCCAGCGTCTTGCGCCCGTAAATGATGACCTTCCGGAGGGTCTCCTGCCGGAAATTCTTGTGGTCCCCCGGGATGCTCACGAGCAGCTGGCCCTTATTGCCGATTCCCCAGTTTCTGTCGACGGCGACGATCAGTTTCATGTCCTTCTCCCGATGATCTGACGGTGATCTGCGGCGGCGGCACACTTCCGCGCCGCTGTGCAGTGCATTACCATTTTATCCTCTCCTCTGTTTTTGGGCAACAGGAAACGAAAAAAACAGCCGCACGGCCCTCCGGCCGCACGGCTGTTTCCCTGTCGGAAAGCACCCGCTCTCCGTATTATTTCTTCTTTCCGAACCCTTCCGCGAAGATCGTCTTGTCGATGGCGAAGATGATTACCATGGACACACCGCCTGTGACGACGGTCGTCACGATGTTCCGGATCCCGTCCGGGACGTTGAACGCGGCCGTGACCGGGTTCCAGATGCAGGTGAACAGATTCATGATGAAGAACACGCCCAGCGCGCCTGCGAAGTGGAGCAGGAGCTGCGGAACGACCGGTCCTTTGCTCCGGAAGGTCACATTCCTCTGCAGCGGGAAGTTGATGCACTCGCCCAGGATGATGGATGTGAAGTTCGCGAGCGTGAATGCCAGGCCGCCGTCCGCCAGGCTGTTGCCGATCACCGCAAGGGTCAGCGGCACGCCCATCACGGACACCTCGATTCCGGGCCAGGCCCATGCAACATCTCCGACCATGCCGCGGAAGAATCCGGGCAGGAAGGTGAGAAGCCCCCACTTCAGGAATGTGACGACATAGCTGAAGATCAGGAACAGGCCGCCCTCACGGATCCACTGTGCAGCCTTCGGATGCTTCTTGCCGAAATTCTCAAGCCACTGCTTCATTTACTTGATCTCCTTTGCTTTCTTCTGGACCTTGTTCTGCTTGAGGTAGCCGCCGATCAGTCCGCCGACACCCTTGAAGAATCCGCCCGCGTGTCCGTTGACGATATCCAGGATGCTCTCGCACATCTCCTGCGACACAGCGCCGCCGGCCATCTTTCCGATCGCGCGGAACGGCATGTTGTAGATGAAGATGATGTTCAGGTCGGGCTTGCCCTTCTCGATCGACTTGTTGAGCATGCCTGTCATGATCTTGTAGACAAGGCGCGCCTTGAGGCTCTTCGCGTAGTAGAGCTGGCAGATCGCGTCATTCATCTCCAGCGTGCCGGACCAGCTGCCATCCGGGATCGGCGTGCCGAGCACCTTCTCGAATTCGGCATCCTCCACCTTCAGGATATCGCCCTTCGCATAGGAAGGGATCTCTTCCAGTGTGTAAGGAAGTTCCGCGTCCGTGCCCTTCACGCTGAGGGTGCTGATCAGCCGGATATCCTCGACGTTCGCGCCGATCATTATCGCGTATTCGCCGCCGTCCACCTCGAAACGGTCGGTCTTCGTGTTGAAATAGCGGAACGCCTTGTCGTCGAGCGGGATCGAGACCTCTTTGCTCTCGCCGGCCTTCAGGAAGACCTTCGTGAAGCCCTTCAGCTCCTTCGCCGGACGGTAGACCTTCGGATTCTTCGCACTCACATAGAGCTGTGCGACCTCAGCGCCGTCGACGCTGCCGGTGTTCGTGATGGTGAAGGTGACTTCCTGGTCCGTGACCTTCAGGCCCGAATAGGCGAAGGTCGTGTAGCTCATGCCGAATCCGAACGGGAACAGCACGGGCTTCTTCACCGTCTCGAAGTAGCGGTAGCCGACGTACAGGCCTTCACGGTACTCGACGTTTCTTTCCTTCGCGGGGAAATACGGCGCCGAGGAGACGTCCTCGTAGGAGACGGGATAGGTCTCCGACAGCTTGCCGGAAGGGTTCACCTGGCCGACGATCGCCTTGAGGACCGCCGCCGCGCCTGCCTGGCCGCAGAGATATCCGTGCACCATCGCCTTGCACTGATCCAGCCACGGCATCTCCACCGCGCTGCCCGCGCTCATCACGACGACCACCTTGTCATTGACTTCCGAAACGGCCTTCAGCAGGTCGATCTGGCTCTGCGGCATCTTCATGTTCGCGCGGTCCAGGCCTTCCGACTCGCTGATCTCGTCGAGGCCCAGATAGAGCAGGACCACGTCCGCCTTCTTCGCCAGTTCCACGGCCGCCGCCTGCATCGACGCATCGCCTGCGCCCACGCGCGGATAGCCCTTTTCGAATCCGACCACTTCCAGAGGGAACTGATCGATCACACCCATCGTGGAATCCAGCTTCGTAGGGTTGACGACGGAGGAACCGGCGCCCTGGTAGCGGGGCGTCTCGGCGAAGTCGCCGATGACCGCCACTTTCGTGCCTTCCGCCAGCGGCAGGATCCCGTCCTCATTCTTCAGGAGGACGATGCTCTCCTCGCTCGCTCTCATCGCCATCGCGTGATGCGCTTCCACGTCGAAAGGCTTGCCGGCGTACTTCTCCACTGCTGCGTGTGTCTTCAGGACGACGTCCAGAAGCTCGTCCACGCGGCGGTCCACCATCTCCTCGCTGATCTTTCCGTCCGCGAGGGCCTTCTTCAGGAGCTCGGCGCTGTCGCCGCCCGTCGTGGGCATCTCCAGGTGGGAGCCGGCGCGTACGCCTTCCACGAAGTCGTTCGATGCGCCCCAGTCGGAGACGACGAATCCGTTGAAGCCCCACTGATCCCGGAGGATCTCCTGCAGCAGGTGCTCGTTCTCATTGGCGTAGACGCCGTTCACCATGTTGTAGGAGGACATGATGCTGAGCGGATCCGCTTCCTTCACCGCGATCTCGAACCCGGTCAGATAGATCTCGCGGAGGGTCCGCTCGTCCACCACCGAATTCGAAGCCTGTCTGCGCAGCTCGGTGTTGTTGGCCGCGAAGTGCTTCGGGCACGCCGAGATGCCGTTCTTCTGGATGCCGCGGATATAGCCGGCAGCCATCTTGCCCGCCAGATAGGGATCCTCGGAAAAATATTCAAAATTGCGGCCGCACAGCGGGGAGCGCTTGATGTTCAGGCCGGGGCCCAGCAGGACCGCCACTTCCTGGCTTGCTGCCTCTTCACCGAGGCACTCGCCGATCTGCTCGCCCAGGGCGGGATCCCAGCTGTTGGCGATCGTCGCCGCCGTCGGGAAACAGGTCGCCGGCAGAGAGCCGTTCAGGCCGAGCTGGTCGCCTGCACCTTCCTGTTTGCGGATTCCGTGAGGTCCGTCGGAGAGATTGATGCTCGGCACGCCTTTCTTCTCCACGCTGTATGTGGACCAGAAGTCCCTGCCGGACAGAAGATGGCACTTTTCCTCGATGCTGAGTGTTTTGATGATGTCCTCGTGTTTCAGCAATGCTTCCTCCTTCCATAAAAAGGTGACCGCAGCGCTTCTCCTCGCCGGAACCGGCACAGCGCGGGCAGTCTGACTTGCCATATAGAAATATTATACATAAAAAATAAAGTTTTTCGAAAGATTTGGCACAAATCGTCGAAAAAAGAACACAAGTTGCTGTCCGCCGGACAGCAGCCTGTGTTCCCTCAGTTTTCTCCGTATAGTGCACATACCGCCGTGCGCCGGCACGCATCAGATCGCGATCGGGATATCCTTGATCTGCGGTCCCGTCACATAGTTCTCCACGATCACGTCGTCCTTCGTGAAGGCATAGAAGTCCTTCACCTCGGGATTGAGGCGGAACGTCGGCGCGGGGTGCTGCTCCCTCGCGATCAGCTCCCGGATCAGCGGGATGTGCCGGTCATAGATGTGCGCGTCCGCGATCACGTGGACCAGCTCTCCGGCCTCCATGTCGCAGACCTGCGCGATCATGTGCATGAGGGCGGCGTACTGGGCCACGTTCCAGTTGTTCGCGGCGAGCACGTCCTGGGAGCGCTGGTTGAGGACTGCGTTCAGCGTCAGCTTCTTCGCACCCGGCTTCTGTGTCACGTTGAAGGTCATGCTGTAGGCGCAGGGATAGAGATTCATCTCCGCCAGGTCCTGGTGCACATAGAGGTTGGTCATGATCCTGCGGCTGAAAGGATTATTTTTCAGGTCGTAGAGAACGCGGTCGACCTGGTCCATCATCCCCTCTTTATAGCGGTGTTTGACACCCATCTGGTACCCGTAGGCCTTGCCGATGGAGCCGTCCGGATCCGCCCACTCGTCCCAGATGTGGCTGCTGAGGTCGTGGATGTTGTTGGACTTCTTCTGCCAGATCCAGAGGACCTCGTCGACGGCGCTCTTGATCGCCGTGCGCCGCAGCGTCAGGAGCGGGAACTCCTCCGACAGGTCGTAGCGGTTCACCACCCCGAATTTCTTGATCGTGTAGGCGGGCGTCCCGTCCGGCCAGTGCGGGCGCACGCGCTCCCCTTCCGTACTGGTCCCGTTCTCCAGTATATCCTTACACATAGCGACAAAAATCTCATCCGCCCTGCTCATCTTCTCTTCTCCTTCCGTTTCCGCCCGGACCCTGCCGAGAGCGCGGCGGCGCGTCAGCGCCGGTATTTGTCCACAAGTGCCTTCAGTTCTTTCGTGAACCGCTCCTTCTCCTTGTTCGGCAAGCCTTCGCTCGCCTCGATCAGGTTCTGCAGCTGCCGGCCGGCCAGGCGCAGCGCCGTGAACGTGTCGCTGACAGACCGCGCCGCGGCGGCGTGTTCGATCGGGATCCCCTTCGTCCGCTCGATATATTTCCCGCTGGCCAGGTCATACCTGGTCCCGCTGTAGGGCGCATCCGCCCGCAGGCCCAGCTCCTGTTCCAGTGTCTCTGCGAAGTGATCCGTCACCTCGCCCTCGCCATGGACCACGAAGACCTGTTTCGGCTTCTCCGTGAAGCCCCGCGCCCAGTCCAGAAGGCCCTCCCGGTCCGCGTGTCCGGACATGCCCTTCATCGTGCAGATCTGCGCGCGGATGGCGATGTCCTCGCCGATCAGCCGGATCTCCTTCGCGCCGTCCAGGATCTTCCTGCCGGGCGATCCGGCGGACTGGTACCCCACGAACAGGACCGTGCTCTCCGGGCGCCAGAGATTGTATTTCAGGTGATGGCGCACGCGTCCGGCGTCGCACATGCCGGAGGCGCTGATGATCACCTTCGGCTCGGGATCACTGTTGATCGCCTTCGACTCATCCGTCGTGATGGACAGCTGCAGTCCGGGAAAATCCAGCGGCAGCAGCCCGTCATGCATGAGCGACAGCGTGGTCTCATCGTAATAGGAAGGGTCGGTCTCATAGAAGATCTCCGAGGCCTCGACCGCCAGGGGACTGTCCACATACACCGGGAAGTCGCCCAGATCCTTCAGCAGACCGCGCTCGCGGATCTGCCGGATATAGTAGAGCATCACCTGGGTGCGCCCGACCGCGAACGCAGGGATGACCAGATTGCCTCCCCGCCGGAGGGTCTGCCCGATGATCTCCGCGAGCTCCGCCACCGGGTCGCCTGTATCGATCTCGTGCAGTCTGTCGCCGTAGGTGGACTCCATGACCACATAATCCGCTTCCCTGGTCGGCGCCGGATCCCTGAGCAGCGGCTGCGCTTTGTTTCCGATATCCCCGGAGAAGACGATCTTCTTCTCCTGTCCGCCCTCCGACAGCCACAGTTCGATACTTGCGCTGCCCAGAAGATGCCCGATGTCCGTGAACCGGAAACGGACGCCCTCGCAGAGCGTATGGATCTCCCCGTAGCGGTAGGGCCTGAACAGCCGGATCGTCTCGATGGCGTCCTGCAGCGTATACAACGGCTCCGCCTTCGCGCTGTCGGTCTTGCGCTCCGTCTTGCGGTTCCTGTACTCCGCCTCCTGCTCCTGAATATGGGCGCTGTCGCGGAGCATAATGTCGCAGAGCGACGCCGTCGCGCCGGTCGCGATGATCCCGCCCCGGAAGCCGTCATGATAGAGCTTCGGGAGCATGCCGCTGTGATCGATGTGCGCATGCGTGAGCAGCACATAGTCGATCCTGGCCGGCGGCACCGGCAGATCTATGTTCTCGTAGAGATCGTGTCCCTGCTCCATCCCGCAGTCGACCAGGAGGTGTTTCTTCCCGACCTGCAGATAGTGACAGCTCCCCGTCACTTCATGATCCGCACCGACAAAGACAAGTTCCATCTTCCGTCCCTTCCTTTCCGCTACATTCCGAAAACCGCCCTTCGCACCAGCAGGAGCACGAGCAGATGCGCCGGATAAAACAGGTAAAAAAAGTATTTGTTCTGCCTTCCCCTCTCCCCGTTGTAGAGGCGGATCAGCAGAAACGCGGGAAACGAGAGCAGCTCCGACTCACTGTAGACGCTCAGCGCGATCCATCCGCCCGCCATCGCGTACTCCCGGACGCCCCGCAGATAATAGAACAGCAGAATGGCCAGCACGCCGCCCCACCGGTAATCCGTCCGCAGCACCGTCGCGACCGCACAGCCCGCGCCGGCAGCGGCGATCCCGCAGAGGACCAGCGCGCAGCGCAGCAGCAGGGACGCCTGCCTCCCTCCGGCATTTCCGTAGATCCCGCGGAGCATATCGATCACCCAGATCGACGCCAGCCCGATCGACAGCGTGAAGAGCGTGTCCAGATGCCTGTGGGCGGGATGATAGAACAGCGCGTTCTCAAATACCGGCTGCGAGAACACCGCCAGAAGCAGCAGCCGCAGCAGATACCTGCGCCGGTCCCTCGTGTGATAGAATCCCTCCACCAGCAGAAAGCAGTAGATCGGAAACGCCATCCTCCCGATCCCCCGTCCGATCCTGTCCAGAAGCTCGCCCTGCGGCAGCAGATACATCATCCTCTGCCCCTCCGCATTCCTCGCGATCTCGAGCATGCAGCAGGTCATGTGATCGATAAACATCGTCACCACGGCCGTCCACTTGAGAAAAGCCGCATCAAACCGTTCCTGCATCCCTTCCGTCTCCGTCTTCCGGTGCTTCTTCCGGTGCTTCTTCCGGTGCTTCCTCTGCCGCTTCTTCTGCCTGCTGGTCGCGGTCTTCCTCCGGTGCTTCCTCCGCCGGGAAAGCCGCTGCAGCCGCCTTCACGGCATATTTCTGCAGCTTGCGAACCAGTCCTGCCGCCAGTGCCATCTCACAGCCGGCAACGAATGCCAGTGCTGCCAGAAGGGCCTGATCTCTCTTTCTCATATTCCGGTATCCTCCGTCAGTTTTCTCCCCCCTGCTGCGCCGCGCTGATCACGCGTGCCACTTCCTCCAGCGTATCCGCAAACCGGATCTGCCGCAGAGATGCCGGCTCCAGCATCCCTTCCCGGACCATCTCTTCAAAGAAGACCCGCAGCGTATCGTAATAGCCTTCTATATTAAAGAAAACATACGGTTTATCGAGCTGTCCGATCCTGCACAGCGAGATGATCTCCGAGATCTCCTCCAGCGTGCCGGTGCCGCCCGGCAGCGCCACGAACGCGTCGCCTCTCTCGATCATGCAAGCCTTCCGCTCCGCCATCGTCTGCACGGCAATGAGTTCCGTGATCCGCGGATGATCCAGCCCTTCATCCAGGAAGAACTTCGGCTCAATCCCCAGCACCTTGCCGCCCGCATCCAGCGTGCTGTCCGCAACGACCCCCATCAGGCCGCTCTCGCTGCCGCCGTACACAAGCCAGTGCCCGTTCTCTCCGATCCATTTACCGAGCTGCGCCGCCGCATCCCGGTATGCTTCCCGGTTTCCGAATACACTTCCGCAGTAAACTGTGATATGCATAGTTTCCTCCCTTTCCGTTCTAGATTAACACACAGGAGCATGGGATTTCCATAGTTTCCGATCTGCCGGTCTGCTGATGAGGACTTCAGGGGGGATCTTTGCGGGGATGTTTATTATTGTCTTGAAATTAACACCCCCACAAAGACTTTAGGGGAAACCTTTGCGGGGGTGTTTATTACTATCCGGATAATAAGCTGGTGACAACAATCTGAATAAACCCTATTATTTTCCTGCTGGATAGAGGCACTTAGACAGGCCTTCTCGGAATCCTGTCGATCTACCTGTCAATTTTGCTTCTCAGACAGCTCATCCGACAGCTTTCTTCTGCCACCTGTCGATCTTGCTGTCTGTTTT
>DFIR01000011.1 GCA_002372815.1 Lachnospiraceae bacterium UBA3692
TGCTCCTCTCTCACTCCTCCCCGTAGAGAAGTGTAAAGTGCTCGTAATGGTCACCCGTGTAGTAGACACGGCTGTAATCCTCCGTGAAGATGATCCGCTTCGCGCCGCGTTTGCTCCTGCCGAGGGTGCCGATATCGCATTCCCGGTAGTCGTCGTCCGGCAGGATCTCCTCGTAGTTGCCGAAATGGTCGCCGCCGATGCACATGCCCGGCGCGTAGTCCTCCAGGGACCCGTTCTCCCAGCCCAGGGATCGGGCTTTCTTCTTCGTCATGTAGTTGGAGGGAAGACTCTGAAAAGCATACAGATGGAGACCCACAGAGCCCTGCTGGTCATAGACGCCGCCCTCTTCGATCACGGGCGCTTCGCTGCCTTTCTTCCTGGCGGACGCCTCTTTCTGGTGCTCTTCCGCCTCCTCCTGCAGGTACTGCAGCGTGCCGTACAGGTCGCCGCCGCCGCTCGTCTCATAAGCGGTGCCGTCGAGGAGCAGCTTCTCGCCGTCCAGGGAGATCACTTCCGTGCCGTCCGCGGTGACGATCTGCAGCTCGCGCTCCCCGTCTCCGCTGCCGGCTGCCGGCGCTCCGACCAGGATCTGCGCCGTCTCTTCCACCACTTCCCCGATCAGGTCCGGATCCGCTGTGGCGAAGCTGCGCTGCTCCGAAGAGAGGTCATACCGCACATAGACCACGTCCGCCGCTTCCGGCAGGGTGATCCCGAGAAAATCCTCAAGCGGCACCTCTTCCGCCGCCTGCTGTACGGGTGCCTGCTGTGCGGGCGCCTCCGGGGTCTCCGTCTGGGTCGCAGCAGGTGCGGCCGCGGGAGCGGCTGTCTCCTGCGAAGGTCTCCTGCCGCAGCCGCCGGCAGCCAGCAGCAGCGCGAGCAGCAGGATCAGTACGGGTCGGTTCTTACGCATTTTGTCCTCCTGAAACGATTGCTTTTCCTTTCCAGCCGCCGCGACGATAGAAGAAGAACGTCAGCGAGGCGCCGATGCACCAGGAAATGAGCATGGAGACATACATCATGGAGCATTCTCCCTGCGGGAGCCCGGGAGTGCGCGTCAGCCCGACCAGGCCGTAGGCCAGCGGGATCCGGAGCACGACCGACGTGATGATCGAGATCCACATCGGCGTGACGGTGTCGCCCGCGCCGCGCATGATGCCGGAGAGGCACTGCGTGACCTCCATCACGATGTAGCCGACGGAGATGATCCGCATCATGCGGAAGCTGAGGTCGATCAGCTCCTGCGTGTTTGTGAAGGCTCCCATCAGCGTGCGCCCGAACAGCAGGATCATGACCGTGATGACCGCGGAGATCCCCATGGCGGTGATCGTGCCGCGTCTGGCGCCGTCCGTGACCCGGTCCATCCTGCCGGCCCCGATGTTCTGTCCGGCGAAGGTCGTCATGGCCGCGCCGAAGGAGAAGGCCGGCAGCATCACGAAGCCGTCGATGCGCATGACGATGACGTTGGCCGCGATGAACTGCTCCCCGAAGCTGTTGGTCAGCGACTGCACGACGATCATGGACATGGAGAAGATCGCCTGCGTCACCCCCGACGGCAGTCCCAGTCTGAACAGAGACCCGGAGTAGGTGCTCTCCGGGAGGAGCCACTCTTTCCGTATATCAAAGATCCCCTTCATGGTCGACAGCTTGCGCAGCGACAGGATGGCGGAGACGAACTGCGCGATGACGGTCGCGAGCGCCACACCGGCCACGCCCATGCCGAAATAGGCGACGAACACATAGTCGAGCACGATGTTGATGCCGGTGGCGATGAGCAGGTAGATCAGCGCGGAGACAGAATCCCCGAGTCCGCGGAGCACGCCGCTGAGGATGTTGTAATATCCGCCGCCGGCGATCCCGAGGAAGATGATGATCAGGTAGCTGTTGCACCAGCCGATGATGCTCTCCGGCGTCCGCAGGAGCCGGAGCAGCGGCATGGTCGAGAGCGGCCCGATGATCATGATGATCAGGGACGCGAGGCCCGTCATCGTGATGCAGCAGCAGATCGACTTCGACAGCTCCTCCCGCTGCCGGGCGCCGAAATACTGGGAGACCATGATGCTCGCGCCGACGGAGATGCCCATGAACAGCACGAACATCAGGTTCAGGATCGGGCCGGCGCTTCCGACCGCGGCAAGCGCGTTATCGCCGACAAAACGGCCGACGATGATGCTGTCGACCGTATTGTAGAGTTGCTGGGCCACGTTGCCGAGCAGCATGGGAATGGTGAAGCGGATGATCTGCGACACCGTATCCCCCTTCGTCATATCCACAGTTCCGAAGAGTTTCATAAAAGCATTCCTTTCGGGCAGGACCCCGCATTTCTTACCGGGCCTTGCAGTACCTCCCTATTATTTCTCAAAAGAGTCATTTTGAACAGCATTACTTTTGAGAAAATCACAGGAGCGGCACCCTTCCGCCTCCCCGCAGGACCGTCACATATCCCTCCAGCGTCTGCGCCTTGCGCAGCAGGATCCGGGAGTGGGCGCTCACGCAGATCCTGCAGCGGTACCGCGCGTTCCGCGCCTCCTGGATCATGTTCGCGCCGGCGCTGTTGCCGTCGAAGGCCACGAAGACGGACGGGCGGCGCTTGAAGATCTCATAGGCGAAGCTCTTGTAGACGCCCATCGGCTCCGGCTCGATGGAGACGCGGATCCGCACGCCGCTCTCCCGGAGGCGCCGGACCTCCCGGGGCGTGATCCAGGCCGGCACGATCGCGTAGACGGCGAACCTGTCCCCGGCCATCTCCAGCAGCCGCGCCTCGTATCCCCGCAGCCGGTGCCCGATGACGAAATAATACCTGTCCGGATCCGCCTCCGCCACCAGAGCCCGCAAACTCTCGAGATCGTCCTCCCGGAGCCTCGTCGTGTGCCGGTCGCTGTTGAAGCTGCCGCCCGCGATGACGATGGGGGTCTTCTCCTCCGGATATTCGCAGATCCTGTCCGCGAGCGCATCCTGCGCCCGCACCTTCCGCATGATCGGCAGGCGGATGGTGTCCTCCGCCCCCGGCGCTCTCTCCTGCTCCTTCCGGATGGCCGCGTCGATCCGCGCCTGCCAGTACTGCTGCGTCCCGCCGGCGTCACCGGCTGTCCTGAGGAGCTGCTCTTCCTTGTCCCGCAGCGCCTGCATGCCCTGCTGTCTCACGCGCTCCTCCGCCGCCCGCATGCTGCACATCTCGTCGTGTGTGAGGTCCAGCATTTTCTCCAGGGTCAGCTGTTCATCGACGGAATCCGTGCCGTAGAGCGCGCCGCCGTCCGTCCCCTGCGCGCAGCGGACCCCCGCCCGCAGATACTGCTTCAGCGGGTGCTCCGAGAGGTCACTCAGGTTATTCAGCCGCACGTTGGACGTGATCTGGAACTCGACCGTGATGTCCTCCTCCCGCAGGTCGCGGAGGAGGGCCTTTCCGGCGGTGCTGCGCAGGTCCGCGGTGTACAGGCCGTGCCCGATGCGCATGCGCGGCATCCGGCCGCCGTCCCCTACCGCCTCGCGCACGCAGCGGACAGAGTTGGCGACGTTGTCGCGCAGGCTGTCGTTCTCGCCCGCATGGATGCGCACGACGAAGTCCGGGTGCTTCTGCGCGATCCTGACGATCTCCCGCACCACGCCGCGGAGGTCGAGGATATCGTTGATCTCCTCCCCGATGATGTCGCAGCCCGCCACATACGGGTCGTCGGCGATCTCCCGCAGGACCAGGAGGTTCTCCCGGAAATAGTCGCCGGCGGCGATGTTGTCCTTCACGATCGTGAGGGGAATACGCCTGATCCCCGCGAGAAAGCGGAGCGTCACCCCCGTCTCCTCCGTGATGCGCGGCATCACGGCGTGCACCTGCTCCAGCATCTGCGCCGCCCCCTGCGGCTTGACGAGCGTCGTGTCCGTGATCTCGGCATAGGTGATCCCCAGCCGCCGGTAGCTCCTGGCGATCCAGAGGAGCTTGTCCTGGAACAGCGTGTTGTCCTTATATCTCCCGCTGTCCCGGTCCGCCAGCATCTGCCGGACCGCCTCCCGGATCTCCGCGTCCGGGATCCTGTCCGCCAGGTCCCGCACCGGGATCGGATCCTCCGCCGGCTGTCCCTTTGTGAAGACGTAGCGGTACAGGTAGACTTTCTCCAGATTTGTGAAGACGGCCTGCCCGTCCTTGCGGACCGCCAGGGACCGCCGGATCTTCGCGATGTTGTCCGCCGCGTCCTCCGGTCCCTGCAGGAGCAGGTCGGCGAAGTTCAGGAAGGTGTTGTCGTCGATCCTGCGCGCCAGGTACTTGCCGGTGAGCCCCGAATCGCGGTACCGGGCCTCCGCCGCCTCCCTTCTCCGTGCCAGGAGCTCCCTCTGCGGCTCCGTCACGCGCAGGCCGAGCTTCCGGATGTAGTACAGCGGATAGCGGATCTGGTGCACGATCCCGAGTGCGATCAGGAGGTCCGGGTGCAGGTTCGCGTTCATATGCGTGTGCAGGTCCGTCCGGAACTTGCAGTCCGTGAAAATATAGGTCTTCACGATCGTCCGCGCGACGTCCAGCCGGTACTCCTTGGTCTGGCTCATCAGGGTCTTGGAGATGGCGGGGATCTGGGCCTTCATCTCGATGGTCCCGTCCTCGAAGATATTGGCCGTCTTCGTGCCTCCCAGGCGGAAGATCCGGATCGTCCGGCCGTAGGCGTCGAAGTAGCTCGGGACCGTCCCGCGGATCACGAGCAGTCCCTCCTCATCTACAGAAAGAGGCAGGCCGCACAGGTCGGCGAGATTCCGGATCAGGTTCCCGGTGCCGTGGTTGGGCGTGCGGAGGACGTAGTGCATCTCTCCGCCGTCGGTGTACAGGTCGACCAGGATATCTTTTTCCTTGTCCAGGTAGAAATGTCCGAAATAATCCAATGTGTGCTCCTCTCCTGCCTTCGTTCCCGCTGCAGGGCCCGCGCTCCGCAGCGCTCCCCGCAGTATACAGCACCGGCAGCACACGAACGCGTACTGCCGGTGAATATTTCATGCTGTTCAGATGGACGCCAGCGCCTGCTGCAGGTCCTCCAGAATATCGTCGACGTTCTCGATGCCGACGGACAGACGGATCAGGTCCGGTCCGACGCCGGCCGCGATGAGCTCCTCGTCGCTCATCTGCCTGTGGGTCGAGTTCGCGGGGTGCAGCACGCAGGTGTGCGCATCGGCGACGTGGGTCGCGATGATGGCGACTTTGAGGTGCTTCATGAACTCCTCGGCCGCGGCCCTGCCGCCCTTGACACCGAAGGAGATCACGCCGCAGGTGCCACCAGGCATATACTTCATCGCTCTCTCGTGATACTTGTCGCCGGGAAGGCCGGGATAGGTCACCCATGCGACCTTCTCATTGGCCTGCAGGAACTCCGCGACCTTCTGCGCGTTCTCGCAGTGCCTCTGCATGCGGACGGCGAGGGACTCCAGGCCGAGATTCAGGAAGAAAGCGTTCATGGGCGCCTGGATGCTTCCCAGGTCGCGCATCAGCTGGGCCGTCGCCTTGGTGATGTAGGCGCCTTCCTTGCCGAACTTCTCCGCATAGGTGATGCCGTGGTAGGACTCATCCGGGGTCGTGAGGCCGGGGAACTTGTCTGCGTGGGCCATCCAGTCGAATTTCCCGCTGTCGACGATGCATCCGCCGACGCCCGTGTCATGGCCGTCCATGTACTTCGTCGTGGAGTGGGTGACGATGTCCGCGCCCCACTCGAAGGGACGGCAGTTGATCGGCGTCGCGAAAGTGTTGTCGACGATCAGCGGCACGCCGTGCGCGTGCGCGGCTGCGGCAAAGCGCTCGATATCGAACACGGTCAGGGCCGGGTTCGCGATCGTCTCGCCGAAGACCGCCTTGGTGTTGGGGCGGAACGCCGCCTCCAGTTCCTCATCGCTGCAGTCCGGATCCACAAATGTGAACTCGATGCCCATGCGGCGCATCGTCACGTTGAAGAGGTTGTAGGTCCCGCCGTAGATCGATGCGGAGGAGATCACGTGGTCCCCCGCCCCCGCCAGGTTGAAGACGGAGAAGAAGGAGGCCGCCTGGCCGGACGAAGTGAGCATGGCCGCCGTGCCGCCTTCCAGCGCGGCGATCTTGGCCGCCACCATGTCGTTCGTGGGATTCTGGAGCCGGGTATAGAAATAGCCGGAAGCCTCGAGATCGAACAGCTTGCCCATATCCTCGCTGGTGTCATATTTGAAGGTCGTGCTCTGGATGATCGGGATCATCCGGGGATCACCGTTTCCGGGTGTATAGCCTGCCTGAATGCACTTCGTCTCCTGTCTCATGCGTCTCTTCCTTTCTGTAAGACAACCGCGCCGTCACCCGGCGCAAAAGTACTGATACCACTATACTCCAGACCGGAATTTCCGTAAAGGACAGAAATGGGCGCAGCATGGCCTTCGGCACCTCCGGCAGCATCGCTGACCTTAACTTTGTCTAATGAGTGTCCCCTTTTCTCTGTTGCGCGTCCCTGCTCCTGCGAATACAATCATTATTATAGTATAAATCCATGTTGTTTCTTTAGACTGCAGGGAGGGGATTGAAATGTTATACATCGGCATCGACCTCGGTACTTCCGCCTGTAAGTTCCTTCTCACGAACGAAAAGGGCGAGATCCTCAACATCGTCTCTGAAGAATACCCTCTGGAGTTTCCGCAGCCCGGCTGGAGCCAGCAGGATCCCGCCGACTGGGCCAGAGCTGTCGCTTCCGGCATCCCGAAGCTGCTGGGGGGCTTCGATGCCTCGCAGGTCGCGGGCATCGGCGCCGGCGGACAGATGCACGGCCTCGTCGTGCTCGACGAGAATGACCGGGTGATCCGCCCCGCCATCCTCTGGAATGACGGGCGCACCCAGCCCCAGGTGGAATACCTGAACGAACAGATCGGCCGTGACGTGCTCTCCGCCCGCACTGCCAACATTGCTTTTGCCGGATTTACCGCTCCCAAGATCCTCTGGATGCGGGAGAATGAACCGGAGCTCTTCGCGCGGATCCGCAAGATCATGCTCCCCAAGGATTACATCAACTATCTGCTGACCGGCGTGCACTGCACCGACTACTCCGACGCCAGCGGCATGCTGCTCCTGGATGTGGAGCACAAGTGCTGGAGCCGCGAGATGCTGGATCTCTGCGGGATCACGGAGGACCAGATGCCCCGTCTCTTCGAGAGCTGGGAGACCGTCGGCACACTGACCTCCTCCGCCGCCGGACTTCTGGGACTTCCCGAGAACGTCAAGGTCTGCGCGGGCGCAGGTGACAACGCCGCTGCCGCTGTCGGATGCGGGGTCGTCGGAGCGGGCGGCTGCAACATCTCGCTCGGCACGTCCGGCACGATCTTCATCACCAGCGACCGCTTCAGCGTGGACAGCCACAATGCGCTGCACAGCTTCGATCACGCGGACGGCGGCTACCATCTGATGGGCTGCATCCTCTCCGCCGCCTCCTGCAACAAGTGGTGGATGGAGGACATCCTGCACACGGAGGCATACGCCGCGGAGCAGGCCCCGATTACGGAAGACAGACTCGGAAAGAACGACGTCTACTATCTCCCTTACCTGATGGGAGAAAGGAGCCCCCACAACGACCCTTCCGCCCGCGGCGCTTTCCTGGGCCTGCGGATGGACACGCAGCGGGAAGACCTGACCCAGGCCGTCCTCGAGGGCGTCGCCTTCGCCTTCCGTGACTGCCTCGAGATCGCGAAGGCCCAGGGCATCGAAGTCTCCGTCAGCCGTGTCTGCGGCGGCGGCGCGAAGAGCCCGCTCTGGAGACGGATCCTGTCCAACGTCCTCGGCATCCCGCTGGAGCTTCCGATGACGGAGCAGGGCCCCGGCTACGGCGGCGCGATGCTGGCGGCCGTCACCTGCGGAGAATATCCGAGCGTTGCCGCCTGCGCGGAAGCGCTGATCCGCGTCAAGGAGACCACGGTCCCCGAGCCGGCCCTCGTACAGGCTTATGACGAGAAGTACCGCACCTGGAAGCGCCTCTATCCCGCGCTGAAGGGGATCCTGTAAATCAAAGGAGGTTTGAAAAAATGACTGTTTTCTCCGTTTTTGATGAATCATTCCGCCCTTACGGCCAGGTCGTCACCGGCCTCGAAGAAGCCTGTGCGCAGATCCTGCCGGTACTCGCGGAAGTGGACCTCCCGGCCGGGACCGCCTATGTCCCCGAGGATCCGAACCTGCAGCGTCTCCCCGCCGCGGACGTCCTGAGCGACCACTGCTTCGGCGGCATGCCGGTCCAGCTCGGCTGGTGCTGCGGCCACAACACGAAGCTGAACTGCCTCGAATACCACCGCGACAGCGAGTTCAATCTGGGCACCGGTGATTTCATCCTCCTGCTCGCGCGGGAAGACGAGATCGCGGACGGCGTGCTCGACACCGCCAAGGTCAAGGCCTTCCGTGTCCCCGCCGGCGTGCTCGTAGAAGTCTACGCGACGACCCTTCACTACGCCCCCTGCCACACAGATGCCGCGGAAGGCTTCCGCGTCCTCGTGGCACTGCCGAAGGGCACCAACACCGACCGTCCGGACGTCCCCGCCCTGACGCCCGAGGACAAGCGCCTCTGGGCCCGCAACAAGTGGCTCCTCGCGCACCCGGACAGCAGCGAAGCGGCGGATGGCGCCTGCATCGGCCTGCAGGGCGAGAATATCGACATCGCCTGACCGGCCCGCTCCTTTTTCTCACACGTTCACAAAGCAAACGCTCAATACCATATAACGTTTAGGAGGTAAAAAAAATGATCCAGAACATCCCCCAGGTCAAGCTCGGCATCGTCGCGGTGAGCCGTGACTGCTTCCCGGAGTCCCTCTCCGTCGGCAGACGTGAGGCCCTCGTCGCCGCCTACAAGGCCAAATACGACGCGGCCGACATCTATGAGTGTCCGATCTGCATCGTGGAGAGCGAGATCCACATGGTGCAGGCTCTCGAGGACATCAAGGCAGCCGGCTGCAACGC
>DFIR01000089.1 GCA_002372815.1 Lachnospiraceae bacterium UBA3692
TACCAGTAGCTCTGGTCATGCTCGCGGGGCAGGCCGAGGTACTCGTCCATGTTGAAGGTGACGACGTTGGCGAAGGAGACCTCTCCCGCCTTGTTCATGCGGACGAGCTCTTTGTAGACGCCGATGGGCGAGGAGCCGGTCGGCAGGCCGAGCACGAAGGGTCTCTCCTCCTTGTGCGCGTTGATCTTCGCTGCGATATAATGCGCCGCCCAGAGGCTCATCTTTTCATAATTGTCCTGGATCACTACTCTCATGGTTCTTCAGTCCTTCCATTTATTCTATGCGATTCTCTGTCAGTAACGATCAGCATCGGAAGAGACTCTGTTACAGTGTTGATTCTGCTTTTTCCCTTCTTCCTCACGACTTGCCTGTCTCAGCCGCGGCAGCATCCGCCGAATCTTTCGATCACTGCCGTCCTCGTCAGCCCTCCCGGGCCCCGGCGCTAACGCCTCCGCCGCACCTCCTGAGCGCGGACGCGTTTTCCTATGTACAATACAGCATAATCTGTTTCTGTGTCAATTCCGGTTCGGATCTCACTGCGCCTTGCAGACCTCGATAAAAGCCTTCGCGTAAGCGGGCAGATCCGGAGGCCTGCGCCCGGAGACGAGGTTTCCGTCCACGACCGTCTCCTCGTCGAGCCATTCGGCACCGGCGTTGCGCATATCATCCTTGATGCCGGGCGTGCTGGTGACTTTCCGCCCGCGCAGGATGCCGGCGGAGATCAGGACCCAGCCGGCGTGGCAGATCTCGCCGATCGCCTTGCCGTCCTCATTCATCTTCCGCACGATGTCCAGCACTTCCGGAAACCGCCGCAGCTTATCCGGCGCCCAGCCGCCGGGGACCAGCAGTCCGTCATAATCGTCCGGATCCACATCGAAGAAGGACAGCCCCACCTCGCAGGGCACGCCGTACTTCCCGTGATACACCCCGGGCTTCTCAGCGGCAAAATCCACCTGCCACCCCTCCTCCCGGCACCTGTACACCGGATACCAGACCTCGAGATCCTCGAAATCCTCGCTGATCAGCTGCAGGATCTTCTTCATCTTGGGCTCCTTTCTCTTTCTCGCTCTCGCGTATTCTTCCGTTCAGTCCCGGCCCGTTCACAGCACCTGCGCCGCGACCGCCGCCGTGAGTTTCTCGATATCGATATTTCCTTTAAAGGCAAATTTGGCCGTATATCCCCCGAAGAAGACCAGCTGCAGCTCCGACTCCGGAATCAGTTCCCCAAACCCCGGCGTCCGCACGGAAAAATACTGCACCCTCGAATACGGCAGGCTCGTGATGGACTTGCGGCTGCCCGTGATCCCCTGCACATCCAGTACCATCACCCGCTTCCCGGTGAACACCACAAACTCCCGCGCCGCCTGCGCCGTCAGAAGCAATGTCTCCCCCGAAGCGAGCATATCCTTCAAATCATTCTTCACCAGATCACTGCTGACCGGCTTCAAAGTCCACGAACCATTCTTGCTGAAATCAATAGCCATCGCCCAATACCGCCTTTCCTTCACCAGAACACAACAACTCCTGCCCCTTATTATATCACGTACTCACGTGGGGGACGACTTACGCGGGGAATGGTTCTTCATGGAAATTTATGCGGAGGCGCAGGGGGATGGAGGAAGCTGTCGATTCACCTGTGCAGGAGGCAAGATCGACAGCCGGATAGACAGCTGGACAGAGGAAGCTGTCGATCCAACTGTGCAGGAGGCAAGATCGACAGCCGGATAGACAGCTAAATAGAGAATGCTGTCGATCCAACTGTGCAGAAGCCAAGATACACAGCCGGATAGACAGCTAAATAGAAAATGCTGTCGATCCAACTGTGCAGAAGCCATAATACACAGCTGGATAGACAGCTAAATAGAGAATGCTGTCGATCCAACTGTGCAGAAGCCAAGATACACAGGCAGATCGACAGGTGCAACCCCACATAAGTCAAGTGTGGCCGCCGGCGTGCACGATGCTGCGGGCGGCGGCCTGGATGCCCGCTTCGCAGCAGGCGCGGAAGGGCTGTCCGTCCAGAAGCGCGTTCAGGAAGCCCGCGACGAAGTTGTCGCCAGCGCCGGTCGTGTCGACCGCCCGGACAGGCACCGCCGGCAGGGCGAAACGCCCCTCTTCGCAGGCCGCATAGCAGCCCTTGGCGCCGCATTTGATGACGACATGGCGGATGCCCATGGAGAGAAGGACCTCTGCGGCAGCTTCCGCTGACGTGCCGCCCGTGTAGTACATCGCCTCCTCTTCATTAGGGAATAAGAAGTCGATCATCGGCAGCACCGCCGCGATGTCCTGCAGCCCGAGCCTGCGAAAAGTCGGAAGCTTCGTATCCGCACAGACCATCATCCCCTGCTGGCGGGCCTCCGTGACAAGATGCATGATCACTTCCGGATCATCGAGCGGCGCCCGGAACAGGCTGGCAAGCGAGAGGATCCGGGGCCGTCCCAAGGACGCCCCGGCAGAAGCTTCCGCCCCTTCAGCGGCACCCGCTATCTCCAAGGCGGCACCCGCCTCCTCAAAAGCAGTGCCATCCCCCGCATAAGGCCCGAGATCCGGCACATAGCCCGGCAGGCGGGAGGCCTGGCTGCTGACGGAGCTGCGGCTGCCGTCCTGTCCGACGATGATGTTGGCCACCGGTGTGGACATTCCGGGCACGATCTTCACACCGGCCGTATCCACGCCTTCGCGCTTCGCGTCCTCCAGGATGAGCCTGCCGGCGGCATCCGCGCCGACCGCGCAGATCAGCGCAGCGCGCCGTCCCATGCCGGTCAGTGCCGCCGCCTCATTGATCGCGTCGCCGCCGACGTGCAGCGTGATGCTCTCGGCGATACGTTTGCCCGCTCCGTGCGGGTCATCCGAAGGCCGTCTGGTGATACAATCCACGACAGCCTGCCCCAGGCACAGGACCTCGGGGCAGGCATGATTTCTGTCTGCTATATTCATTTTCTGTCTCCATGGTGCCGGCGGCCGCAGCATACGGCTGCGGTCACAACTCACTGCAGCTGTAGCCGCAAACTTGCTGCAACCGGACGCCGGGCCGCGCCGCGACGCGACGCCGCCCAGCAAACTCTCTTTACCGCTCGCGCGCCTCCATGCGGGGGTCGACGATCATGACGGGCATCGGCGCGCCGAAGCGTCCTCCGAAGATCATCTTCATCAGCGAGATGAAGAAGAAGAGCACCAGCAGCGGGATCACGCAGGAAGTGATCAGCATCACCGCCAGGGATTCCAGGAAATTGTTCAGGACGTTCTGCAGCTGCTCGACCATCCTCTGCGGCATCTCCGTGATGTTCTGGATGCCCTGGGAAGCGGACTCCATGAGCTCGGAGGGCAGACCGCTGATCCAGTCAAAAATAGAGTTCGATCCCTGGGAAGAAGAGCCCTGGGACGATCCCTGTCCCTGCTGGCCCTGCTGTCCCTGCGCGCCGGCGCCGTTTCCGGAAGTGCCCGCCTGACTCTCCTCCGAGCCGGTGATGCCCTGCAGCTCCTGCTGGGCCGATTCGGCGGATTCCAGCGTGCCGTCGATCGAGAAGTGATAGGTCCGCTCGATGACGTTGGTGACATAGGTGCTCATCGGGATCACCAGGTAGAGGACCAGCGCCAGTGCGACGAGACGCATGGCCAGGCGCCGCCAGCGGGGACTGTACCACACCAGCGTCAGCGCGAAGATCGCCAGCGCGACCGGGATGAGGACCCGGAAGGCGACGATGCCGGTGATCGTGACGAGATATTTTTCCAGATAGATGGCGCACAGGACCAGCAGGAACCACTGGGTCATGTCGGCCATTTTCTCGGCGATCGGTGTGGCGGCGTCCCCGGGGGCCATGGTGATCATGACGGAGGTCGCGGAAGCGGCCGCCGTGAGCTGCATCACGTCCTCTTTCTTGTTGTCGAGCGTCTCGATGGTCTTCTCAAACCGCTCGGGAGAAGCGGCGAAATCCGCCGCGACTGTCGCCGAAAGCACCGCGAGAAGAATGAGCAGCGCTGCCATCACCCCTCGAAACGCCTTGGAATGTACGTCAAAAGTCTTCATGTTCCTCCTCCTTGTCTGCCGCATCCGGCGCAGAGACCGGCCCGGCAAGCACGTCCGTCTGCCCTTCTGTCCGCAGGCACCGCTGCCTGCACTGTACCCCGATCCGCCGCATGAACGCAGGGTCCTCCCGGGCTCTCTCATACAGGCGAATAGAAAGGATCCTCTCTTTTGTATTCATCGCGCGCGTCTCCTTCTTCCGGTCCTGCCGGCACTGCGCCTGCACAGGCACAGACACCCCTCTGTTATCTTCATCATACCTTCCGCCGTCCCCGCAGAAAACCGCAAAAACCGCGAAATAGCCCCCCAAAAGCCCCCCTTCCGGACAAAATAGAAAGCGCAGGGTGCCGCACGTCCCGCACGGCACCCCGCAGCTGTTGCATCCTGCGCTTATTCGTTCTTCTGTCCCATGTATTTCCGGTAGATGTCCCCGTCGATCTTCCCTTCCGCGACCATCTGCTCCGTCCAGAGCTGCATGGTCTCGACGGTGATGGAGATCTTCTCCAGCTCCTGCTGGATGCCGACGAAGTCCTCGACCTCCTCGTCCTCGACCGTCCCGTTGCGGGCGATCTCGACCAGCCGCTCCTGCTGCCTGCGCAGGGTGTTCAGGGACGCGAGCATCTCCAGGACGATCTGCGACAGGTCCTTGATCTTCACCTCCGGCACGTACTGCCGGCCGATCGGGCACTCGTTCGCGCAGTAATAGTTGCAGAGCTGCGGCGCTTTGTAGCCCTCCGACATCACGAGCACTTCGTCCGGATGCGGCGCCGAGCGCTCGTTCTCGATCTTCTCGATCCGCTCCGGGGAGAGGCCGGGCAGGCGTTCGCTCGCTTTCTCCCTTGTGAGGCCGAGTTCTTCGCGGCAGCGCTGGTAGATGTTCTTATTCTCCTTTGTGGAGGCTCTTCCCATGCTCTTCCCTCCTCGCAGGCGTCATCCCTGTACGAAATCGATGAATGCTTCCGTCTCCTTAAGTGTCCGGAACTTCGCGGTGTACATGACCCGGCCCATCTGCGGCCAGTTCACGGGCGGCATCTCCTCCTGCATGACGATGGCGCTCCCGTACCGCTCCATGATCTCCTCATGGGTGTGCGTGTAGACGTGGGCGGGCCCGTCCTTGCGGCCGGCGTAGACGCAGTAATACTGATCGTCCGACACCGGGAAACGGCGCTCGTTGAAGGCGACCATGTCGGCGTAGATCTGGTAGACGTCCGTGGAATGCGCGAAGTTCATCATGTCCGGCGTGTAGCCGCCCGGCGGGCGCATGTTGACTTCGAGGCCGGCGTACTGGCCTTTTGTCCCCAGTCCCTTGCGCGTCCTGCGAAGCCGGAAAAACTCCAGGTGCACATACCTTCTGTCCACCCCGAAGGCCTTGCAGGTCCTGCGTCCGGCCTCCCGGAGCTCTTCCGGCACGTCGGGGGCCACATAGTATTTCAGGTTCAGGTCGTCGTTGACGATGTCCATGACGGGCACCGGCCAGACGGTCATGTTCTCGAAGAGGGGCTCGCAGTCGCGGTCCAGGATCGCCTCGTAGGAGATCAGGTCGCCGTCGATGAACTCCTCCATGACGTAGGGAACTTCGGGAAGCTTCGCGTAGAAGGCTTCCAGGTCCGCGTCATTCTTCAGCTTCCAGGTGTCCGCCGCGCCGACGCCGACGTCCGGCTTGACGATCACGGGATAGTCCACGGTCTTCAGGAATTCCCGGGCCGCCTCGATGGTCGTCACCTTGCTCTGCCGGGCCGTGGGGATCCCGCCTTCGATGTAGAACTGCTTCATCAGGGACTTGTTCTTGATGAAGCCGATCCGGTCGCTCTGGATGCCGGTGGTGACATTGAAGTCCGTCCGCAGACGCGCGTCCTGCTCCAGCCAGTACTCGTTCAGGGACTCGATCCAGTCGATCTTCCCGTACCTGAAGGAGAAGAAGGCCACCGCCCGGAAGACCTGGTCGTAATTCTCCAGCGAATCCACCTTGTAGTACTCCGTGAGGGCGCCTTTCAGGCCTTCCTCCAGGCCGTCATAGGGAGCGTCCCCGATGCCCAGGACGTTCACGCCGTTCCTCTTCAGGCGGTCGCAGAAGTTCCAGTAGGTGTGGGGGAAATTAGGAGAAATAAAGATGAAATTCATTTCCGCCTCCTCTCTTATTTTCCGTTTCTCTCTTCCAGCAGGATCGGCAGGAAATAGTGCATCTGCTTAAACCACCAGGGCCAGTCGTGGTTGACGTCGTAGCCCCAGAAGTCGCACCAGGCGCGGATGCCTTTCTCCGCGAAGATGCTCTGCAGGTACTTCAGGGACCGCACGCCGTCCTCCTCCCAGGCGCCCTGCCCGACGCAGAGGATGATCCGCTTCTGATTGTAGAGCGCGACGTAAGGGTGGTCCGCCGGCATATTCGGCAGGAACCGCTCCGGCGAGTTCATATACAGTGTATCATTCATCCAGCCGCCGAAA
The DNA here is from genome assembly GCA_002372815.1 of Lachnospiraceae bacterium UBA3692. Classification (GTDB taxonomy): domain Bacteria; phylum Bacillota; class Clostridia; order Lachnospirales; family Lachnospiraceae; genus CAG-791. Next base: position 6,467 of record DFIR01000089.1, read on the forward strand.
AAGACATCGCTGTCATAAACACCGGAAAGGGACAGGCAGCCTGCGAACAGGTCGGGACGGCGCAGCAGGACCAGCAGGGCGTGATTGGCGCCCATGGACAGGCCGGTCGTCATCGGCAGCTCCCCGCCGGTCCGCTCCAGGATCATCGGCATCAGCTCGTCTGTAATGTAGTGGAAGTACTGCTCCTGCATCCACGCGCGCCGGCCCTTGTCGGGATCGCCCTCGGACCAGCTCTCCTTGTCGACGCTGTCCACCACAAAGAGACGGATCTGCCCGTTCTCCAGGAACTCTTTCAGACAGTCGATCATCCCGAACTCTTCATAGTTCGTGCAGGGCGAGTCCTGCGTCGGAAAAGCCAGGAACGGAAGCCCTGCGTGCCCGTACGCGATGATGTGCATATCCCTGCTCAGGCTCTGACTGTATTGTGTGATCTCTTCTCTGTACATGCCTTCTTTCCTTTCAAGACCGCGCAGGGGACGGTTCTCTGCGCGATTTTAACACGGTAAAGCCGCGCAGGGGACGGTTCTCCGCGCGGTTTCATCGCAGTAAAGCCGCGCGGGGGACGGTTCTCTGCGCGGTAACTGCTGTTATCTATTGTATTCCCGAAAAGGTACGTTGGGCAAGTATATGATGAGAGCGCGCAGGGGACGGTTCTCTGCGCGCTCTTGATGATTATGCGGCCGGCGGGTCGGCCGGAGGCTGCGCCGGACCGCGCGGAGAACCGTCCCCTGCGCGGTCTGCTTCGTACTCCTGCAGGATCGCCTGCTCTTTCTTCTGCGCGAGGCTGTCCAGCACGAAGCTGCGGACGATGTCGTAGAGGACCGCGAAGACCGGCGCGCCGATCAGCATGCCCAGGACGCCACAAAGGGAGCCGAACACGAGGATCGAGAAGAGGATCCAGAAGGCGGAGAGGCCCAGCTTGTCCCCGAGGATCTTGGGGCCGATCACGTTGCCGTCGAGCTGCTGCAGGACGATGATGAAGACGACGAAGATGACGCACCTGACCGGCGACACCGTGAGGATCAGGATGGCCGAGGGGATCGCGCCGAGGTAGGGGCCGAAGAAGGGGATGATGTTGGTCACCCCGACGATGATGCTGATGAGCATCGCGTAGGGCATGCGCGCGATCAGCATGAAAAGGAAGCAGAGGACGCCGATGATCAGGGAGTCCACCAGCTTGCCGAAGATGAAGCCGCTGAACTTCTCGTCCGTGAACCGCACTTCCTTCCTGATCCAGTCAGCCACCTTATGCGGGAAAACCGCGTAGACCAGCATCTTCAGCTGCAGCCCGAATTTCTCCCAGCTGCCCAGCAGGTAGATCGCGATGATGGTTCCGAGCACGAAATTCTTGACAACGCTCAGGACACCGGAGAAGCCGGTGCTCATATTGTTCATGATGTTCCGCAGCTGCGGGAGCACGTGGGCCTGCAGGAACTCGCTCACGCTCTGTGTGGTCACATTGAGGGTGCCCTCGACCATCTCCAGGAGCTCCGTCTGCTCCTCGAGCACCGCCGAGAACCAGCTCTCCATCTGTGCGGCGGCGGCCGGAAGGCGGCTGATCAGTTCCGTGATGCTGGAGATCAGTTCCGGTACCACCGCTACAAGCAGAAGTGTGATCAGCACGAACATGCCGATCACGGACAGCAGGATCGAAAGACCGCGTTTCAGGTGCAGCTTCTGCTCCAGTTTCTCACAGACCGGCCGCAGCAGATACGCGATCACGGCGCCGTAGATAAAGGGCTGGAAGATCCTGACGATCCATCTCAGGATCCCTGTGTAAACACTCGTCCGGAAGAAAAGAAGCACGACCATACAGATGATCGCGGTCGACGCTGCGACGATGAGGAGGATATTTTTTCTGTTCTGTGTGTCCATCTCTGTTGCATCCCTTCCGCACACGGGAACGCGCAGGGGACGGTCCCCTGCGCGCTCTGCCATTACTTCACGTACTGGGCATCGACAAATCCGAAGATGCCGTTGTGATAGGCGAGGAAGTATCCGCCCTCCCAGAAGCGGTTGTGGACCCAGATCTCATCGCCGTTGTAGAACTGATGGCCGGGGATCACCGCGCCCTGGGGCTGCATCTGCATGACCAGGCAGGTGCCTGCGGGCAGATGGGCGACCTCGTGCTTGTCGTAGTAGGCCAGGTTGTGGATCGGATCAGACGGTCCCATGCCGTCGTTGCCGCCTGTTACCAGTTCCGGATTGTCAAGCTTCCTGATTTCGTCGCTCATGTTGTTCCTCCTTCTCTTTTGAATCAGTTTATAGTCAGGACCACCGGCTTAGCCG
>DFIR01000014.1:0-3776 GCA_002372815.1 Lachnospiraceae bacterium UBA3692
AAGGAGTGGAGCGCGCCGTTCGGGTCGACGGAATATTTATCAGAGGAGATGAAGATCGTGCCGCTCGTGCCGAGCGAGATGTTGCACGCGCCGCTGCCGACGGTGCCGGTTCCGACTGCCGCTGCGGCGTTGTCGCCTGCGCCGGCCGCGATAATGACGTTCTCGGACAGGCCGAGTTTCGCGGCGATATCACTTTTCAGCGTACCGACCTTCTCATAGCTCTCATACAGGTGCGGAAGCTGCTGCTCGGAAATGCCGCAGATCTCGAGCATCTCAGGGGACCAGCAGCGGTTCTTCACGTCGAGGAGCAGCATGCCGGAGGCGTCGGAGACGTCCGTCGCAAACGCGCCGGAGAGCTTGTAGCACAGGTAGTCCTTCGGCAGCATGATCTTGCAGATCTTTGCGAAATTGTCGGGCTCGTTCTCCTTGACCCAGAGGATCTTGGGGGCGGTGAAGCCCGCGAACGCGATATTGCCCGTGAGGTCGGCCAGCTTCTGCTTGCCGATCACATTGTTCAGGTAGTCTGTTTCCTTCATCGTGCGCCCGTCGTTCCAGAGGATCGCGGGGCGGATGACTTCGTCGTTCTCATCGAGGATGACGAGGCCGTGCATCTGGCCGCCAAAGCTGATGCCGGCGACCTGGCTGCGGTCAGCGCCTTCGAGGAGTTCCGGCAGACCTTCCATGGTCATGTCGAACCAGTCCTGCGGCCGCTGTTCCGACCAGCCGGGATGAGGGAAAAAGAGCGGATATTCTTTGGATACTGTGTTGTGGATCTTTCCGGCTTCGTCCATGAGAAGGAGCTTCACGGAGCTGGTGCCGAGATCGACGCCAATGAAAAGCATAGAGACCTCCCACAAAATAGTGTGAAATACGTGTTTCCGGGTCTTCCGGCAGCGGCTTTCGCTGCCGCATATGTCATGTCAAAATTGCACAGACATACACTAATAATAATAAGGTGTTTTGGTGGAAATTACAATCGGGGAGAGGGACTGTCCGGCACAGTTTGAGGCGCTTTCTGATGAGGATATCTGTGTTCGTATCCGGGATGGAAACGGGGAGCCGGGATGGTCTTTGCGGGGGAGGCGGATCCGTTGCCTGTATAGTGCATATACCGTTAGATCACAGGCATGGAAAAGGACTTTTCGCAGCAAATCACGGCCTGTTCTGAACGAAATCCTGTGATATGAAATCGCCGAAACGGGTGATTTTCACTGAGTTTCGTAATGGTGCACAAAGGCAGGGAGCCTTTAAGCCGGGTCATACAGCGCTGTGATTCTGTGCAGATAGCTATGCTTTTTAAAAAGGGGCGGTTAGTTTCTACGAACCGGATCTGCGGGGCGGGTACGGGGCTTGCGCGGCACATCTCCCGCCGCCATAATCCGTAATACGCGCCGGGCAGACGGGAAAGAGATCCCGGACAGGAGACCCGGTATGAGAGGTGAAGATGTCTTATGAGATCCGGCTGATATTTCTGGTCTTTCTGACAGGATCCGTCCTGACAGATCTGGCAGAGCACAAAATCTATAAATTCTGGGTATATCCGGCACTCCTTACCGGATTGCTGCATCGGATCACCAGCGGCAGTGTCCGTGAACTCTTCCATCTCGCTGCGATCCTGATCGTTGTCCAAACCGCATCCCTGCTCCTGTTTGCGTGCGGAGCGGCCGGCGCGGGAGACGGCAGGTTCCTCCTTACGGTCTGTGTCTATTTGCGGCACGGGTCGCTCGGAGACTTCGCGGCGGCGGCGCTCGTGCTGAGCGGAACAGCTGCCGCGGCCGTCTGGCTGGCCACAGGGGACAGACACAAGCCACTTCCCTTATCGCTGCCGCTGGGGATCGCAGCTCTGATGCAGATCCGGTAGTCCCGGGCAAGAGGTACATCCACACCGGGCGCCGTATTCGACAGACCGCATTCGCGGGTGAGACTTAAGTGAGGTACAGATAAATGAAAAGACCGTCTACCGGCCGCAGCCAGCTGCGGCAGGCTTATTCCCTGACGCCGTTTCGCGATTCAGCGGCGCGCGGGGACAGCAGAGAACTGCAGGACAGGCTGCGCTACGTCGCGATCGCGGACACGGAGCAGGCCTACGCGATGCGGCTCATGACATTTCTGGATTCGAGCGGGCGGATCCCCTTTGACACCAGGGTGTTCACCGAGCCGGCGGGCGCCGTGCGCGCCATGCAGGAGGAAGAGATCCTGATCCTCGTCGCGTCGCAGTCGTTCTATTCGCTGATGCTCAGCAGGGAGATGGGCGGAACATACAGCCTTCCGGGGGAGGAGAGAATGCCCGGGGCGGAGCGCCCCGCCCCTCCGCCGGTCTTGATCCTGGCGGAGGAGGGAGGAACCTGCGGGGAAGGCGTCACCGTGGTCAGCAAGTACCAGGCGATGGAGGGGATCGAGCTCGAGATCCTGAAGCTCCTCATGACGCTGGAATACATCCCGCCGTCGCCGGTCCGGCAGGGCGCGGGGATGGAGCTGATTGGTGTCTATACCCCTTTGTCCAGATGCCTTCAAACGACATTCAGCCTCTGCCTCGGAATGATGCTGGCGAAGAAGGACCGCGTGCTCTACATGAACTTCGAGGCGTTCTCGGGACTTGAGTACATGCTGGACCGGACGTTCCGCGGGAGCGTCAGCGACCTGCTGTACTTCAACTCCTGCGCGAGGGAGAAGATCAGCGGGCAGATGCGGATGATGACGGAACAGGTCGGCGGGCTGGACATCCTGCCGCCGATGCGCTCCTTCATCGAGCTGCGGGCGATCCCGCCCGGGGAGTGGCTGGACCTCATGCGCGTGATGGAGCAGGTCAGCGAGTACCGCTACGTCATTCTCGACCTGTCGGAACACGTCGACCACGTCTTCGACATCCTGCGGGCGTGCTCCCTGATCTACACCCTGACGCGGGACGACCCGTTCTCGGAGGCGAAGATGCGGCAGTACGAGGCGCTCCTGTCGGAGACGGAGTACCAGGATGTCATCAGCAGGACGAGGAAGCTGCAGCTGCCGGTCTTCCGGGAGCTGCCCGCGAACCTGAAGTGGCTGACGAGGGGCGAGCTCGCGGACGTCGTGCGGGAGCTCATCGAAAACGGAGACTACGATGACCTATGAGGAATTTAAGAAGCAGGTCCACGACAGGGTGCTCCAGGAGATCGACTTCTCCAGGGAGATCCTCGACGAGGACGTCCTCAGGCTCATCGACGGGGAGATCACGGGTGCCGGGAGGACGAGGCACATCAGCGTCCGCGAGATGAAGCAGCTGCGGCAGGAGCTGTTCCACTCCATCCGGCGGCTGGACGTCCTGCAGGACCTCGTGGACGACCCGTCGGTCACGGAGATCATGATCAACGGGCCGGAGCACATTTTCATTGAGCGGGACGGGATCCTCCGGGACAGCGGCGTGCGGTTCGCCACGCAGGAGCGGTTGGAGGACGTAGTGCAGGCCATAGTTGCAGGTTGCAACAGAACGGTCAATGCAGCGTCGCCGATCGCGGACGCGAGGCTGCCGAACGGGTCGCGCGTGAACGTCGTGATGCAGCCCGCGGCGCTGGGCGGGCCGTTCGTGACGATCCGAAGGTTCCCCGAGCACCCGATCGGGATCCGGGAGCTGGTCGCCTTCGGCTCGGTCTCGGAGGAGATCGCGGCCTTTCTTCAGAAGGCGGTGGCCTCCGGCTGCAATATCTTCGTGAGCGGTGGAACAGGATCGGGCAAGACGACGTTCCTGAACGCGCTCTCCGAGTTCGTGCCGGAGGACGAGAGGGTCATCACGATCGAGGACA
>DFIR01000014.1:3827-4334 GCA_002372815.1 Lachnospiraceae bacterium UBA3692
ACAACGCCGAGCTGCAGATCCGCCACGTGAAGAATCTGGTGCGGATGGAGGCGAGGGAGGGCGGCTTTGACGGGCTGCGCCCCATCACGATCCGGGACCTGATCCGCACGTCGCTGCGGATGCGCCCCGACCGGATCATCGTGGGTGAAGTGCGCGGCGGGGAGGCGATCGACATGCTGCAGGCGATGAACACCGGCCACGTGTCGATGTCCACGGGGCACGCCAACAGTGCGGCGGATATGCTGAGCCGCCTGGAGACGATGGCGCTGATGGGTATGGAACTGCCGGTCCAGGCGATCCGCGGACAGATCGCGTCGGCGATCGACATCCTGATCCATCTGGGGCGGCTGCGGGACCACTCCAGAAGAGTCCTGGAGATCGCGGAAATCTGCGGGCTCACGGACGGAGAATACGAGCTGTCCCCGCTGTTCCGGTTCAGAGAAAAGGGGGAGAAGGATGGAAGGATCATCGGCACGTTCGAGCGGGAAAACAGCCTCAGAAACACGC
>DFIR01000032.1:0-610 GCA_002372815.1 Lachnospiraceae bacterium UBA3692
AGTTGCTATTTGAGTGCCGGTAGGAAGTCTGTAGCGGCAGTAAAACGGCAGTGGAGGTGTCAGCAGGAAGAAATATACATTTGAGTGCCGCTAGAGAGCACGCAGCGGCAGCAAAGCGGCAGTAGAGGCGTCAGCAGGAAGAACTTGCTAGTTGAGTGCCGGTAGAGAGCACGCAGCGGCAGTAAAGCGGCAGTGGAGGCAAAAAGGACAATTGAGCGCCGGCAGAAAATGCATGGCGCACAATTGTCCTTATATTTGTGTCAAGATATACGGAACCTTCCGGCAGCTTCAGTCAAGGATGGTGATCTTCGTGATCACTGGCTGCTGCTCTGCGGGGATGGTGCCGTTGTTGTCGATGGGCTCCGCCTCGGCGGCGATGCGGTCGACGATGTCCTGGCCTTCGGTGACCCAGCCGAAAGCGGCGTACTGGCCGTCCAGGAAGTCGCCGTCTTCGACCATGATGAAGAACTGAGAGCTGGCGCTGTCGGGATCCTGGGCGCGGGCCATGGAGATGACGCCTTTTCTGTGGGAGATGGCGTTGGGGACGCCGTTGGCGGCGAATTCGCCGGGGATATTTTCGGAGGCGCCGCCGGTGCCGTTGCCGTTGGGG
>DFIR01000032.1:719-3876 GCA_002372815.1 Lachnospiraceae bacterium UBA3692
CCGTCATAGAAGCCTTCCTGCGCGAGCTTCACGAAGTTCGCGACGGTCAGGGGCGCTTCGTTCGGGTCGAGCTCCAGCTTGACGGTGCCGTAGTCTTTGATCTCGATCTCGGCGTGGCGCAGGGGCTGCTGCTCGGCGGGGGCGGCGGATTCGCCGGCCTCAGCAGAACCGCCGGCCGCGTCTGCAGCTGAGTCCTGCTTCCCGGACTCCGAGGAGGTAGTGGTCGTGCCATTGCTGCCGCCGCAAGCGGCCAGGCTCAGGACCAGGATAGCGGCGGTGAGGAGGGTGCAGATTTTTTTCATCATGAGTGTGTACTCCTTTCCGAGAGCCCTTTGGAGGGGCTCCGGTGTCTATTATACCGCGAAGAGGCGGGCATGGACAGTGACGTTTATGTGAACGTGGAGACGGGCGCTGTGCTATAATGTTTGTTACTGACACCGAGGGTACTGACAGCAAAGGAGGGCGTTAGTATGGAAATCGACACAAATGCAGCATCCGGAAAAGGGCCGGAGATCGGCGGGATGGATCCCGAGGAGTTTCTGGCCAGAGTGGAGCAGGCGGCCCGCGACGGCGCAAGAGAGGGGAGCCGGGACGGAAGAGGAGGATTCAGCCTGTTCGGGTTATTGAGGATGATCCTGTTTCTGGCGATGCTTGCCGGGGTTTGCTGGATCGGGTACCGGCTTTATTCGCTGTCGGAGGATGCGAGAGGCTTCCTTGAGAGGGATGTGCCGGTAGAGGAGAGAGATCTGACGCTTGAGAACAATGGCGTTCTGGGCTATACTGCGGTGGACTTTCAGGAGGCGATCCTCGGCAGGTCCGAGCAGATGAAGAAGCTGGAGGTCTACAAGCAGGAGGTGACCGATGCGGCGCAGCTGAGCCAGACCGGGCTGGGGAATTTGAAAGTTTTCTCGAAGACGCAGTTGATCACCTACCATGGGACGGCCACGTACACCGTGGATCTCAGCAAGCTGTCGGAAGAAGATATCACACTGGATGAGGAGACGCAGACGATCCACCTGGTGATCCCGCACGCGGCCATGGAGCCGATCAACATTCCGGAGGACGCAATCGAGTTCGGGGATGTGTCGCACGGCCTGCTGGCGCGGAAGGAGATGGATATCGAGCCGGAGGACATGTCGAAGATCCAGAAGGAAGCCCGCGCCAGAATGGAGGCGAAGCTGCAGGAGACGGACGCGCAGGAAGAGGCGGACCGCTTCGCGAAGATGTCCGTGTGGGAGATCTACCAGCCGATCATCAACAAGGTGACGAGCGGCTATTCGCTGGAAGTCGAGATGGAAGAAGGTTCCGAAGAGTAACAAGCAATCAGGACCGGAGGAGGAGATGACCGAAGAAAAAATCGCCAGAATCAACGAACTGGCACAAAAATCCAAGGGCGAAGGCCTCACTGAGGCAGAAAAAGAAGAGCAGAAGCAGCTGCGGCAGGAGTTCATCCGGGATCTCCGCGAGAACCTGCGCGGGCAGCTGGAGAGCATCACGATCGTGGAGCCGGACGGGTCGCTGACCCCTGTGAAGAGCAGGAGAAAGAAATGACTGCGCGCAGAGAACCGTCCCCTGCGCGGTCTGAAACGATAGCGCGCACAGAACCGTCCCCTGCGCGCTCTCAGCTGCTGCGGGCGGTGACGATCGACTGGGAGAAGATCGACCGCGGGAGCTACCTGCGGGACATCGAAGCGCTGGCCAGCGTGGAGGAGATCACGTTTGAGAAGGCGGTGACCTTCTTCGTCGGGGAGAACGGGAGCGGAAAGTCGACGCTCCTGGAGGCGATCGCCGTGGCGTGCGGGTTCAACCCGGAGGGCGGGACGCGCAATTATAACTTCTCGACGTATGACTCGCATTCGGAGCTGTACGGCGCGATGCGGCTGGTCCGGGGGATCCGCAGGATCGACTGGGGGTATTTCCTCCGGGCGGAGAGCTTCTACAACGTGGCGACCAAGGAGGATGAGTACAGCAGGGGCCCCGGCGGGGTGCCGCAGCACTATCACGAGCGGTCGCACGGGGAGAGCTTCCTGGCGCTGGCGCAGAACAGCTTCCGTGGCGGCGGCCTGTATCTCCTGGACGAGCCGGAGGCGGCGCTCTCGCCGCAGAGGCAGCTGACGCTGCTCCTGGAGATCGTCCGGTGCGCCCGCGAAGGCGCCCAGTTCCTGATCGTGACGCACTCGCCGATCCTGCTGGGGATCCCGGGGGCGGAGATCCTGACCTTCGATGACGGTCCGATCCATCCCTGCGAATACGAGGACACCGACAGCTACAAGGTGACGTCGATGTTCGTGAACAACCGGGAGCAGGTGCTCAGGATGCTGCTGGAGTGAGGGCGGTTCCGGGGAAAAAGCGGTCGCCTAAGGAACCTATATTGTATATTGCAAAACGCAAAGCGTAGGCGCTGTCGCGTCAACCATGCAAGTAAGCAAGGTTGACAGGCGGCGCCTTTAAATGTATACTGTTTCGTGCGGCGCGGTTTACAATCGGCTGCGGAAAGAGAGAAGGAAATCATGGACGTTCGCAAACTGGCGGAAGAGATCGTAGAAGGAAGACGGTTCCGGAGAGATGCCTGGCAGAAGGCCGGAGAGGAAGCGGAGATACTTCGGGGGCTGGTGACAGCCGATCTGGACGAGCTGTGCGAAGGCGCGGACCTGATCCGGCGGGAGCTGTGCGGCGACCGGGCGGACCTGTGCAGCGTCATCAACGCGCGGGCCGGCCGGTGCAGCGAGGACTGCAAATTCTGTGCGCAGTCGGCGCACCATCATACGGGATGTCAGGTGCATGGCTTTCTGCCGGTTGGGACGTTTGTGGACGACTGCCGGAAGGCGGAGGCGAACGGCGTCGACCGCTACTCGCTCGTGACGGCCGGACGCACACTGGCCGGCAGAGACCTCGATCTCGCCGTAGAGAGCTACCGGGCGCTGCACGAGGCGTATCCGGACATGATCCTCTGCGCATCGCACGGCATCATGGAGGCGGACGGACTGCAGCGGCTGAAGGACGCCGGGGTCACGATGTACCATGAGAATATCGAGACGTCGGAGCGCTACTTCCCGGAAATGTGCACGACGCATACGTTTGAGGACAAGCTGGAGGAGATCCGCAAGGCGCGGGCGGCCGGCATGACCATCTGCTGCGGCGGCATTCTGGGCATGGG
>DFIR01000032.1:3948-10256 GCA_002372815.1 Lachnospiraceae bacterium UBA3692
GACCGGATCGACATGGCGCTGACGATCGCGGAGCTGGAGGTGGAGTCGATCCCGCTGAACTTCCTCATTCCGATGAAGGGTACGCCGCTCGGCGATCGCGAAAAGCTGGCGCCGGAGGAGATCACGCGCATCGTGGCGATCTTCCGCTACCTCAACCCGACGGCCGACATCCGGATCGCGGCCGGCAGAAGCTACTTCAACGACGGCGGAGAGGTCCTGTTCAGGAGCGGCGCGAACGCGACCCTGACGGGCGACATGCTCACCACCGTCGGCAACAACACAGCCCAGGACCGCGCGATGCTGACCCAGCTTGGGTACAAGCTGCGGGAGAAGCCCGGGAGCGCCGGGGCGTGAGTTGAGGCGGTGGAAGCCGGGGCATGAGATGAAGCGGCGGAAGCCGGAAGTGCCGGGGCTGCCGGGAGGCAGCGGCGCGAAGGCGTCAGCAGCGATGCCGGCAGGAAAGAGCAGTAATCAAGATAGAGAACACGACAGATAACACAGCAGATAACACAACAGGAGGCATACAGACATGGCAAACGGAGCAGGCACAGCAGGAACAGGCGCGGCGATGGAGACAGGGGCGCGCACGAAGGCAATGGTGATGACGGCGCTGATGGGAGCAGTCATCTGCGTCATGGGACCGCTTTCCATCGCTATCCCGGTCAGCCCGGTGCCGATCAGTCTGGTGAATCTGGCGATCTACTTCTCCTGCTATATCCTCGGCATGAAAAAAGGCACCATCAGCCTGCTGCTGTATCTTCTGATCGGTTTCATCGGTCTGCCGGTCTTCGCAGGTTTCACGGCAGGTGCCGGGAAGCTTCTGGGACCTACCGGCGGATACCTTGTCGGTTACATCTTTATCGCACTGGTCTGCGGCTGGTTCTTCGAGCACGGCCATAGCCGCTGGATGGAACTCGTCGGCATGATCCTGGGAACGCTGTGCTGCTATCTCTTCGGAACCCTGTGGCTGGCACACCAGGCAGGTCTGGACTTCTCTGCCGCCCTGGCGGCAGGCGTGATTCCCTTCATTCCTGGGGATCTTGCCAAGATCCTGATCGCCTGGATCCTGGCACCGGTCCTCGTGAAGCGGCTGCGGGCTGCGGGGGTGCTGTGAGGAAGAATTAAGAATTGAAGAATGGATGTGAGGGGACGCCCGGGGTGCCGGGCGTCTCTAATTTTGTTGGCGGTTCTTACTGATGCCTCTTGCTGCCGTTTGAGTGCCGTTAGAAGGGACGTAGCGGCAGTAAAACGGCAGTGGAGGAGTCAGGAAGAAGAAATATCTATTTGACTGCCGCTAGAGAGTGCGTAGCGGCAATAAAACGGCAGTGGAGGGGATGGCAGGAAGAACTTGCCATTTGAGTGCCGCCAGAAGGTGCGTAGCGGCACTAAAACGGCAGTAGAGGGGATGGCAGGAAGAACTTGCCATTTGAGTGCCGCCAGAAGGCGCGTAGCGGCAGTCAAACGGCAGTAGAGGAGTCAGGAAGAACAAATATCTATTTGACTGCCGCTAGAGAGTACGTAGCGGCAATAAAACGGCAGTGGAGGAGTCAGGAAGAAGAAATATCTATTTGACTGCCGCTAGAGAGTGCGTAGCGGCAATAAAACGGCAGTGGAGGAGTCAGGAAGAAGAAATATCTATTTTACTGCCGCTAGAGAGCACGTAGCGGCAGTAAAACGGCAGTAGGGGAGTCAGGAAGAAGAAATATCTATTTTACTGCCGCTAGAGAGCACGTAGCAGCAGTAAAACGGCAGTAGGGAGCCAGCAGGAAGATATGCTTGTTTTTGACAACTCGCAGGGTGTGGCGGGGCGGTGGACTGGAGCAGGGGGACGGTTCTTGTGCTGTGTGCGCTGATGCATCTATAATAAGGGGCGTAAGGAGAGGCGTGCGGCGCATGTGTGTGCTGTGCCGCGTCGCCGGGATGCAAGGTGGCGGGTGGCGCCGGGACAGTTGTGGAGGAGTTTTTTGGAAATGCTGCAGATACAGGCACTCACGGCGGCGTTCGACGCGCAGCTGGCGGCGTTGATCCGCGCGAACCTGAAGGCGCACGGGCTGGACATCCCGGGCACGGCGTATTACGACGAGGGGCTGGACCACCTGTCGGAGGTCTACGAAGGGCGGCCGGAGGAGCAGGGATACTGGATCCTCGTGGAGGGGGAAGCAGGTGACCGCGCAGACCGCGCAGGGGACGGTTCTCCGCGCGGATTGTATACAGAGCGCGCAGAGAACCGTCCCCTGCGCGGTCGCGGTGCGTGTGTCGGTGGTGTCGGGCTGGCGAAGCTGGCGTTTATGGAGAACTGTGCGGAACTGCAGAAGCTGTATCTGGCGGACAGTGTGAAAGGGCAGGGGCTGGGATACCGTCTGCTCGCGTTCGCCGAGGAGCAGGCTCGCGGGATGGGGTATCAGCGGATCTATCTGGAGACGCACACGAACCTGCAGGCGGCCATGCACCTCTATGAGAAGTGCGGTTATCAGCTGATCCCGCGGCCGGAAGCGGTCGTGCACAGCACGATGGACAGGTTCTATCTCAAGGAACTGTAAATAAGAACAGGAGGGTATTATGACAGAACAAATGGAGTGGACCAGAGCACCGAAAGCGTACCGGATCACGGAGGACCGCATCGAGATCACGACGGAGCCGCACACAGACCTGTGGCAGCGGACCTATTATCATTTCCGGAACGACAACGCGCCGGCCCTGCAGATGGAGACAGAAGAGAAGTACTTCTCCTTCATTGTGAAGACAGACTTCTCCGAGAGCCACCACCGGTTCGACCAGTGCGGGATCGTGATGTACCTGGACAGCGAGAACTGGCTGAAGGGCAGCGTGGAATATGAAAACGAAGCGTTCCAGCACCTGGGAAGCGTCGCGACCAACCACGGCTACTCGGACTGGGCGACGACGGCGATCCCGGCGGACGTGAAGATCATGTGGTACCGGTTCAGCCGCCGCGAGGACGACTACTGCATCGAGTGCTCGCAGGACGGCGAGCATTTCAGCCAGATGCGCGTCTGCCACATGTGGGAAGGCGGCGGGAAGATCCGCTTCGGCATCTATGCCTGCAGCCCGGAGGATTCGAGCTTCACGGCGGTCTTCACGGACATGCAGATCACGGAGTGCGCATGGAAGGCCCACGACGGGCAGCAGCCGGACGCGGAGTGAGGACTGCGTAAGAATGGGCAGCTGTCCACTTCAGCCGGTCACTCCTCGTCGCGCCCGCTGTCCTGTGCGGGCTTCAAGGCCCGGTTGCGCCCCGGAAGGCAGAGGAAGTGGACGATCTGGCGTGGCTTCTTAGGCGCCTTGCTGACGCAGACGCCGTTCTTGGTGTCGCTGAGGGCGCATTCGACGACTTTGCCGTTGCCGAGGTAGATCATGACGTGGCTGTTCTGGGGCTTGGTGCCCTTACCGGTGCAGATGAGGTCGCCGGGCATGGCGTAGGCCATGTTGGTGCCGATGTTGATGGCGCCCGGGTACTCGGAAGGCTTGTTGCCCCAGTCGTAGGAGTGCACGAAGTGGTCGAGCAGGCCGTAGCGGAAGAGGACGTGGTAGACGAACCAGGAGCAGTCGGTCGCGCCGCCGTCCTCCAGCTCGCGCCGGCGCAGCTTCTGGGGGTCGGAATTGTTCTGGGACGAGGCGTAAGTGATCTTGCCCTCCCAGCTGGTGGCGTAATCGAGCATCACCTGCACGTCCTCCGCCGAGCGGATGGTCTCGATGTCGTAGGGGACCTCGCGGTGCTTATCTGCTTCGACAGAGAGCGGGGGAAAGGCGCAAAGCCCACAAAGCGCGCACAGACTGAGCACCGTTGCCAACAGGCGCGCGGCGGTCCGGCAGGCCCCTGGGCGGCGGGAAGACTTCCCGTCAGCCGGCCGCAGGTCTGTGCGAAGGCGTGTCAGAAGCTGTGTGAGGGGGTGCATAGGGCCTCCTTTGTCCGGGAATCCGGGGGAATCCGGGTGTGCGTCACTGGTCCGGACGTGTGTCACTGCACATAGGTGTTCAGGATCTGTTCGATCCGCAGGTTCAGGCTGTCCGGGAAATGTTCCTTCATCTCCGGGAGAAAACGCATCCGCACCTCCAGCGGACAGCTGCGCAGGCCGGACCCGGTGTTCCGGTGCGCCCGCGCGCGGGGCTTCTGTGAGGAGGCGGTGTCCGGGAGGACGGTGATCCGCACCTGCACGCGCCGCTGCTCGAAGAGCGGAATCACGACGTAGTAGAACCGGTCGTCGGGGAAGGACAGGTAGCCGAGCCTCCGGCCGGCGGCATTCTTCAGGAACAGGCGATGCGAGCGGAGTGCGTCCGGATAGAGCAGTTCGTCTCCGGAAGGCACCCTGGCGCCGCGCTCCAGTTCCAGGGCGGCGCGGAGGGTATAGATCTCCGACGCGCTGTCGTATGTGGATGTGAGGGCGAGCATGACGCGGGCATCGATGAACTGCTGCGCCAGCAGATAGGCGAGGGAGGCCTGTGCCTGCTGCCGCCGCTGCGCGTACGGATCTTCCGGCGCATGTGCTGCCCGGCGCTCCGCCTGCTCGAGGAGCCGGCGGCTGCAATGGTAGAGACTCTGCAGGAAGAGGGAGAATTCCTCCTCCGGCGTCCACAGATAGCGGCCCCGGGCAATTACGAAAGTGCCCAGGCGCGTGCCCTCCATGTCCTCGGCGCTGCAGTACACGTCCCGCGGACAGTAGGCGCGCGGGTTCTGAGGGGCGCTCCAGCGGCCGGATCCTTCTGAAGCTCCGGCACTGTCCCGGGCGTTCGAGGAGTCCGGGGAATCCTCCTGATCCCATGCGTCCTGTGCGTCCTGCTCGCTCTTGGCGTTCTGCGCGTCCCATGCGTCCCTTGCGGCGGAGAGCCGCGTGAGGACCGCGTAGGCCTGGTTGACGAGGCGGGCGTCCGCGTCGACAGCGGGGGCGGGGGAGCCCGGCGCTTCTTTTGTCTGGGTGGTCCCGGGGAGGCCGATGTCTGGCGCATCTTCAGCCCTGCCGGTCCCGGGGAGGCCGGCGTCTGGCGCATCTTTAGCCCGGGTGGTCCCGGGGAGTCCGGCATCCTGCGCGCGAAGCTGCCGCTCCGCCAGGCCCTGGAGGGTGTCGGGGTGGATGCGGAGGATGAGCTGGCGGTATTTTGTCCGGATCAGTTCGGGCGATGCGCCTATGGGCAGCCCGAGGATCCGGTAAGCATCTCTTTCAGTCATAGGAATATTGTACACCGGGAGAAAGGTGTGAAGAAAGTGTATTTCGGGAAATCAGGCGTTCGGGACCGGGATGGAAAGGAGACAGAGAGAAAATGACAGTCAGAGAAGGATACATCCCGTATCTGGGATATCAGACGTATTACCGCATCGCAGGGGAGCCGGACAGCCGGAAGACGCCGCTCCTGCTGCTGCACGGCGGGCCGGGGTCGACGCACAATTACTTCGAGGTGCTGGACCACGTGGCCGAAGAAGACGGGCGGCAGATCATCAGCTATGACCAGATCGGCTGTGGTCTGTCCTATGTGGACGGACATCCGGAGCTCTGGACCATGGAGACGTGGATCGGGGAGCTGAAAGCGGTGCGCGAGGCGCTGGGGCTGTCTGAAGTGATCCTTTTGGGGCAGTCCTGGGGCGGCATGCTGGCGCTGGAATATGTCTGCCGGCACCCGCACGAAGGTGTCCGGGGGATCGTCCTCTCCAGCACGCTCCCTGCGAGCAGCCTGTGGGCGCGGGAGCAGGCGCGGATGATCCGGCAGCTTCCCTCGGAGATGCAGGAAGCCATCCGAAAGGCCGTGGAGAGCGGCGACTTCACCGATCCCGCCTACAAAGAGGCAGAGGACCGGTACATGGAGCTGCACTGCGCGGGCAAGTTCGGGCCTGATGCCCCGGAATGCCTGACGCGCGAGAAGCGTCCGGGCGAGGAAGCCTACGTCACGGCTTGGGGTCCCAACGAGTTCACGCCCACCGGGACGCTGAAGGATTTCGACGTCACGGACCTGCTCGGCACGGTCGACGTCCCGGCGCTCGTCATGAGCGGCGGCAACGATCTCTGCACGCCTTACATCGCGAAGACCATGTATGACCGGATCCCCGGCGCCCGCTGGGAACTTTTCCCGGATGCGAGGCACATGTGCTACGTGGAGGACCACGACCGATATGTGGAAGTGCTGAAGGAGTGGATGAACGAGCTGGAGCAGGGGTGAGAGATGTCCGCTACAGTGAGCGAATGAAGGGGCTGGCGTTGGTGCATACCATGGCGCCAGCCCCTTTGTGGAAGTGTTTATATTTCTCCTTCGATAAATAAGTCAGAAAAGGAATGCTGGGAAACCTTTGCGGAGGTGTTTAT
>DFIR01000101.1:0-776 GCA_002372815.1 Lachnospiraceae bacterium UBA3692
AAGATCGCGGAGGAGATCAACGCGAGGATAAAAAAGGAGGTCGGGATCACCGTCAGCGTCGGCGTCTCGTGGAACAAGGTGTACGCGAAGCTGGGGAGCGACTATAAAAAGCCGGATGCAGTTACGGAATTTTCGAGGGAGAACTGCAGGGAGATCGTGTACCCGATCCCGGTGGAAGACCTTTTATACGTAGGAAGGGCCACGAAGAGAAAATTGTATAACCTCGGGATCACGACGATCGGCCAGCTGGCGGAGGCGGACCCGGAGCTGCTGCACCGGATCTTCGGGAAGATCGGGCTCATGCTCTCGGTGTTTGCCAGGGGCCTGGACGCGACGCCGGTCAGCCCGGAGAACACGCAGGCGCCCATCAAGAGCATCGGCAACAGCACGACGACTCCGCGGGATCTGGAGAGCGACGAGGACGTCGACCTGGTCCTTTACCTGCTCTCGGAGAGTGTGGCGTCCCGGTGCCGGGATAACGGATTTGCCGGCAGGGTGATCGAAGTCTACGTCAGGGACAGCAGTCTGTTCTGCTGCGGCAAACAGCGGAAGATCGGCACGCCGACCAACATCTCGGGGGAGATCCACGACGTCGCGATGGAATTGTTTCACGAAATTTATGACTGGCACAGCCCGATCCGGAGCATCGGCGTCCGGGTGGGGGACCTAAAGCCCGACACCTGGCCGTACCAGCTGGATCTGTTCCATGATGAGCAGTACCGGCAGCGGCTCCTGAGGGCGGACGTCGCCATGGACGATATCCGGAGGAGATTCGG
>DFIR01000101.1:931-8248 GCA_002372815.1 Lachnospiraceae bacterium UBA3692
TATCTGGAGCGCGGGAACCGGACCGGCGCGGAACAGTTACTTTTGCTATGAGAAGGCGCGGGGCGGTGAAGTTCTCCGGCAGCAGGGCGAATGCTGCGGGAGGACGTGATACGGGGTAAGAGCCATGGGGGTCTATGACTATCACAGAGAAATTCCGGTCTCCGGGCCGGTGACGCTCCACGAGAAGATGCCGGAGGTGACGGAGGGAAATCCGTACAAAGCGTACGTTGAAGTCATTGCCAGATTTACAGTGGACGGGCAGCTTCTGCCGGTATCCATCGTCTGGGAGAGCGGGAAGAGATATGAGATCGACAGGATCAGCCGGATCCAGAGAATGGCGAGCCGGAAGGCGGGCGGCGCAGGGATCTGCTATACCTGCAGGATCCTGAACCGGGAGATCCGGCTGTTTTATGAGGAAAACGGCCTCTGGTTCGTAACGAGAAAGCAGGCGGCCGGGAGTCAGGACTGATGGGAGACAGTGAACCCCTTCCGCGCGATTGCCCTGTCGATGAGCTCATGCGCCTCCTGGAAAGCGGCCGGCAGATAGTCCGCGTACCACTCGTGTCCCTCTTTTTCCTGGCGCTTGATCTCTGTCCAGGCGTCATGCAGGGCCTCGTCGGACTCGTAGGTCACGCCGGCGAACACGTGAGGGTGCCGGCGCACCATCTTGTCGGAGGCGGCTTTCGCCACGTCGTCAAAGGTGAACAGCCCTTCCTCCTCCGCGATCACGGCGTGGAACATCACCTGCAGCAGCAGGTCGCCCAGCTCCTCGCAGAGATTCCCGGCGTCGCCGGTCTCTTCCAGGATGTTGATCCCGCTGATCACTTCCGCCGCTTCTTCAATGCATTCGGGTTTCAGGCTGACATGCGTCTGCTTCCTGTCCCAGGGACAGCCGTGTTCACTCCTCAGCGTCTGAACGACTTCTTTGAGCCGGTCTGTTTCTGTCATAGCTGTAATACCTCCGTCAGTCTTACTCCATGTTATTATATGCGCCGCCGGCGGATGCGTCACTGAAGATCGGCGATGCGCCTCGCCTCGGAACGCATTCTTTCAGCGACGGAAGCGGGAGAGACGATCCGCACCTTGCCGCCGAGCGCCATGACCCAGCCGAGGAACTGGTTGCTGACGGCGACATTCACGACGGTCCGGAAGCGGTCCTCGCCCGTCCGCATGATGATCAGGTCCTTGCCGAAGCGGTCGATCAGAATGCCGACCGCGTCGTTGTCAACTTCCAGAGTGACTCTTGTCTCCTCGCCGCCAAACATGCCGAACAGCGATTTCGTGTAGCGAGGCATATCAAAGGACTCGAACTGCTCCTTCCCTTCCCGGGGGCAGTCGGTCACGGTGATCTCGAGCATCTTGTCGACGCGGTAGTGCTTGATCCTGCCCGCGCCGCCGGCCTCCCCGCTCCCCGCGTCGTATCCGACCAGATAGTAGTTTTCGTTGTCCCACATGAGCGCCCACGGGCTGATCTGATACCAGGCACCCCCGCGGCGCAGCTCCATCTCCTTCTTCAAATTCCACTGGAAATAGTGAAACCGGATCTGCACGTCGTCGCTGATGGCCTGGTGAAGCACGTCGACGTTGTAGTAGATGCTCTCGTTCATCGTCTTCACGCGGCCGGAGATGATGACCTGCCGCTGGAGACGGCCCGCGAGGTGGCGGCTCGTCAGCTTTTCCAGCTTCGCGATCAGCTCCTTCGACTTGCCGTCCGTGATGAACTTGGCGGCCTGCACGGAATCCACGAGGAGCTTGAGCTCCGACAGCTCGAAGTCGCGGGCGCCCATCCAGTAGTAAGTTTCCTTGCCCACTCTCTGTTTCAGGATGTCCAGGCCGAACGTCCGCAGCTCCTCGAAGTCCTGGTAGAGCGTCTTCCGGTCCGCGTTCACGCCGTATCCGCCCAGCCGGTCCAGGATCTGCGGGAGCGTCATGCGGTGGTCGTCGTCGGTCTCCTCCGTGAAGATCTTCGCCAGATACAGAAGCTTCAGCTTCTGGTGGTCGCCCTTTACTCTAGCCATTGTTACACCTCTCTGCGGCAAATACCGCGCATGCGGTCCTGCCGGATGCGGCGCCCTTCGCGCCGGAAAAATTTCTGTCCCAAGGATACCATAAGGGAAATTTTTGGGACAGCATGTTTTGTATCCTTATCTCAGATAAAGAACATAAGACCGCAGTTCACCGAACTGCAGAAAGGGATGGTCGATATGAAAGGTTACGATACGGCGAGCGGATACATGGGATACATTGACGGCAGATACGTCCTCTTTGCGAGCGAGGCGGAGTATGCGGATTATATGGAAGAGGAGGAAGCGGCATGAACAGCATGATGAGCCTGATGCTCCGGGCAAACCGGATGAAATATGCCCTTGCGGTGCCGATCTGCCTGGCCCTACTTCTTGTGTGGGGCGCGGCGGCGATGTGAAACGGGCGGGGGACAGCCCCGCCCGGATATAAGTCTATGTTTGGTGAAAAGAGTTTGCGCCGCCGGTCAGGACCAGAAGGATCTGGACCGGGAGGAGCTTCATGAAGAGCCTGCGAACGACTTCGGAATGTGTTTTTTTCATATGAAAAATCTCCCAATGCAGTTATTATTGTAACAGATTTGCGGTGCGGCTTGGTGTATAATCAGCCGGTCAAACATCGAGACGGGACGAACCGCGAAGACAGCATAAGGTACAGCGACAGATGACGCGCGGAGACAGAAAGAGACACGAAGACAGGATGAAGGCGGAAATAGGGAAACGAGGGATCGTTAAAGGTTGGCTTCAGATCACCGTGGGGCTGCTGGTGTTCGCGTTCGGCGTTCACCTGACAGTCTTTGCGAACATAGGGCTTGCGCCGTGGGACTGCCTCGGTATGGGGATCGCGCTCCACACACCGCTCAACTATGGAATGGCAATGACGGCAGTTGCGGTCCTCATTCTGGGGATCGACCTTCTGATGAAGGAGAGCGTCGGCTACGGCACGGTCATCGATGCATTCTTGACGGGAAATTTTGTCCAGCTTTTCAACGACCTGAATCCGCTGCCGGAGAATCACAGTGTGCCGGCGGGGATCCTGATCATGCTGTGCGGCTTCGTCTTCATGGCAGTGGGCATGTGGATCTACATGAGTGCCGGACAGTGCTGCGGGCCGAGGGACACGCTGCTCGTCGGACTCGGAAAGCGGCTTCGCAGGCTGCCGATCGGGATCGTGGGGACGATGCTCTGGGCCGTGGTCCTCGCAGCCGGATGGCTTCTTGGAGGACCGGTCGGGATCGGTACCCTGATCAGTACGTTCGGCGCGGGGTTCGTGATGCAGCTCGTGTACCAGTGCCTCCGGTTCGAGCCGAGAGATGTCGTGCACAGGGATCTCGCGGCGGCGACGCGGGAACTGGTGAAATAAGCAGGAAAACAAACGTCCGGAAATACGTTCGGAAAAATAGTCCGGAAAACATTTATAATAGTTGCAGCAGTTTAAAACAAATTGCGGGTATTAAGACAGAAGGACCTGAGCGGCGGCCGGAATGCCATGGAGTTTCGGCGGCGGCAGTCAGGAAAAACGGGGAATCAGGATATGGAAGACGCCCGGATCGTGGATCTGTACTGGGACAGACAGGAGCAGGCGATCGCAGAGACCCAGAACAAATATGGCCGCTATCTGCTGAAGATCGCGTGGAATGTGCTCGCGGACAACGAGGACAGCGAAGAGAGCGTAAACGACACTTACCTGAGTGCGTGGAAGTCAATGCCGCCGCACAGGCCGTCGGTGCTTTCGACCTATCTCGGCAAGATCACGCGGCAGATCTCGATCGACCGGCTGCGGCGCCGCACGAGCGCGAAGCGCGGCGGCGGGCAGTACGCGGCGTCCCTGTCGGAACTGGAGGAAGTTGTGTCATCGCAGGAGGATATCACGGAGAGACTGGAGGCGGGGCAGCTCGCGGACGCGGTCTCAAGATATCTCGAGAGCATACCCGCGGAGCGCAGGAACCTGTTCCTGTGCAGATACTTTTACATGGATTCATCCTTTGACATGGCGAAGTATACGGGAATGAAGGAAGGCACGATCCGCAGCACCCTCTCGAGGGAGCGCGCGGCGCTGAAGAAATTCCTGGCCGAAGAAGGATTTGCGGTGTGACGGAGCGGAAACCGGTATGAGAGAAAACGGAAAAGACGACAGCAGATACGGGAAAGACTACAGGCCTGAGACCCTGATGGACGCGATCGGCGAGGTCGACGACAAGCTGCTCGCGGAGGCGGACGCCTGGCGCAGCGAGAGAATGGCGCGTGCGGAAGCGGCAGATGCGGAGAATGCAGCGGAAGCTGTGAATGCTGCAGAGGCGGCGGAAGCGGCGTCCTTCGAGGCACACGCGGAAGACCGCCGAAGGGCGCGGGAAGCAGGCGGATCCAAGGCGCGGAGCACCGGCCGCGGGAGACAGAAGTCCCCCTGGAACCGGTACGCGGTGCCGGTGCTGACGCTTGCGGCATGCGTCGCGCTGGTATTCGTCGCGCAGCGGGTCGGGATCATCCGTCCACTGTTCCAGGGCGCAGGCAGTTCAGCTCCTTCCGAGCAGCTGTCAAGTGCTGCGGCTCCCGCCGCGGAGGAGGCGAAGGCTGAACATGTCGAAGTGGCGGAAGAAGCAGTGGAAGAAGCCGCAGGATCTGCATCGATGCTGGGAATGACCGCGTCGGAGACGGCGGATGCGGGCGGCGCAGAGAACGCGGCCGCGGAGACGGAAAGCTTCGACATAGCGGAGGCGGAATACGCGGCTGAGGAAGCAATGGAAGAAGCTGCGCCGGCGGCAGAGATGCCGATGACGGACGCCGCGCAGAACGCCGCCGGCGAGAGCGCCGCGGATGAGCGGGAAGCAGCGAGTGCGAAGTCTGCAAAATCCGCGAAGGAGAGCGGCGAGACGGCGGTCGTCACCATCGATGCGATGGACATCGACTACCGCAAGGTCGAGCTGACGGAGAAGGAACAGAAGGAACTGGAGGACGTCATGGGCGACAAGATCGCGGAGAACGGGTCCGGCACCTGGTACATGACGATCGTGATGCACGGAGACACAAAGCTGCAGACTGCGGAGCAGCTCATACTGAGATCGGCGGACGGACAGCTCACATTGTGGGAGATCGCGGACTGAGCGCGCAGGCTCCAGCCGGCCGGATCCCGGACAGACAGTTTTTAAGGAGGTAATCGGAATGAAGAAGAATTTGGCAGCAATCATTGCGGCAGTGAGCGCGGCGGCGCTTCTGATGGCAGGCTGCGGCGCGGCCGCAGGAAACGGTGCGGGAAGCTCCGCGGCGGCGGACGGGATCGGCGCGCTGAAAGTCAGCGCGGCGGAAAATGAGACGGAGAAGGAAGATATGGGAAAGGAAGGCGCAGCGAAGCGCACGATCACAGTCATGGCGGACAGCAGCAGCGTCACGGTGCCGGACAAGGCACAGATCATCCTTGCCGTGCAGACGGAAGGCGCCAACGCAAAGGAGACGCAGCAGAAGAATACGGAGGCAGTGGATCAGGTCATTGCGAAGATCCGTGAGCTGGGCGTCCCGGACAAGAGCATCAAGACGAGCGGATATGACCTCTGGCCCCGCTACGATTACAGCGGCAATACCGAGAAGCTGGTCGGTTACCAGGTCTCCACGTCGCTGACGGTCACGGACCGCAGCGTCGAAGAGGTCGGCGCGCTGATCTCCGAGTGCGTCGCGGCTGGCGTCAACCAGGTGAACAACATCAGCTATTCCTGCAGCAACTACGACGAGATCTACAACGAGGCGCTGACGAAGGCTGTCGAGAAGGCGAAAGAGAAGGGCGAAGTGCTCGCGAAGGCAGCAGACGGCAGTCTCGGTGAGATCCTGAGCGTGAGCGAGGGATACCAGAACACGGCTTACCGCTACAACACCAGCTACATGGACGCGAAGCAGATGAGCGGATACGGCGTCGCGGAAGAGGCGGCAATGGACGTCGCCGTCATGCCGGGTGAGGCGGAGATCACGGCACAGGTGACGGTCGTCTTCGAACTCGACTGATAAGAACATAAAAGAGGCGGTCCTCCGGCGCCATCATTTGTGGTGCGGAGGGCCGCCTTTTCTGACCCATTTCTTTAGTTTCGCGTCGATTTCCCGGCTTATTGTCGACTTCTGGCTTTGACTGTCGTCCCTCAATCTTCTTCCAGTTCGTCGTTCCGTTCCGAGCGGCGGAGCGTGAAGATGAACTCGCTGCCAACGCCCTCGGTGGAGATGAGGTTGATGTTCTCGTCGTGGGCGCGGATGATCTCGCGTACGATGGACAGGCCGAGGCCGGTCCCCTTCTTGTCCTTGCCGCGGGAGAGATCCGTCTTGTAGAAGCGGTCCCAGATGTATTTCTGGTCGTCCTTAGGGATGCCGATGCCGTTGTCCTTGATGGAGACGAAGACCTTGTTCTTCTTCTCGGAGGTCTCGATGCGGATCGTGCCGCCGCGGCCGGTGAACTTGATCGCGTTGTCCACGAGGTTGTAGAGGACCTGCTCGATGCGCTCTTTATCGGCGGTGACGAAGAGCGTTTCTCCGAGAAGGACGAGCTCGACGTTGATGTTCTTGTTTCGGCAGACCTGCTCGAAGGAGAGCGCCATGCGCCGGATGCTGTCGTTGATGTCGAAGTCGGTCTTCGCGAGCAGGACGCCCCGCGTGTTCAGGTTGTTGAGGGAGAGCAGGTCATTCGTGAGTTTCGTGAGGCGCTCAGTCTCCGTGAGGACGACGCCGAGATACTTTTCGTGCAGCTCGGGAGGGATCGTGCCGTCGAGCATCGCGGAGAGGAAGCCCTGGATCGACGTCAGCGGGGAGCGGAAGTCGTGGGAGACGTTCGCGATGAACTTCTTCTGGTCGTCCTCCGCGCGCGCGATCTCGCTCGCCATATAGCTCAGGACGCTGGCGAGATAGCCCATCTCGTCCTCGCTGTCGACGGAGAGCTCGTAGTGCATGTTTCCGGCTGCGTACTGCTCGGTCGCCGTCGTGATGCGGCGGAGCGGCCGGTAGACGATCTCGGTGAAGAAGATCAGGATGATCAGCGAGAGCAGCAGGATGACGAGCAGCATCATGTAGGAGATGTTGACGAGGGAAGCCGCCTTTGACTCGATCCGCGAGAAGGGCGTGTGGATCACGACGTACCCTTTGACGGAGTAGCTGGAGATGATCGGCGCGAGCACGCTCAGGTACGTCTCGGAGAAGGAATCGAAGAATGTGCCTTCCGTGTAGTAATTACCTGCGGTGATATTCGGATCGAAATTCTCGATGAAAAGCTCTTCGTCCGGGTCCGGCGCCTGTTCCGAATTTGTGATGAGCCGGCCCGACGGGCTGA
>DFIR01000104.1:0-35861 GCA_002372815.1 Lachnospiraceae bacterium UBA3692
GGCAGATCCTCTGCCCAGGTCAGGTTCGTCAAACCGCTCGTTCAAAAGTGTCTCTCCCGGATACGGGATGGCGGTTCCTTTCGTGCACACGCGGAGAACCGGCCTACGACGCACCGGAGAAGCTGTCCGGGCGTGATGGCAGCGTGCCAGGACGCTTAATGGACGCTTTGTTCTCTATTCCGTCCTGCTTTCGTACATCTCTTGCCTGGCTTCCTCTGATGTACGTTTTGTGGCCGCTCTGCCCTCTATTCCGTCCCGCTTTCATACATCTCACCTCTGGCTTCCTCTGATGTACGTTTTGCGGCCGCTCTGCCCTCTATTCCGTCCTGCTTCCGTACATCTCACCACTGGCTTCCTCTGATGTATGTTTTGTGCCCCCCTCTGCATAAAGACAGCCCGCATCCGTGCGCTCCACTTTGAACGAGCGGGTCGATCGTGGATCGAACGGATGCAGGCTGCCTTTATACACTGTATGAATTTACTTGTTTCTGAGATACGCAGCCGCTTCAAACGGCCGAAGCACGGAAGCGGCCTCATCAGTCGCGTCCTCGGGATAGTTCGTCAGCAGGCAGCATCCCTCACGCAGAGCGGGTGCGCAGGGCACTTCTGCTGCGGTCATGTTGCAGAGGACCGTCAGGACCTGGCCGTGCAGGGAGCGTTCGTAGGCGATCACGCCGTCCGCGCCTGCCGCCAGGAAGCGGATATCTCCCTCCGCGATCACCGCGTACTCCTTGCGGAGCGAGGTGAGGGTCCTGTAGAAATGGAGGATGGAATCCGGATCCTTCTCTTCCGAGGCCGCGTTGATATAAGTGTGGTTGGCGGGGATGCCGATCCAGGGCTCACCGGTGGTGAAGCCGGCCGTGTCCGTGCCGTCCCACTGCATGGGCGTCCGCCCGTTGTCGCGGGAGCGCCGGGAGATCACTTCGAAAGCTTCTGCCTCCGTAAGCCCTCTCTCCAGCAGGATCCGGTAGTAGTTCAGGCTCTCCACATCCCGGTACTCATCGATGCCCGAATAGCCGGGGTCCGTGATGCCCAGCTCGTCGCCCTGGTAGATGTAGGGCGTTCCGCGCATCATGTGGATCAGCATGGCCAGCATCTTGGCGGATTCCTTCCAGCAGCGCCCGTCGTCGCCGAAGCGGGAGACGCTGCGCGGCTGGTCGTGGTTGCACCAGAAGACCGCGTTCCAGCCGCCGCCTTCCTGCATGCCCTCCTGCCAGGTCCGGAAGATCTCCCCGAGCCGGGCGAGATCCGGCGCCTTCAGCGCCCATTTGTCGCCGCCGGCGTAGTCCACCTTCAGGTGATGGAAGCTGAATGCCATGCTCAGCTCATGATCGGCGGGACGGGTGTAGCGGATGCAGTTGTCCAGCGAGGTCGAAGACATCTCGCCGACGGTCACCATGCTGCCGATCCCGGTGTCCGCCACAAGCTCCTGCAGGAACTCGTGCACGCGGGGGCCGTCCGTGTACATTCTCCGCCCGTCGCCCTCGTGGTCGTCCTCGAAGACCGGCGGTTTGGAGATGAGGTTGACGACGTCGAAGCGGAAACCGGAGACACCCTTGCCCTTCCAGAAGCGGATGACGTTCTTCAGTTCCTCCCGGACCCTGGGATTCTCCCAGTTCAGGTCCGCCTGCGTCACATCGAACAGGTGCAGGTAGTATTTGCCGAGATGCGGCACATATTCCCACGCACTGCCCCCGAATTTGGACACCCAGTTGGTCGGCTCGCGGCCGTCCACAGGATCACGGAAAATATAGTAGTCCATATACTCCGGATCCCCGGCCAGCGCCTTCTGGAACCAGCGGTGTTCGGTGGAGGTGTGGTTGAACACCATGTCGAACATCAGGCCGAGTCCCTGCTGACGCGCCTCCAGGATCAGGGCTTCGCAGTCCTCCATCGTGCCGAACATCGGGTTCACCGCACAGTAGTCGGAGATATCATACCCGTTGTCATTCATCGGCGAGGGGAAAAAGGGGGTGATCCATATATAGTCCACCCCCAGACTTCTCACATAGGGGAGCTTGCTGCGGATGCCGTTCAGATCGCCGATCCCGTCGCCGTCGCTGTCGCAGAACGACTTGATATAAATCTGGTAGACCGTACTGTTGTGAAAAGTATGCATCTCCCCTCCTTTATTCAACGGATCTCCGCGATGGTGTCTCTGCCGGCCGCCACGCTCGTGCCTTCCGTGAAGTGGAAATCGGACATGCCGCCGTCGTCCGTGATCACGAGCATCGTCACCAGCGGATGGCCCGCAGCGCGGATCTTCGCGGGATCGAACTTGATCAGCTTCTGCCCGGCCTTCACGTGCTCACCCATCTTCACGAAGCACTCGAACCCGTCGCCGTTCATGCCGACCGTATCCAGGCCGATGTGCAGAAGGATCTCCACGCCGTTGTCCAGCGTCAGACCGACGGCATGATTGCTCTCATCCATGGTCACGGAAACCGTTCCGTCGGCAGGTGCCACCAGGCAGTCATCCG
The DNA here is from genome assembly GCA_002372815.1 of Lachnospiraceae bacterium UBA3692. Taxonomy (GTDB): domain Bacteria; phylum Bacillota; class Clostridia; order Lachnospirales; family Lachnospiraceae; genus CAG-791. Next base: position 2,481 of record DFIR01000104.1, read on the forward strand.
TGGGATCGATCGCCATGCCTTCTCCGAGCGCCTTGGAAGCAAAGACCTGGTCCGGCACATTCTCGATATTGACGGTGGTTCCGGAGAGGAACGCCACGAGATCCACGGGCTTGCCGGCGTTCGCAGCCTTCACTTCTTCCGCCGCCGCGGCAGCTTCCGCCTCGGCCGCCTCTTCCAGCGCCTCGCGCTCAGCTTCCACATCCGTGCCCTTGCGCTTGCCGATGATCATGGTCAATACAAAAGGTATCACAACCGCGAGCAGCATGCAAAAAGCATATTTCAGCCAGCTCGGTGCCTGCATGGAAAGGATGCCCGGAAGGCCGCCGACGCCGATCGCGTTGGCCGTGCAGCCCATGAGGACGGACAGGCAGCCTGCGATGGCACTGCCGGTCATGCCGCAGAGGAAAGGAAAGTTGTACTTCATGTTGACGCCGAAGATCGCCGGCTCTGTGACGCCCAGGTAGCAGGAGATGCAGGCGGGGATGTTGACTTCCTGTCTCGCGGCGTTCTTCTTCTGCAGGCGGATCATGCCGAGGACGGCACTGCCCTGCGCGATGTTGGAGAGCGCGATCATGGGCCACAGCATCGTGCCGCCGGTCGCCTGGATCAGCTGCATGTCGATGGCGTTGGTCATGTGGTGCAGACCGGTGATGACGAGCGGCGCATAGACGAATCCGAAGATCGCGCCGAACAGGGCCTTGACCGGGCCGGTGATACCGGCGAGGACGACCTTCGCGACGATGTCGCCGAGGAACCAGCCGATGGGGCCGAGAATGAAGTGGGCCGCCATGACCGCCAGAAGCAGCGAGCAGAACGGGACGAGGATCATCTGCAGGACCTGCGGGACGATCTTCTTGAAGAATTTCTCAAGGTAGACCAGTGCGAAGGCCGCCAGGATCGCCGGGATCACCTGCGCCTGATAACCGATCTTATGCACCTGGGCAAAACCGAAGTCCCACGTATACGCCGCCCATGTCTCCTCCGTCGCGGAAGCCACGGCGTAGGCGTTCAGGAGCTGGCCGGAGACGAGCGTCAGGCCCAGGATGATGCCGAGGATCTCGGTCGTACCTTTCTTCTTGGCCACAGACCAGCAGATGCCGACCGGCAGCATGTGGAAGATCGCCTCGCCGAGGAGCCAGAGGAAGTTGTCGACGGTCGCCCAGAAGGGGAACACGTCGCAGATGGTCTTCGTGCCGTTCTCCAGAATGTACATGGAGTCGATCACGTTCCGGAAGCCCAGGATGAGACCGCCGGTGATGATCGCCGGGATCAGCGGAGCGAAGATCTCCGCGAGATCGCTCATCAGACGCTGCAGGAACGTCTGGTTCTGCTTGGCCTGTGATTTCAGTTCGGCCTTGGAAATGCCGGAAATACCGGAAACAGCCACGAAATCATCATAGAAATCCGCGACCTGGTTGCCGATGATGACCTGGAACTGACCCGCCTGCGTGAAGGTACCCTTCACAGAGGGCAGCTTCTCGATCTTCGCCACGTCCGCGATGGACGGATCATTCAGGACGAACCGCATTCTTGTGACGCAATGTGTGATCGCCGCGACATTCTCCTTGCCGCCGACCAGTTCGAGCAGCTTCGCTGCATCCTGCTGAAACTTTCCCATTTGGATCCCCCTTTCGGATGTCGGGTAAAGTCATATAGTAGCTTACTTATTTAAACTAATACGTTCAAACGTGTTAGTCAATACATGATATCGTTTTCAATATCACAGAATTTCACTATCCCGCAGCACGAAAAAAGGGAGCCCTCCCGGGTCTCCCTCTCCTGCTCCGTGTTCCTGCTGCGGTCCTGCCGTTCCGGCTCCATGGTCTGTCGCCTCGGCCGGCGCGGCCTCACTGGTTTCTGTCTGCGCTGTAGGCGTGTTTTCTCCGCGCAACTGTGTAGAACGAGAAATATTTCGGTTTATGGCGCGACTGGGTGTACTCGAACATCTCCCCTTCCGCGTTGTAGGTCTCCGACGTGACGACGGCCATCGCGTGGCAGTCGGACAGGTCCATGACCTTCTCGTCCATCTCGGTCGGCTCCTCCACCGTGAGGACCCTCTTGGTCGTCACGATCGTATCACCGAGTTCCTTTTCCAGATAATCATAGACGGACTGCTCCGCGATCTCCGGCGTCAGCCCGGGAATGATCCTCGTCAGGAAGAAATTGTTGTCGAGGATGACCGGCTCCCCGTCCAGCAGGCGCAGCCGCTGGATGAAGTAGACTTCCTCTCCCTCCGAGAACCCGGTCTTCCTCGAGAGCCGTCTGTCCACGGTCAGGGTGGTGAACTCCAGCACCTTCGTCCGGTAATCCCGCCCGTTGCGGGCAAAAGCCTCCCGCATCGTCTCGATCTCCCCGAACGCGAACCGGTTCGCGGGCGGCTCCCGGTAGATGACGACGACGCCCTTCCCGTGGATGCTCTGCACATAGCTGTCCTCCGCAAGCATCGCGATCGCTCTGCGCACAGTGCCTCTCGAGCACTTGAATCTCGCGCTCAGCATCGTCTCCGACGGCAGGAACGTCTGCGGCTTGTAGACACCGCTCTCGATCTTCTCCTTCAGATCCTGGTAGATTCCCGAATATCGCTCTGACGGCATGATGTACTCCCCTCGCTGTCTCTCAGCATCCGCTCTGTCCGAACAAGTTTGTTCATGGGTATTGGCACATTTCAACAAAATATTCTACCATACGGCAGAGCGAATCACAACCGCCGCAATTTACGCCGGGACCGGCAGCAGGATCTGCAGGGTGAAGAGGCCGTCGGCGGTGGAGAATTCCATGGTCCCGCCGTATTTTTCCGCCAGGAAGCGGATACTCTTCATGCCGAAGCCGTGGTTGGCGGAATCTTCTTTGTGGCTCTGCGGCAGCTGTCCGGAGGTGATGGGTTCGCCCGCGTAGGGAAGGCGGGGCCGTGGACATCTCTCCATGGCCCCGTCTTCGCCCCTTCTCTTCTTTTCCGGCTTCCGGGGTGATAACGGGGCGGCAGGCATCTTCTGTCGCCCCGCTATCGCCCTTTTTCTTCTTTTCTGGCTTCCGGGGCGATAACGGGGCGGTAAGCATCTTCTACAGCCCCGTTATCGCCCCTTAGTTTATTTTAAGCTTCGCCGTGTATTCTCTCCATAAACAAGTAAGACCGCCGGAGCCGGACAGGCTTGCGGCGGAGAAGGAGGTAAGAAATGGATACATCAAAGCGCATCGTCCTGATCCCGGCCTATCAGCCGGACACTGCGTTAATACCTTTCACAGAAGATCTTGTCAGCGCCGGCTTCCAAGCCATCGTAGTGGATGACGGTTCAGGGGCGGCCTGCGCGGAAATCTTCACAAGGCTCTCCGGGATGGAGGGAGTCACCGTTCTGACACACGAAATCAACCGCGGCAAAGGGGCCGCCCTGAAGACCGGCCTGCGGTATATTGCGGATCACTTTCCGATTCCTTATACCGTCGTCACCGCTGATGCGGACGGACAGCACAAGGTCGGGGACATCTGCCGGGTCTGCCGGGAGGCGGAAACATCTCCGGAGGCGCTGGTCCTCGGAAGCCGGCGCTTCGACGGTCAGGTCCCGCTCCGCAGCCGGATCGGCAACACGATCACCCGCACCGTCTTCCGCCTCACCAGCGGCGCGAAAGTCTATGACACGCAGACAGGCCTGCGCGCCTTCTCGGACGAGCTCGTGCCGCGCATGCTGGCAGTGTCCGGCGACCGGTACGAATACGAGATGCAGGTGCTGCTGACCGCGGCGCGAAGCGGGATCCCTCTCCGGGAAATATGGATCGAGACCGTCTACTTCGACGGCAACGCTTCGTCCCACTTTGACACTGTCCGGGACTCCTTCCGGATCTACCGGGAGATCCTGCACTTCTCAGGCGCCTCCCTGGTCAGCTTCTGTCTGGATTATCTGCTGTTCTGCTGTTTCCTGGCAGTCTCAGGCAGTCTGGTCCTGTCCAACGTCGCGGCGCGTCTCATCAGCGCAGCCTGCAACTACACACTGAACCGGCGGCTCGTCTTCCGCAGTGATGCAGCTGTCTCTGCGTCCGCCCCGGCGTACGCGCTTCTGGCGGCCCTCATCCTTCTCAGCGGCACCGTCCTGCTGAAGGGCCTGTCGCTGCTCGGCATCAGCGGCTACCTGGCCAAGATCGCCGTCGAAGTGGTCATGTTCGCAGTCAGTTTCATCGTACAGCGGTCCTGTGTCTTCCGCCCCGGGATCCGCTCCTGAACGAATAAAAAAGGAGGTCCTCATGAAAAAACATCTATGGCCGGCCGCCTTCACGGCCTGCCTCACAGCTTTTACCATCTACATCGCCCTGGACACGTTCGTTCTCACCACACCCATGCAGACGAACGCGACGGAAATGAACATGTCCGTATTTGAGGAGGAATCTGTCGCGCAGGTCTCCCCCTCTCCTTCGGGGTCCGGCTCTTCCCCGGAAGTGTCCTCTTCAGACGAGGGGTCCTCGTCTGCCTCCTCCTCCGAAAAGAAGCGCCATAAGAGCAGGCACGATTCCGACGACAGCGGTGCCGGCTCGAAGAGCGACGACGGCAACAGCAGAGACAGCAGCAGCGACAGTGACAGCAGCGATGCCAGCGACAGCAGTGACCGCGGCAGCAGTGATGCCAGCGACAGCAGCAGCCGTGACAGCACCGGTACGCAGGACGACACCGTCACTGCTGCAGGATCGGAGGTCATCGGCACCTACGAAGACGAGAACATGACGATCACCGTAACCCGCTGCACCGTGGAGGACACGGAGGTCTATACGGCCGACGTGAAACTGTCCTCCGCCCAGTACCTGAAGACGGCTTTCGCAGAAGATACCTACGGCAGGAACGTCACGGAGACGACTTCCGACATGGCTGCCGCCAAGGACGCGGTCCTGGCCGTCAACGGCGACTACTACGGCGCGCAGGAGACCGGCTATGTCATCCGCAACGGCGTGGTCTACCGCGAGACGGCGGGCAGCAATGAGGTGCTCTGCATCTATCCGGACGGCACCATGGAGATCGTCGATCCCTCCGAGGTCACCGCGCAGGAGCTGGCGGACAGGGGCGTCTGGCAGGCTTTCTCCTTTGGGCCCGCTCTGGTGGAGAGCGGTGAGATCGCTGTCTCGGAAGGCGAAGAAGTCGGCAAAGCCATGGCAGACAACCCCCGCACCGCGATCGGCGTCATCGACACACTGCACTACGTTCTGGTGGTCTCGGACGGCCGCACGGACGAGAGCGAGGGGCTCAGTCTCCGCGAACTCGCTTCCTACATGCAGTCCCTGGGTGTGCAGACCGCCTATAACCTGGACGGCGGCGGCTCCTCCACCATGGTCTTTCAGGGGACCGTCGTCAACAATCCTACAACTACCGGCAACCGGATCAAAGAAAGAGAGGTGAGCGACATTGTCTACATCGGATGAACCCAAAAAGGAGTACGGTACTGATTACAGAAAAGACTGCAGAACTCCGTACAGAGAAGAGATCCTGCGGACCGCTTACCTGGAGCTGGCTGTTTCTCTCCTGTGTGCCCTGTTCGGGGCGGTCTACGAGCTCTACAGTCACGGCGTCTACTCTTACTACATGCTCTACGCCTTCGCCGTCCCTCTGGGTCTGGGTGTCTTCCCTCTCCTGAGCGTATGCGCCTTCGGCAGGGTCCTGCCCAGTAGGACGCCCCTGTCCGTCTGGAATGCCGGCCTCGCCGCGCTCACCGTGGGCTGCCTCTTCCGGGGCGTCCTCGACATCTACGGCACCACCAACCGCCTGCTCATCATCTATCCCGTCGCCGGCGGCCTCCTCCTGGCGCTGAGCGTGCTCCTCTACACAGCGCATGACCGCGCAGGGGACGGTTCCGATGGCGTTTAGATAAGCAGTTTCACTTTGAAAGGAATTCCAGGTCGGAGAAAGCGAACGTTCATTATGGCTAACTCACTTTCCTTTCCAAAACCATCAAACAAAAGCGAGTTTTCAGAGTCATCCAAGGCTCGAAACTCGCTTTTGTCTATAACATTTTCATTTGAAAGTGAAAACTCACCGTGCAGCACTCACTTTAGTCCAGGGCATTTTCATTTGAAAGCGAAAACTCACCGCCCGGCACTCGCTTTGGTCCAGGACATTTTCATTTGAAAGCGAAAACTCAACGCCCGGCACTCGCTTTGATCCCGGGCATCTTCGTTAGAAAGCGAAAGCGGCATGCATATGCCGGATTCTCAGATATCCAGGGCCGCATGATGGCCCCAGTACACAGCATTTGTGATCGTGGATACGCGGGAGGCGTCTCCGATGGCCCGCACAAAAGGTGCTGTGTCCATCAGCGCTTCCACCACATCCGTCCGCGATCTCTGCCCCAGCGCGCAGATCACGGTGGTACCGGGTACAAGGACTCTCTCCCCGTCCGCGTTCTCACACCAGATGCCCTCTGCGGTCACTTCCAGGCCTTTGTAAGAGGTGTGCACCGTGACGTACTTCTCGATCTCCTTCAGAAGCAGCGGGCGATGGCGGACATTGGCGTCCGGCGCCAGCTGGTCGCGCATCTCCACAAGGTGCACGCGCTTACCCTCCATGCCCAGGTGGATCGCGCATTCACAGCCGGCGAGTCCGCCGCCGAAGACGACCACGTCGTCCGTCACCTTGTCTTTCTCTTTGTAGTAGTTATTCACCACGACGACGTTGTCACCGCGGAGCCCCGGAATCGGAGGCACCAGCGGTGCGGAGCCCGCTGCGATGATCAGCGCGTAAGGATCCTCTTTCTCCACATATTCCGGCGTGACTTCCGTATGGAGGCGGATCTCAACACCGGCCTTCTCCGCCAGCAGCTTATACGTGCCGGACAGTTCATACATCTCGTGCTTGAAAGGCAGTGCCTGCTCGCTCTTCAGGATCCCGCCGACTTCGTCCTCCTTCTCGCAGAGGATCACCTGATGTCCGCGGCGGGCGGCAGTGTATGCCGCGTACAGACCGCCGGGCCCGGCGCCGACGACCAGAACCTTCTTTCGGTCGCATTCCCTCACTGGCGTCACCTCGATGCCGTCCATCTCCCGCCCGATGAGAGGATTGACGGTACAGCGCCTCGTGGACGTCGCCGCCCTCTCCGCCATGCACGTGAAACATCTCAGACAGCGCACGATCTCGTCATCCCTGTTCTCCACGACCTTTCTGGGAAGCTCCGGATCCGCCAGCAGCGCGCGGGCCATATAGACGATGTCCGCCTGTCCGGAAGCGATGATCTCTTCCATCTGCGCCGGGTCGTTCAGACCGCCGATCGTGGCGACAGGCTTGGATACATGCTTTTTGATCTCCGCCGCAAGATGTACGTTGCAGCCGTGTTCCGTAAACATCGAAGGATGCGTGCTGCCGAAAGACCTCTGGTAAGTGCCTGCGGAGACATGGATGATATCCGCATAAGGCTCGATCATCTTTGCGATGGCGATCCCTTCTTCCAGTCCGTATCCCTCCGGCACCAGTTCGGAGCCGCTCATCCGGAACTCCAGCGGGAAGAAAGGCCCCACCGCCTGTCTGACCGCTTTCAGAACTTCCACCGCGAAGCGGCAGCGGTTCTCCGTCGATCCTCCGTATTCGTCCGTGCGGTGATTGAACATAGGGGACAGGAACTGATTGATGAGCCAGCCATGTCCGCCATGGATCATCAGCATCTCAAAGCCGGCCCGTTTCGCCAGTCCTGCGACATGTGCATAAGAAGCAACGATCTCATCGATCATATCCTTCGTCAGTTCCCGCACCTCGACGCCGTCCGCTCTGACTGTCGCGGACGGGCCCCACTGGTGCATGGATTTCTGTCTGTTCTTATCCGTCATATACGTTCCGGCAAACATGCCGGAATGCGACAGTTCCAGAGAGGGGATCGCGCCGTGGCGGCGGATCGCGTCGGCTGTATAGGTCGCCGCGGCAAGCGAATTGAGAATGCTCTCATCCAGATGATATGCATGTGAACCGTCCGTCGCCGGATGGACCATCAGCTCCGAGACCGTAACGGCTGCCGCGCCGCCTCTGGCCCGAAGTTCATAGAAAGCCGTGGACTTCGGACCGATACATCCGTCGTTCGAAATATCCGTACCTCCCATAGGCGCGGAAAACATACGGTTGCGGAACACGGTCCTGCCGACCGTGATCGGACTGCTCAGATGAGGGTACTTCCTTTGCATCGGGGTCTCCTTTCTCTCCGCACAGGGCGGATATCGTCAAAAGTTTGCACATTTCCATCCTACTGCATTCGCACCGGCCGATATGTCATTATTTTGTCCGTTTTGTCCTTATTCTGCGCAATGTGCACAGAGGGCCGGATCTGCTGAAACAGAGCGCCGAAAAAGAGACCGCCCTCCCCACAGGGAAGGCGGTCTCTCTCAGATCCTATGCAGTTTTCTTCCGGACGGATCACTTGAAGTATCTCTTCAGCAGACCCTCAAAGCCCTGGCCGTGTCTGGCCTCGTCGCGGGCCATCTCGTGGATGCTGTCATGCAGCGCGTCCAGTCCCATCTCCTTGCACTTCTTCGCGAATTTGGTCTTGCCTGCGCAGGCGCCGTTCTCCGCCGCGACGCGGGCCTCCAGATTCGCCTTGGTGGAAGCAGAGACGACCTCGCCGAGCATCTCGGCGTAGCGGGAAGCGTGATCAGCCTCCTCAAAAGCGGCCTGACGATAGAAAGCGCCGACTTCCGGATAGCCCTCGCGGATCGCCGCTCTGGACATTGCAAGATACATACCGACTTCAGAACATTCACCGGCGAACTCCGCGCGGAGGAAATCCTTCATCTCCTCATCGAGATCAGAGGCGATGCCGATCTTGTGCTCGGAAGCCCAGGTCAGCTCCGCGGTCTCATCCACGGGCTCGAACTTAGCTTTGGGCTGCTTGCAGATGGGGCACTTCCAATCTTCCGGAAGATCCGCAAACTTCACGCCTTCCTTGTCCTCGTCATAGATGTGTCCGCAGACTGTGCACTTATATTTCATTTCTTTCTCCCTTCTGTGGCAGATTGTTTGATCGTTACAGGCTTCAGAGTTCCTGTAAGCATCATTATCCCTGCTCCCGCCCGTATTAGTCAAACCTAATTCTTGTTGCAGACATCTTACGCCGCCGGCTGCCGGCCCGGACTGCAGCTGCAGACAGGAAATACAGACCCAAAAGGCTCTGTTGGAGTGTTTCCAAAACTGGTATTGATATATCTTCTCCTGTTTCTTCCCGCCTTCCGTATGCTATACTCTCTCTAAACATCAGTTTTCCGAGCAGGACGGGATCATCCTCGCACATGGAAAGGAGGTAGGACCGAACATGTATCGTGCATCCGCTCACCGCTATGAGAACATGCAGTATAACCGCTGCGGCAGCAGCGGTCTGAAACTTCCGGCCGTCTCTCTGGGACTGTGGCACAATTTCGGGGATACAGGCGATTACGAAAACATGAAACAGATGTGTTTTACCGCGTTCGACCACGGGATCACGCATTTTGACCTGGCCAACAACTACGGGCCGGAACCGGGCAGCGCGGAGCGGAACATGGGCCGCATCCTGAAAGAGGAGCTCCGCGCCTACCGCGACGAGCTCCTCATCAGCACCAAGGCGGGCTACACCATGTGGCCAGGGCCCTACGGCGACTGGGGCAGCCGCAAATATCTCCTGGCCAGTCTGGACCAGAGCCTGCAGCGGCTGCAGCTGGACTATGTGGACATCTTCTACCACCACCGCATGGATCCGGAGACGCCGCTCGAGGAGTCCATGGGTGCGCTCGCGACGGCAGTCCGCAGCGGCAAGGCGCTCTACGCCGGCCTCTCCAACTACACGGGCCCCGCACTGGAGAAGGCCACGGCTATCCTGACCGACCTCAGAGTGCCTTTTGTCATCAACCAGAACCGCTACAACATCCTCGACAGGACGATCGAGAAGAACGGCCTCAAGGCGGCCGCGAAGAAACTGGGCAAGGGCCTGATCATCTTCTCCCCCCTCCGGCAGGGACTGCTCACGGACCGCTACCTCCACGGGATCCCCGCGGACAGCAGGGTCCGCACCGACGGCCGCTTCCTGCACGAATCGGACATCACCGGTGAGCGGCTCGCGCAGATCCGCGCACTGAATGAGATCGCACAGAGCCGCGGCCAGACCCTCGCCGAGATGGCGCTCAGCTGGCTGCTCCACGACGACGCTGTGACCAGCGTCCTCATCGGTGCCTCCCGTCCCGCGCAGATCCTCGACAACATCAAGGCGATCGGGAATACGGCCTTCAGCGAGGAGGAACTGCGGGAGATCGATCGGATCAGTTTGACAATGTAAGATCAGCTATACTGCTTTTCCCGGCTCACCCCCTCCAGAAATGCCACCGCCTCCCGCGCCCCGCCGCAGGCCCGGAAGCTCTCCGAGATCCTGACGGCGTTCTCTTTGTACGAAGGCTCAGTCAGGACCTTCGTGACGGCATCAAGAATATCCTCCTCCGAGATGGACCGCAGCCGCACGCCGGCGCCGAGCTCCTCCGTCCGCCTCGCCACAGCTCCCTGCTCCGGCGTCTGCGGGAACAGCACCAGCGGGACCCGGAAGTACAGCCCCTCTGACGCGGAGTTCATGCCGCAGTGGGTGATGAAGGCGTCCGCGATCGACAGCACCGCCATCTGGTCCACGGACGCATGCACCTGCACATTGGCCGGCAGATCGTCGAAGTGCTCCGTGTTCGTCCCCATGGACAGGATGACCTGCCAGCCCGTCTGCCCCAGAACGTGAATACAGTTGCGGTAGAACTCCCGGTTCTGGTTCACGGTCCCCATGGAGATGTAGACGGTCTTGTCCGCTGTCTTCGGATAAGGCTCCGTGACCGGCCGGATCGAAGGCCCGATGAAGTGATACCGGTCGGAAAATGTCTCCGAGCAAGGCTGGAAATAGGAGGATGTATAGACGATCGTATTCGTCTCATTGTCATTCTGCACGATGTCCAGGATTCCTTTTACCGGGTACCCTTTCTCCTGCAACCGGCGGATCTGCCGGTTGATCCTGGGCATCGACAGAAGCATCTTCGCGATGTCCCAGGGCGTCTCCTTCATATATTTAGCCGAATACCGGTTGAAGGCAAAGGTGGTCGTGGAAGAGACGTACGGGATTCCGTGCTTCATCGCCACGAGCTTGCCCCAGAAAGCGACGGAGTCCGATACGATGACGTCCGGCCGGATCTCCCCGATCTTCTCGGTCGTCATATCGTCGAGCGCCAGCGTCGAGGAGACGAGCAGCTCCGTGGCAAAGGCCTTGTCCTTCCCGACCCGGTCCGCGTTCCCCTTGTCCTCCATCTCAAAATCGTACCCGTCACACCCGATGAACACCGCTCCGGCCTGCTCGATCTTCTCCCGGAACATCTCGAAAGAAAAGTAGAAGACTTCATGCCCGGTGTCTGTCAGCGCCCGCACGATCCCGAGCGTGGGATTCGTGTGCCCGTGTGCCGGAATGCAGAACCATGCGATCCTCATGACTCCTCTCCCTTCTTCTCTTCAACTCCCTTCTTCTCTTCAAAGGCAGCGCTGAACAGTCCCTCGAACGCCCCCTTGTTCGGGATGGCGATCCCGCGCTCCACATCTCCGAGCAGCAGCAGGGTATCTCCCGGCCTGATCCCAAAGATCTCCCTCGCCTGCTTCGGGATGACGATCTGTCCCTTCTCGCCGACTGTGGCAGTCCAGGCGTATTTTCCTTCCGGGTGATTCATGGTTGGTCCTCCCTAAAAGTATGATTTGTATAACTAATCATACTTTTGCAAGTGAGGGGATGTCAAGAGAAAAGAAAACACCCGACCGTTTATGTCGGGTGTCTACGATACCCTGACCAGTACCCTCAACACTACCTCAAAAGCAGTGTTTCAACAGATAATCCGGGGGAAAATGACAGACTGTAGAAATGCTGGAAAAGCCAGATAAAATCTAGAAAAAAAGAACCTCTGACAGTCATTGTCAGAGGTTCTTGAAATTGAGCAGGGCTAGAAGGATTCGAACCTTCAAATGACGGAGTCAGAGTCCGCTGCCTTACCGTTTGGCTATAGCCCTTTATCCGTAACCTTTCTCTCGGCTACGAATTGAAATTATACAGGAAGGTTTTTGTTTTTGCAAGACCTTTTTTATGATTTTTGAATTCTCTTTGAAACGTCTGCGACAGCCGGCGATTGTGCCGTTACCGGCGCGGTGATTTCAAGAGAATATCACCGTCTCGACAACGACCAGCGCCATCATCGTTACATCGTCACAACCTTACCGCAATAAAATCACCGCGTCCCACCATGAACCGCCAGCCGGTTGATCTGGGTGGCCAGGTAGCCGGCGCCGTAGCCGTTGTCGATGTTGACGGTGGCGATGCCGTTGGCGCAGGAGTTGATCATGGTGAGGAGGGCGGACAGGCCGTGGAAGCTGGCGCCGTAGCCGACGGAGGTGGGGACGGCGATCACCGGGCAGCGGACGAGGCCGCCGACGACGCTCGCGAGGGCGCCTTCCATGCCGGCGACGGCAATCACGCAGTTTGCTTCCTGGAGGGTGCTGACGCGGTCCAGCAGGCGGTGCAGGCCGCTCACGCCGACGTCATAGAGACGCTCCACGTTGGTGCCGAAGTATTCGGCGGTCTGGGCGGCTTCTTCCGCGACAGGGACGTCGGCGGTGCCGCCGGAGCAGACGGCGATCCGGCCGATCCGGCGGGAAGCTTCGTCCGGTGCTTCCACCTTCAGGATGCGGGAGACCGGGTCATACTGCACCTGCGGCAGGACTTCCCGGACGAGCTCGTACTGGTGCTGCGTCGCCCTGGTACCGAAAGCGCGGCCTTCCCGCTCCGTCATGTTGACGTAGATCTTCTGCAGATATTCGTCCGGCTTCCCGGCGCAGTAGATCACCTCCGGGAAGCCGCTTCTGCTCTCCCGGTGCGAATCCAGGCGCGCGAAGCCCAGATCTTCATAAGGCTTGACGGCAAGGCGCGTCTGTGCCTCTTCCACCGTCACGCTTCCGTCCCTGACCATCTCCAGCAATTCTTTTATTTCCATCTCTGTCTCCCGCATCATGACGGCACTGTTCCTGCGCAGTGTCTCATCTGCCAATTCTTCCGCCTGTCATCCTCAGGACTTCTACTCATGCCTGTTGATCATGCCTGTTGATCAGGCCTGGTTCTCACGCCTTCCCCGCAAGCCCCCGCTCGACCTCTTCCTGCGTGAGGGTCTCGTTCATGCTGCCGGTCCGGTAGCCCAGCAGGTCCATGGCGGTGTAGGCGAAGCCGATCTCCGCGAAGGAGGCGGCGATCTCCTCCCTGCGCGCAAGGAGCAGGGGGAACTGGTCCGGCAGCACTTCGATCCGGGCCGACGTCCCGTGGACGCGCACGCGCTGCTGGGTGAAGCCCAGGTCCAGAAGCTTCTGTTCCGCGGCTTCCACCATGTGCAGACGTTCCTCCGTGATGTGCTCCCCGTAAGGGAAGCGGGTCGCCAGGCAGGCGTAGGAAGGTTTGCTCCAGACCGGAAGGCCGTACATGCGGCAGAGTTCGCGGATGTCCGCTTTGCTGAGGCCTGCCTGCCGCAGCGGGCTGGCGATCCCCAGTTCTTTCAGGGCAGCAAGCCCCGGCCGGTAGTCCCCGGCGTCATCGGTGTTGGATCCCTCCGCGACGACGGCATAGCCTTCCGCGTGTGCGGCCTCCAGCACCTTTCCGAACAGAGTCTTCTTGCAGAGGTAGCACCGGTTCACCGGGTTGTCGGCGAATCCCTCCACCTCCATCTCGCGGAAGATGATCTCCCTCTGCGGGACGCCTTCCTGCGCGCAGAAATCGGAGGCCTCCCGGCTCTCCCGGCGGGGGAAGGAGCTTCCGACCGCTGTCAGGGCCAGCACGCGGTCCCCCAGCGTCTCATGGGCCGCCCGCAGGAGCAGCGTGGAATCCACACCTCCCGAGAAAGCGACCGCCAGCCTGTCATAGCCCGCCAGAATCGCTTTCAGCCGCTCCAATCCTGCCGCCGCCCCGGCGGAGACAGTATTCGTTTCTGATTCGTGAACATGGTACATCTTCGTCACTCCCTTTCTGTGAAACGAATCCCCCGACGGCGCCGACACTTCCCCGGCAGCCCGGCGCTTCCCCGGTGATCCGGTCAGGACCATCGGGATCATTCTGAAAATGTCAGCACGGTCCTCAGCCACCTGTCCGCCATATCCGGCCACTGGGCGACATCCGGCTGCGGCACGCGGTCCTTGCCGGTATTGCCGCCCTTCGCGCGCACGCCCATCTCCTCGAACACCTCTTCAAAGGCTTCCGGCACCTGCACCTGCCCTCTGTCCACCGCTTCGATCAGGCGCATCGTCTGCTCGAGGGTGTAGGGCTCCCCGTAGCGTTCCTCCGCCCAGGTCTCGTTCGCCAGGGACAGGCCGTGGCGGCCGTGGGGGAAGGTGTGCATCTCGTGCGGCACGCCGGCCTTCTCAAGGGCCTCCGCAAACAGGTATGTATTCTGTACGGGCACACTGCCGTCGTCCTCGGTCGCCCAGAGGAAACAAGGGGGGACGTCGGGGTGCACGTGTTTTTCCAGAGAGACGGCTTCAAGGGCCTCCTCGGAGGCATCCCTGCCGAGCAGGGCGATGAAGCTGCCCTGGTGCGCGTACTTCCCGGAAGTGATCACGGGGTAGCACAGGACTGCCGCATCGGGGCGGGGCGAGACAGCATCATACAGGCGGTCCCTGTCCGGGACATCCTCCCCGTTGATGCAGACGTCCGCGCAGAGGTGGCCGCCCGCGGAGAAGCCGCAGAGGGCGATCGCGTCGGGGTCGGTCCCGATCCTGCCGGCGGAGCTGCGGAGGATGCGCATGGCCCGGCAGAGGTCCTTCCGCGCCTGGTCCAGCACGGGGGACAGATGCAGGAGGTCCGTCGTATAGGTGAGCACCGCGGCCTGCCATCCCTTCTCATAGAAAGCGCGGGCGACGATCTCTCCCTCCGCAGGGGAGACGAACCCGTAGCCGCCTCCCGGCACGACGAGCATCATCGGCCGCCTCTCCGCCTCCTCGTGCAGATAGAAAGTGAGGCTCGGGATGAAACCGAACGCCAGCGGATAGGTATATTCCTCCGGACTCCAGATCCGGATCTGGTATTTCTTCATTTTCTGAATCCTTTCTGCCGGCGGATGCGGAACGCTTTACCGCTCTGATGCGGCGCTGTCGGACATTTCTTTAACTATAGCACATTTTGCCGGTGTGCACTTCCTTTTCTGAAAAAGGCGCAAATATGGCGCAGCCGGTCCTTTCCTGCGGATGGTCTCCTGCTGCGCCGTATTCTCCTTCTGTGTCCCTTCCTGCGGTATTCTTACCGTGCCCTCCTGGACCTGACCGGCGGATTGAGCAGAACATCCAGTCCGTGCCAGTTCATTTGGATCTTGCTCTCTATAGAGCTCCTTTCTTTCTGCAGTATGATCAGTCTGCTGCAGCTCCTCATCGCTTCTTCGTCATCGACAGTCGCCGTGCCGCCCGTAAGCAGGACCGGCAGTTTCTGTCTGCGCACCGTGTTTCCGTACCGGATCGTCAGTACATCATGCTTCTGCTCTTCGATCCTTCCTTCGCCGTACAGTCTGTGATTGATCGTCTCCCCTTCCAACTGTGGTACGCTGATCGCCTCGATTTCCTCGCTGATCTCTGTCAGCCGCTTCTTCAATGCTTCTCTCGTCTGTGTGAGCTGCTCGATCTTTCCTGCTCTTTCCTGTTCCTTCCTCTGTTTGAGGGACATCCGTCTTGGTTTGACGGCCGCCTTCCGTACTTCGATGCCGCGGCCCCTTTCCGCTGTCATGTTCTGCGCCATATCCCCTGCCTTTCTTCAGGTCGCTGTCTTGTTGCAGAGATCGAATCTTAGATTTTTTCGCTTCTAATCCATCTTCATTCTATCACATCATTGATAGAAAAAAAAACAGCTTTGGAGCAAATTATCAGAATTTCATGTATTATTCTATATACTGTCAAAATTATTTTGTAATTTCGACAATCCTGTCTGTAAACAGAGCGCCCCAGGGGGTATCCCTGAGGCGCTCGCCATCCTGTTCTGTCTGTTCGTCAATAATCCTTGGGCATTCCGCACATGCTGCAGATCTTGGGGCCGTTGAGTCCGCCCTTGAAGAAACCGCCGCAGTACTGGCACCTTCCGTTCTGGCGCCACATCGGCCGTCTCGTCCGCAGGTACTCGGCATCCCTGGCCTGGATCTCCTTCATCCGCAGGAAGTCCTCCCGGTCGGGGTCCTCCGGACACCCGTCGAAGGCCGTCTTGTCGATCTCGCGGAGGCTCTGGGGCAGTTCCATCGTCCGCAGGGACACGCAGTTCTTAAACGCGCCGGCACGGATCTCCTCGAGAAGCGGCGGCAGCTGCACTTCGCGCAGGGACGCGCAAGAGGCGAAGGCGTTCTCCCGGATCACGCGGAGCGATGTGGGCAGCACCACGCGCTCGACGCCGGTGCCCTGGAAGGCCTCCGGCCCGATCGTGCGGATCCCCTCCGGCACGTGGACCTCCTCCGCGTCGCCGACATATTTCAGGAGATCCTCCCCTGTGATCATCAGGCCCGGGTCGCCGGCATTTTCCTGCTGCGATACAGGTTCCGCAGCTTCGGGAGCGCCCGCGGGTGCCGGTGCGCCTGCGCTTTCCGCCGCAGCGCCGGATGCTGCCGGGACGGCTGTCTGCACGGCCTCCGCCGTGAAGCGGACGGCTGTCCCGTACACGGCCATGCTCCACGTATCCGGTTTGCCGGCCCAGTTCAGGTTCTGCCTGAGCCCGATGACGGCATCCGCCTCCATCGCGGCAGCCTTCTCGCGCAGTCTCGCGATCCCTCTCTCAAAAGCCCTGTCGCAGATGTCGCTGCGCAGGTGGAAGCTCATGCTGTTCACCGGTCCGATCACTTCATAGGAGCGCTGCAGGTCCTCCGTCGTCACGATCACGTCGCGCTGCGTCTCCCCTGCTTTCGGGTCCGCCGTCTCCTGCCCTGCCGCCTGCTGTGCTGTTCTGATCTCTTCTCTCTCCATGCCAGTCCTTATATCTCAATGTGTGTAAATACTTCTCCGATGCTCTCGTGGAACGCGAGGTCCGCGTAGCTGTCCTGCGGTGTCCGGTCCCGGTTCACGATGATCAGGTAGCGTCCGTTGTAGCTCTGCACGAGCGATGCCGCCGGATAGACCGTCAGGGAGGTACCTCCGACGATCAGGCAGTCCGCCCTCCGGATCAGCATGGCCGACATCTCCCAGGCGTGCTCCGGAAGCGATTCGCCGTACAGGGTGACGTCCGGGCGGATCTGGCCGCCGCAGCTGCAGTGCGGGACCGCCTCGCCGGACTCGTAGATGTAGTCCGCGGGATACTTCTTCCCGCAGCGGTCGCAGTAGTTGCGCAGGGTCGATCCGTGGATCTCATAGACCTTCTGGCTGCCCGCCGCCTGGTGGAGGCCGTCGATGTTCTGCGTGATGATGCCGTCGAGGCGTCCCTTCGCCTCCATGCGGGCGAGCACCTTGTGCGCCTGGTTCGGCGCGATCCCTCTCGCGTCCATCTTCTGCCGGTAGAACTCGTAGAAGACCTTCGGCTCCCTGTAGAGGCAGGCGTTGCTCAGCAGATACTCCGGCTCATAGGCGTCGAACCGCACGTCGTGCTGGTTGTAGAGGCCGTCCTTGCTCCGGAAATCCGGGATCCCGCTCTCGGTGGACACGCCCGCGCCGCCGAAGAACGCCACATGCTTCGAGACCTGCAGGATCTCGTTGAGCGCCTCATACTTCGCCTCTCCGGTCAGTCCCCGCAGATATGCCGCTTCTTCCCTGGGCGATCCGTGACATCCGATATGCTTCATGGCAGCTCCTTTCTTCACGCAAAAGCAGAACTGCCGCGGACGCCTCCGCGCGCAGTCCTGCCGCCCGCCCGGCTCCGCGGTGCGATCCTGTCTGCGGCAGCCGGTACCGTATTATTTCCCTTCGTAGCAGATGGCAGACACCACTTTGTAGTCTGCGAGCGCCTCGCGGCCCTTGAGGCCGGCCAGCTCGATCATGCAGGCGATCGCGGCGACTTCCCCGCCGAGCTTCTCGACGAGCTGCGCGGCCGCCTTCAGCGTTCCGCCTGTGGCGAGAAGATCATCCACCAGCAGGCACTTCTGCCCGGGCTTCACGGCATCCGTGTGGATCTCCAGTGTCGCCTTGCCGTATTCGAGGTCGTAGTCCACGGAGACGGTCTCGCGGGGGAGCTTGCCCTTCTTGCGGACCAGCACCATCGGCTTATGCAGGTTGTAGGCCATGGCTGCGCCGTAAATGAAGCCTCTGGATTCCGCCGCGACGATCACGTCGAAGTCCACGTCCTTCACCAGGTCCTGCATGGAATCGATCGCCAGTTTCAGGCCGTCCGCGTCCTGGAAGACCGTTGTGATGTCGCGGAAGAGGATTCCCGGCTCCGGAAAATCCGGTATGGTGGTGATATAATCTTCAAGTTTTTTCATAGTTTCAATGCTCCTTTGGTTCAGTTGCTGCCGTCTCCTGTGCTGTCTCGGCCGTGTCTCTCTAGCGGAGTTCGGAGTAGCCGAATCCGTTGCAGATCGCGTCGATCGGAACGCCCTCCTTGCACAGACGGCACTGTGTAGGCGCGTACGAGCGGTACTCCGGAAGATCGCTGCTCGTGAACAGCGCGTGGATCGGCATGCCGAAGGCCTTCGTCGCTGCGCTGTAGATCGCGGTGATGCCCGTGATCGTTCCGCCGTAGTAGTCGATCGACTCCGCCGCTCTCGCGATCGTCTGCCCGGTGGTGGCGCTCGCCAGAAGGAGCAGGACGTGCTTGCCCTTGATCATCATCGCGGAGCCCCCGCGGAAGATCATCTGTCCGGCAAGATCGAATTCCGGGGTGTAGATATAGATCGTCTTGTGCGCATTCATGGACATGATGCCGGCATCCGTGAGTTCCTGCGCCAGGAACGCGCCGATGACCTCCGTGCCGTCCATACATACGATCGTATCCACAATGGTCGTTGCGGCAAAGTTATGGGCCATGGCCTTCGCGGCCGCCTTGGCTTCGCTCATACGTGTCTTCATCGTCGTCATGTCGATGTAGTTGTTGATGTGCGAATTCGGCGTTACGAAGTGTCCCGGGATCACCTTCATGATGACATCATTGTACCTTCTGGAACGCATCTTGATATACGACTGCATATACACCTCCGTTCTCGCTCACACTGTACCGCATCATAGGAAAGACCGTCTGTCCGCGGATCCGCGCAGACCGCCCGTCATAAATTTATTATACAACGCGTTGGTGAATCTGTATAGGAAGCGCCGTCAAAAAAACGGGATGCTGTGAACTATTGCCGATGGTCCGCAGGTGCCTCCGGTTCCTCCTCCGGTGTCTGCTCTTCCCGCCGTCTGCGCAGCATCTGTATGACGATGCAAGCCGCGACCGCGGCAAGTCCGCAGAGGTCCGCAGCCCGCCCCGGCGCGATCATCAGAAGCCCTCCGGCCGCCGCGAGGATCCTGACCGCCGGGTGCATCTCCGTAAACAGGTACCCTTCCAGGGCCGCGCAGACCCCGATGATGCCCGCCAGGGAGGTGCCGAAGGCCCACGCCGTCCGCAGCGGCGAGGCGTCGATCAGCAGCAGCGCCGGATCGTACGCGAACATGAACGGCACGATGAAGGCGGCGGAGGCGATGCGGCAGGCGGTCACCGCCGTGCGCAGAGGGTTGGACCGGGCGATCGCGCCCGCCCCGTAGGCCGCGAGCGCCACCGGGGGCGTGATGCAGGCCGCGACGCCGAAATACAGCACGAAGAAGTGCGCCGCCGGCAGCGGCAGGCCCGCCCGGGCCAGGACCGGCGCGCAGAGAACGGCCGCCAGGCAGTAGGCGACCGTCATCGGCACGGCCATGCCGAGCACGATGCAGAAGAGCATCACCAGCAGCAGTGCGGGGAACAGCCGGCCTTCCGCCAGCCTGGACAGTCCTTCCGGCAGCCCGCCCCCGAATCCGGTCATCGTCAGCGTCCCGGCGAGGATGCCCGCCGCGCTGCAGGAAGCCCCGATCGTGACCGCTGTCCGCGCGGAGGACTCGAGCGCCGCCGCGATCGCCGACACCGGGAAGGGCTGCGACCGGTCGATCGACTCTCCCAGGATCCCCGAAGCGATCACCGCGAGGATCGCGATGACGGCGGCCACCCGGATCTGCACCAGCCCGGAGAGGAGCAGGAGGACGAGCAGCAGGATGGGTGCCGGCAGAAAGCTCCTGCGGAGCAGGTCCGGGAGCTTCGGAAGCCGTTCCCGCGGGATGCCCGCAGTGCCCTCTTTCTTCGCTTTCAGGTGCACAGCGAAGAATATGCCGGCAAAATACAGGATCGCCGGCAGGACCGCGCGCCGCAGGACATCCCCGTACGGGACCCCCAGCAGCTCCGCCATCACGAACGCGGCCGCTCCCATGACCGGGGGCATGATCTGGCTCCCGGCCGAGGCCGCCGCCTCCACGGCGCCCGCATAGGAGGGCGCGTATCCGGCCTCCTTCATCCTCGGGATCGTCACCCTGCCGGTCATCGCGGTGCTGTCCGCCGACGAGCCGGAGATCATGCCGCAGAGCGTCGAGGCGAGGACCGCCGCCTTGGCGGATCCCCCCGCGAAGCTTCCGACCGCCCGCTCCGCCAGCTGTATGAAGTAGTCCGCCACGCCGGTCTGCTCCAGCAGCGCTCCCAGCACGATGAAGACGACGATATACCCGGAGCACACGCTGACAGGCTCCGAGAAGATCCCCTGTTTCGTGTAGAACAGGCTGCGGACCAGGTAGCGGGCCCGCCCCGCGAGGGACGGGTTCGTCAGGCCGAAGACCATCGCGTGGGCCAGAAACAGGAGGACCACGATCAGGATCGGCCAGCCGACGCTGCGTCTGGCGACCTCCAGAAGGATCATGAGGCCGGCGGCGCCGATCACCAGCTGCAGACCGGAGAGGCGCACGCCCTGCAGCAGGATCTCCTGCGCATGGAAGGCGAAATACAGGAAGACGCCTGCCCCCAGTACGGCCATCAGGATGTCGTACCAGGGCATATAGTTGACTTTTCTGTCCGCCTTGCCCGCCGGAAAGAGCAGAATTCCCGCGAATACGATCATCGCCAGGAAGAGGGACATGCGGACCTCCTCCGGGATGCCCGTGATCAGCGCCATGCCGATGCCGCACAGGGCGAAAATAGTGAACACGCCCCGCACGAGCAGCGCCGGCATCCCCTCCCAGAGACGGGTGCCGGGGGCGCTGCGGTATCTGGCCGCCCCCTCGTCCGGTCGCAGGCGGCGGACATCGTCCTGCCTCTGTCTCATGGCTCTTCCTCCTCGTCCGCAGTCTCAACAGTCACGCCGTGCTCGCTGTAGTAGCGTGCCGCACCTGCGTGGAAAGGAACGCCGATCCCCTCCGCGGCATTCTGCACGGAGAGCTCCTCGCCTGCTCCGTGCTCCCGTGCGATCTCCTCCGTGTGGTCGAAGACCGCCGCTGTCAGCCGGTAGACGTCCTCCTCGGGCATATCTGCGCGGACGATCAGCGCCGCCTTGACGGAGATAGTCTCCACCGCCTCCTCCTGGCCGGCATAGGTGCCCGCCGGGATCACGGAAGGCGCGTAGAAGGGGCAGATCTTCAGGAGATCCTCCCGCAGGCCGCCGTCGACCGGGACCAGATAGATCCCTGTCTCCTCCGCGAGCGCCGCCGCCATCTCCTCCACAACGCCGGTCGGCGTGCCGGCGACGATGAAGGCGGCGTCGACGGTGCCGTCCAGCAGTGCCTCCCTGCTCTTCTCAAAATCCAGGTACTGCGGCTCTATGTCCTCCAGGGACAGTCCCGCCACTTCCAGGATGTCGAGCGCGTTGAAGCTGACGCCGCTGCCGGGAGCCCCCACGGAGACGGTATGCCCGCGGAGATCCTCCACGGTCCGGATGCGGCTGTCCGTCGTCACCAGCTGCACCGTCTCCTCATAAAGTCCCCCGAGAACACGAAATGCACGGGAGGCGCCGTCCTCTTCGAAGGAACGGCTCCCCTCCCATGCATACTGCAGGACGTCCGACTGTGCCAGCGCCAGCTGGTAGTCCCCGTCTTCCATGCTCTGAATATTCGCCTTCGAGGCGTCCGTCGGTACGGCCGTCACGCGGCAGCCGGCGTATTCGGTCATATACCGCGCCAGCACACTGCCGAAAGCGCTGTATGTGCCGGCAGGGCTGCCGGTCCCCATCATCAGACGGGGACCGCTGCCGCAGCCTGTCAGTATCGCCGCACTGATACAGAATACGGCGATGACGTGCCATAATCTCCGCATACTCTGCCACTTCCTCTCCCGACGCCGTCCGGATGAGAAGTGCTCACATCGCAAGGCTTCCCATCGGATCCCAGGGCTGCAGTACCACCGGCTCCTGCTCGAACGCGGCCGCCTGCTCCTCGCTGAAATACTTGCGATCCAGCAGGATCTGGTAAGCGAATTCCCCGAACCACGCGTCGTCCATCACATAGTATCCGTCCTTGCCGGCGTCCTTGCCCCAGCTGTTTTCGACCTTCCAGCGGATGGGCCGGTCGTTCTCGTCCAGGTCGACACCGGTGATGACCATCGCGTGGGTCATGAGGCTCTCGCCGTAATCCAGCCGCTGCTCCTTGGTCATCGGGAACTCCGTGGAGAAGAGGTCCCGGACGCCGATCGCGTCCATGGTCAGGTAGCCGCCGCGCCGGTCGGAGAACTGGCCCACGTCGCTGCCGAACCAGACGGTGCGCCCGTCGCGCAGCTGGCGGATCGTCAGGTCGCGCAGGTCGTCCATGGGAAGGTTCAGATACTTGACCGGATAGGCGCCTTCCCGGACGCTGCCCAGGTACTTGACGGTGTAGGTCTTTCCGTAGGGCTTGTCCTTCGTGGGAGCATTGATCACGGTGACCATGTCGTCCAGGTTCCAGCCGATGTACTCCTTGAAGAAGTCCTGCGGGGTGATGTCGCTGATCCGGATGAACTTCTTATCCTTGTCGCGGGTCTCCCAGGTGAAGCGGACCGGCGGCTTGCCGAGCGCGATGCAGAGCATCCGGTAGATGGTGTCCATCATCTCATCCTTGCGCGCGCGCAGCTGTTCGACTGTCTCGCCGGCCTCGTGCGCGGTGCGGAGCGTGCAGGCATACTCGCGCAGCTTCGTCGTCATGTACTTGCGCAGCTCCATGGTGGAGGTGGAGACCGCCGTGTCGGGCATCAGTTCCTGCGGGACGACGCCGTACTTGGCCACGATGCTGCGGAACATATCCCACTGGCCGCCGTCTCCGAGCGGCGCGAGGAGCAGGAACTGCATCACGCGTCCCTCGAGGGGCTCGTCGAGCGTCTCCAGGATGTTCTCAAGGAAATAGTTGGATTTCTCCAGTTTGTCATAGAACAGAGGATAGTTCTGGGACAGTTCCATATTGTCCAGATTCAGCTTCTGCATCAGGTCCAGGCGCATGACGTTGAGCGCCGCGAACATCCAGCAGCGGCCGGACTGCTTCTGGTTGCAGACGTCGCCGGACTCCACCTCGATGCTGAAGGCGTAGGGGTTGTTCTGGCGCACGGCGTAGTTCTTCGCGGCGCCGTGGATCCCCTGGCCCGCTGCGGCGTTCATCGCGACGCGGTTCACCTGCGCGCTGTCAAAGTGTGCCTCGAATCTCTGCAGATCTTCCTGTGTGATACCTTTCTTCATGTTGTCTTCCCACTTTCTTCGTGATTTATGGTTCAGAGAACGGCGCCGGGGAGCAGCTGCTCCCGCTCAGCGTCCGATCGCGAATCCCGCTTTCAGTGCCCGTGAGGCGAAGGCCGCCTCAAAATCTTCAAGAGGATACAGCTCCACGGGCGGGAACTGCACCTTCCCCTGCTGCAGCAGCCGGAGCGCGGGCTCAAAAGGGCCGCACCGGCTCCCGACGACGGTGATCTCGCCCACCGGGATCTGCGACAGGTCGATGGTCGCGCTGCCCGCATAGGTGCTCTTCAGGATCACTGTCCCCATCTTCCGCACGATCCCCAGTGCCAGATGGATCCCGGACTCCGCGCCGGAGGCGTCGACGACATATTCGAAGCACTCCTCCGCGGTCAGCGGCCGCAGCGTCCGTCTCCCCGTCTGTGCGGCCTGGGCGTTCGGCAGGATCCTCCGGGACGCGTCCGTCTCCGGCAGATAGTATGTCTCCTCAAGCTGCACGTCGGCAAAATGGGCGAAGCGCGCCAGCTTGTCCGGATGGCGGCCGATCACGGTGAGCCGGATCCCGGTCTGGGCCAGCACCTGCGCGATCATGTAGCCCAGGCGCCCGTCGCCGATCACGGCGGCATTCAGGGACGGATCGATGTGGACCTGCTTCGTGATCTCCACGGCGGCCGCGAGCGGCTCCGTGTAGACCGCCTTCTCCGCGGTCAGTCCTTCCGGGACTTCATGGAGCAGATGGTCCGCCAGGGTCATGTACTCGGCGAAGCAGCCGTCCTTCGACATCCCGATGACCTGCCGGGACAGGCAGTGCTTCTCCCTGCCGGTCCGGCAGTAGATGCACTTCCCGCAGCCCCTGTTCAGCTCCCCGACGACCATCTTTCCGACCAGGTCCGGGCGGCCGTCACTGCGGACGACCTCTCCTACGAACTCGTGGCCCATGACGCCGCGGAAGTCCGGCCGGTAGCCCTTCAGGATCTCCCGGTCCGTGCTGCAGATATCGGCGATCAGGATCCGGAGCAGGCTCTCCCCCTCGCCGGGGACCGGTACCGGCAGATCCTCCCGGTATACCGCCTGCTTCCCGTCATAATATACAGCTTTCACTATTCTTCTCCGTTCTTCGCGTGAATGATCTCCCGGCCGGTGTCGATCTCCGGCGGGACCAGGATCTTGAGCCGCCTCTGCAAGGCCGTGAGCGCCACGCGCCTGTGCGCTCCGCCGTCCTCGCCGTCCCGCGTCCAGCGGACCTTCTCGGGGGAGGTGAGGGTGATCCCCCGCACTTTTCTGTGGTAGACCAGCGCGTTCTCCGTCACCGCGCCGCTGAGATACTGCACCAGGTCATTGATCTCCGGCAGGTTCTGCGGCATCCGGATCAGCGTCGCCTCGAACAGGCCGTCCTGCAGGTCCACGTCCTTCCCCTGGATCCCCTCGATCCCTCCGACCGAGCGCGAGTTGGAGATCATCCCGAAGACGAAATTGTCCTCAAAGGACTCCTCCTCCGTCTCCACCCGCATCGGATACGTGCGGATATTGCCCAGTTCCGTGATGCCCTGCAGGATATAGGCGGCGTGTCCCAGCATGTTCTTCAGCTCCTGCGGCGTCCCGTAGGAGGTCTCCGTGAACGCGCCGAAAGCCGCCACATAGGTGAAGTATTCATGATGGTTGAACCAGCCCAGGTCGCACTCATAAGCCCGGCCGCTCACGATGGCCTGCGCCGCCTTCAGCGGATCCGACGGGATCCCCAGGCTGGACGCGAAATCGTTGGTCGTCCCCAGCGGAATGTAGCCGACGGGGACCGGCGGCACGGAAGGATTCTCCATGAGGCCGCTGACCACTTCGTCGAGCGTCCCGTCGCCGCCCGCGCAGACGACGTAGAGGTACTCCTCCGTCAGCTGCCGCGCGTACCTGCGGGCGTCGCCCTTCCCGCGGGTCGGATAGCATTCGATCGTATAGTCCGCTCCGGAGAGGATCTGCAGAATGTCCGCCAGACAGCTCTTTATGAGCGACCTCCCGGAGACGGGATTATAAATAAACAGTACTTTCTTCCAGCCCATAGCTGATCATCTCCCTGTCACAGCGGATCCAGCCGCCGCTCCTCCACACGCTTCTCCAGCTCCTCGAACTTGTCCTTGATCAGGGCGAAGAGCGCCGTCAGGTATCGCATGAAAGGCTCCGTGGCGATCGCGAACAGTCCGAAGAGCATGAAGCACTCCCTGGAGATGTTCCGGATCTCAAACAGCCCGTTGAAGAAATAGGCGAAGAAGCCCAGTCCCAGCACGCATCCGATCAGGACGGCCCAGTGGTAGCGGTTCATCGGCTGGCTGATCCGGAACAGGATCATGAAGCCGACGATCGCGAGCAGGAAGGTCGCCGCGACGGAGATGTCCACTTCCGACACGGAGAACGTGTTGCCGAAGACCACCAGCGCGGCGATCGCGAAGAAGTCCGTCAGCGACGCCGGCATCGCCCGCAGCACGACCCTGGGCAGGAACCGCCCTTCGATCCTCTCCCGGTTCGGCTCCATGGCCAGCAGGAATGCCGGGATCCCGATGTTGAACATGCTGATCAGCGAGATCTGCGAGGGCTGCAGCGGATAGTTGAGCACGTTGATGATCGAGAAGACCGACAGCAGCAGCGAGAAAATATTCTTCACAAGGAACAGCGTCGCTGATCTCTCGATGTTGTTGATCGTCCGTCTCCCCTCGCCCACGATCTGCGGCATGTGGGAGAAGTCGGAGTCCAGCAGCACCACCTGGGACGCCTGCACCGCCGCGTCGCTCCCGGCGGCCATCGCCACGGAGCAGTCGGCGCTCTTCATCGCCAGGATGTCGTTCACGCCGTCGCCGGTCATCGCCACGGTGTGCCCGCTGTTCTGCAGCGCCTTGACGATCCGCTGCTTCTGCTCCGGCGTCACGCGGCCGAAGACCGTATATTTGCCGACCGCGTCGGCGATCTCCTCATTGGTCCTGAGCCAGGACGCGTCGACATACTTGTCGCTGTCCGGAATGCCCGCCTGCCGCGCGACCTCGGACACTGTGATCGGATTGTCGCCGGAGATGACGCGCACGTTCACGCCCTGCTCGGCGAAGTAGGCGAAGGTCCTGACGGCATTCTCCCGGAGCGGGTTCTGCAGCAGGATATAGAAGATCGGCAGCACCTGCGCGTTGTCCAGGCCGTTCTCCGGCACCGGCAGCGAGGTCTCCTCGCCGACCTCCTCCCCGAGGTACTGTCCGAAGATCAGGACGCGCAGGCCCTTCCGGGCGAACTCGTCCACGGTCTCCCGGTAGTCGTCGTAATCCATGCCGAGCACGAATTCCGGCGCGCCGAGCACGTAGGTCGCGTCGCTGAACTGCACGCTGCTGTATTTATACTTTGAGGAGAAAGGAAAGACCGACAGGCTCCGCCGGCTCCCCCGCGCCCGGAAATGGTCCCGCAGCGCCCGCATCGTGATGT
This sequence comes from Lachnospiraceae bacterium UBA3692, assembly GCA_002372815.1. GTDB lineage: Bacteria > Bacillota > Clostridia > Lachnospirales > Lachnospiraceae > CAG-791. Next base: position 29,520 of record DFIR01000104.1, read on the forward strand.
TGTCGTCCGTCAGGCTGTTGAGGTATTCGCCGACCAGCACGTTGCAGCGGCGCATCTGCTCTTCCGTCATCTCCACCGCCGGCACAGTGTCCGCCACCAGCATGCTGTTGTCGGTGATGGTGCCGGTCTTATCCACGCACAGGACGTCGACGCGGGCGAGGGTCTCGATACTCTTCATGTCGTGGAGCATGACCTTGCGCCTGGCCAGCTGGACGCTGCTCGTCGCGAGCGTGACGCTCACCAGCAGGTAGAGGCCCTCCGGGATCATGCCGATCACCGCCGCCACCATCGTCGTGACGCTGTCACTGAACGAATGCCCCTGTGTGACGAAACTCTGCACGAACAGCGTGATCCCGATCGGGATGATCAGGATGCCCGCCGCGATGACGATGTGGTTGATGGAGCGGACCATCTCCGACTGCTCGCCGACCGGCATCTTCTTCGCCTTGTTCATGAGGCGGGAGATGTAGGAGTCGCTGCCGACGTGCGTCAGTTCCGCCAGGCAGTCCCCTGCGGCGGCAAAGCTGCCCGACATCAGCTCATCCCCCTCGGTCTTGAGGACCTCGTCGGCCTCACCGGTCAGGAGCGCCTCGTTCACCGAGATCTCCCCTTCCAGCACGACCGCGTCCGCCGGGATCTGGTTGCCCGCCTTCAGGCGGATCACATCGTGGAGCACCAGCTCCTCCACCGGGATCCGCATCTCCTTCCCGTCGCGGATCACCGCCGCGGTGGGCTCATGCAGCAGGGAGAGCTGGTCCAGCACCTTCTTCGCGTGGAGCTCCTGGAAGATACCGATCAGCATGTTCGCGATCACGACCGGCAGGAAGGTCAGGCTGTTGATCGCGCCGGCGGCGATCAGCAGGATGGAAAGGATCAGGAAGATCAGGTTGAAATAAGTGAGTACGTTCTCCTTGACGATATCTTTGGTGGTCTTCGCCGTCCGGTCGACCTGGATGTTCGCCTGCCCCTGCGCCGCGATCGCCTGCGCCTGCTCCCGGGTCAGGCCGCGCACCGGTTCCGGACTCTCCTCCGCTGTCATATATTCTGCGTGTTCATTCAAATCCATAAACCGCCGTCCTCTTTTCTGGAATTGCAGACAGTGCAAAACGCCGCGCTGCCCCTCCGGACCCGCGGAAAAATAACCTGACTGCACGTGCTTCATTATAGCACGCGCAGTCAGGTCACAAAATGAACATTTCATGAAATGTTCCCGTGCCAGGTTTCCATGTGCCCGCACCGGGTTATCCGGATCAACCGGTGCCCGCCGGTCAGATCACGCCGACGAACCGCAGGATCAGCACGGACAGCTCCGCGATCACGCAGATCAGGCCGATCTTCCTGATCGTCCCGACCGCCGAGGCGCCCTCCGCGATCGTGAGGCCCGCGCCCCGCAGGTCTCCTGTCCGCAGGACGGCGTCCGCCTTTCGGACGGCGTCGCGTGTCCCCCCGCCTTTTCTCCCCATGGCGAAGGTCACGTCGGCTTCCCGTCCCCCGTCCGCCAGGACGTCCCGGCAGCTCACGAAGGCGGCGCCTCCGCCGCAGCGTCTGCGCCAGTCCCGCAGGACCTCCCGGATGTTCCCGGCGCCGGATCCGACGGACAGGACCTCATCCAGCCCCTGCTTCTGCGCAAAAGCTTCCGCACCAGCCTGCTCCTCCCCTGCGAGGAGGGCGATCTCCTGCACACCGGCGTCCCGCAGCTCCTGGACCGCCTCCTGCGCCTCCGCGCGCACGGGGTCCCCGATCACGATATAGCCGCTGAACGCGCCGTCACAGGACACATAGAGGATCTCGCCCGTCTCTCTGGCGGGAATGATCGCGATGCCGGAGCCCCGCATCATCTCCGCGTCTCCCAGAAGCACGTTGTGCCCCTGCAGGACCTGCGGATCCGGCGCGGTCCCCCAGGCGCTGCGCAGGCACGCCCGCGTCTCCTCGTCCGCCTGCTTCTCCGCGGCGGCGGCCGCCAGCTCCAGCAGCGCGTCGTTGGCCTCTCCGGCGGCATACCGCTTCTTCCCGACCGCGGAGGCGGACAGGACTTTCAGGACCCGCTTCCGGCCCGTCGTGACCGTGCGCTCATAGTCCAGGACCACCCCGCGCACGCCGGCGGCGGCGCCGAGCGTCCCCGCGCCTTTCAGGTAGACGCCCGCGTCGGAGAGCGCCTTCACGCTGCGCAGCAGGACCACAAAGATCCCTGCAGCTGCCGCCGCAGGGATCAGGATCGTCAGTGCCGCTGCCCCCGGGATGCTCCGCGTCTTCACGACGCCGAGCGCGGCGAGCAGTACAGCCGCCGCTGCCGATCCGGCAGGCGGCAGGTAATAGGTCAGGAGATGGTGTGTATGTCTCTGCATGTTCGATGCTCCTTCCGCTCCCTTCGCAGGGGGCTTTCCGGGGATTTACAGCACCATCTTACCACATTTTTCCGGAAGAGGCGATCAGAGCAGCGCCGCTGTCGCCGCGTCCACCTTCTTCATATCCTCGGTGGGCTCGAATCTGGCGACGACGTTGCCTTCCCTGTCCACCAGGAACTTCGTGAAGTTCCACTTGATCTCGGGGTTCTCTTTGTAATTCTTGTCGATCTTGGCCAGCATCGCGCCCATCAGCATCGCCTTCGGTCCCTTGCCGAAGCCTTTGAAGCCCTGCTGGGATTTCAGGTATTTGAAGAGCGGCGCGGCGTTCTCGCCGTTGACGTCCGTCTTCTTCATCTGCGGGAACTGCGTGTTGTAGCGCAGTGTGCAGAATTCGTGGATCTCCTCATCCGTTCCGGGGGTCTGGCCCGCAAACTGGTTGCAGGGAACGTCCACGATCTCCAGCCCCTGATCGTGATACTTCTCGTACATCTCTTCCAGCTCTTTATACTGAGGAGTGAAGCCGCAGCCTGTCGCGGTGTTCACGACGAGGACCACCTTGCCTCTGTACTGCTCCATAGAGATCTCCTGTCCCTTCGTGTTCATGATCGACTGCTCGTAAAAGCCCATGCTGCTCCTTTCCGCGCAAAAGCGCTTCCTGTATGTCTAACTTTATGATGCAATTATATTGTGTGCAATTTATATTGTCAACCTTTTTTTCGTATGCCTGTATCTATGATATAATAGGGAACAGGCATTGCAGGCAGTTCAGCGGCGGAGGCCCCCATGCACACACTCAATCTCTATCTTCTCTCCCGGACGACCGGAGAAGATCTCTTCCCGGATCTGGAAAGGACGCTGTCCGGACGTCAGTACACGAAGCGTTTCAGCGCGCATGAGATCGTCTCTCTGCGCGCCCTGACGGATGCCCTGGAGCAGGCGGCTGCAGATTCCGGAGACGGGGGCCCGGCACAGCCGGGCACGGATTCGCCGGCATCCGAGCAGGCCCCCTCACCTGGCGCGGTCCTCCTGCCGCTTCTCGACGGATTCTGCTTCTCCTATACGATCGGGCACATCAGCAAGGAGTTCGATCTCCTGAAGCTGGCGCCGGACCGGTCCCTGGTGCTCAATATCGAGCTGAAGAGCGCCGCCGTCTCCGAGGACAGGATCCGGAAGCAGCTGGAGCAGAACCGCTACTACCTGTCCCACATCTCCCGCTCGATCCTCTCCTACACCTACGTGGCGGAGACGGACACGCTCTACAGTCTGAACGACCGCGGCTATTTCGCACGGGCGGAGATGTCGGAGCTGCTGGGGCAGCTGCAGCGCCCGGCCTTCGCCGGCAGCATCGAAGGGGAGCTGGAGGACTGCTTCCGCGCGTCGGACTACCTGATCTCCCCGGTGGCGGATCCGGACCGGTTCCTGCGGGGGGAATATTTTCTCACGAATCAGCAGGCGCAGTTCAAGCAGGAGATCCTGGAGCTCCTGGCAAGGGAGCGCACTCCCGCGCCGCCGTTCATCAGCCTCACCGGCAGCGCCGGCACCGGCAAGACGCTCCTGCTCCTGGACCTCGGCATGGACCTCTCCCGGAAAAAGGAGGTCCTCTTCCTCCACGGCGGGATCCTCCGGGCGGGCCACCGCCGCCTGGACGCGCTGCTGCGGCACATCACGTTTCTCGACGCTCACGCCGCGGAGACCGCACAGCTTCTGGAGGACGACGAGCGCCTGCAGCCATATGTCTGCATCCTGTGCGACGAGGCGAACCGCTTCCCGCTGTCCGTGATCGAGCAGCTCGCCGTCACCTGCCGCCGCCTGAAGATCCCCTGCATCCTCGCGCATGACCCCCACAGGCTCCTGCGCAGCAGGCTGGACCTCACGCAGGCCGAGGCGCTCATCGACGCACACACGACGCTCCACCTCGAGCTGTCCGGCAACATCCGCATCAACCACCCGGTCTACGCCTTCCTGCGCAGGCTCTTCAACCGCAAGCTCTCCATGCCGCAGCAGATCGACCTCTCCTGCATCGAAGTCCTCTATGCTTCGGACGCGGAGGAGGCTGCCGTGATCCGCGACCGCTTCAAGGCGGCCGGCTATATTTATCTGCCCCTGCCGGAACATGAGCCGGAAGGCGGGGCATCCCCGCAGCCGGATGCAGGCGCTCCGCAGCCGCTTCCCGGCACAGGCCTTCCGGAAACAGAGCATCCCGCGGGTGCCGACCTCACCGCCGGCGAATATGACCGGGTCCTGCTGCTTCTGGACGACCGCTTCGCCTACGACGAGGAACAGATGCTCTACGCGAAGCGCCTGCCGGCCTCCTCGATGAGCCTCCTCTACGAGGGCCTGACCCGGACCCGCGAACAGCTCTGCCTGCTGGTCGTCGGGAGCGAGTCCCTCTTCGCAGACCTGCTCGCGATCCGCAGCGGGAAGTGAATCTTCCCTTTTTCCGGAAAAAGCGCTACAATAACACGACTGTATAAAAATATCGCGCCGCACCGGCGCGCAGAAAGGATTGATCCAGCTATGATCTACAAGACCCGCGGAACATGTTCCACCGCCATCGAGGTCGATCTCGCCCCCGATCACACCATCAAGAGTGTGCGCTTCGTCGGAGGCTGCGCAGGCAATACACAGGGCATCAGCAAGCTCGTCGTCGGCATGAAGGCCGAGGACGTCATCGGCAAGGTCGCCGGCACACGCTGCGGTTTCCGCCCCACTTCCTGCCCCGACCAGCTCTCGCACGCACTCGAGCAGGCACTGGCACAGCTGTAAAGAGCCGGCACGACCGCAGAAGCCCGGCACAACTGTAATCGGCTGACACAACTGTAAAGGAACTGACAATGGCACAGAAGAAACATATCGTTCTGACCGGCGGCGGCACCGCCGGCCACGTGACACCCAACCTCGCCCTGCTCCCGCGCCTGCGGGAGGCCGGTTTCGAAGTCTCCTACATCGGCTCCGTGAACGGCATGGAGCGGGAACTGGTCGAGAAGGCAGGTCTCCCCTACACGGGAATCGCGACCGGCAAGCTCCGCCGCTACTTTGACTGGAAGAATTTCACGGATCCCTTCCGGGTCGTGAAGGGCTTCGGGCAGGCCTATGCCTGCCTTCGCAGGGAGCACCCCGACGTGATCTTCTCCAAGGGCGGCTTTGTGAGCGTCCCGGTCGTCCTGGCGGCCTCCGCCCTGAAGATCCCGTGTATCCTGCACGAATCCGACCTGACGCCCGGCCTTGCCAACAAGCTCTGCTTCCGCAGCGCTTCCAGGATCTGCTGCAATTTCCCCGAGACCTTACAGTACCTCCCTGCCGGCAAAGCAATCCTCACCGGCACCCCGATCCGCCGGGAACTCTTTGAGGGCAGCCGTTCGGAGGGCCTGGCCTTCTGCGGCTTCACCGGCGACAAGCCGGTCCTGCTCGTCATGGGCGGCAGCCTCGGCGCGGACAGCGTGAACAAAGCCGTGCGCGCGCACCTGCCGGAGCTCCTGGGCACCTTCGACGTCGTCCATCTCTGCGGACGCGGCAAAATGGACACCTCCCTGGAAAACACCCCCGGCTACAAGCAGTTCCCTTATGTGAGTGAGGAACTTCCGCACGTCTTCGCCGCCGCGGACATCGTGGTCTCCCGCGCAGGCGCCAACGCCATCTGCGAACTCCTGGCCCTCCGCAAGCCGCACGTGCTCGTCCCCCTGCCGACCGCCGGCAGCCGCGGCGACCAGCTCCTCAACGCCGCTTCCTTCGAGAAGCGCGGCTTCTCCCGCGTCGTCCTCGACGAAGGCATGGATACCCAGCTTGTCTCCGCCGTCATGGAAGTCTTCGGCGACCGCGACACCTTCATCTCCTCCATGTCCCAGGCCCCGGACAGCAACGCCGTGGACGTGATCATGGGGTTGATTGAGGAGCTTGCTTAACAGACTGATTGTGAGCAGGCAGATAGATGAGGTCTCTGGCGGGACCTGTCTATCTGCCTGTTTATTTATGCTTTCAGACAGCTGCTTAGACAGCT
>DFIR01000104.1:35952-36121 GCA_002372815.1 Lachnospiraceae bacterium UBA3692
TATCTGGCTGTCTATCTTGCCTTTCGGACAGCTGCTTAGACAGCTTCCTCCTGAGAACTGTCTATCCTGCTGTCTATTTTGCCTTTCGGACAGCTGCTTAGACAGCTTCCTCCTGAGAACTGTCTATCTGGCTGTCTATCATGCCTTTCAGACAGCTGCTTAGACAGCT
>DFIR01000104.1:36262-44010 GCA_002372815.1 Lachnospiraceae bacterium UBA3692
TATCTGGCTGTCTATCTTGCCTTTCAGACAGCTGTTCTGACAGGTAGAAAAAAAGAGGCTGCCGCAACGTGCGGCAGCCTCCCGTCATTTCCTTCAGATGAATTCCCCAACAGTCATTATTCCACCGTCGCCGGCTTGGACAGATCCAGGCTGCGGATGATCTTGCGGAGCGGCAGGACGCTCTTGGCGTTGACGGAGAGTTCGTCCACGCCCATGCGCAGGAAGGTCTCTGTAAGGGTGGGATCTGCGCCGAGTTCGCCGCAGATGCCGACCCATGCGCCGTGCCTGTGGCCTGCGTCGACGGTCATCTTGATGGCCTTGAGGACGGCCGGATGATGCGTGTCGGAGAAGCGCTCCAGCTTCGCGTTCTGGCGGTCGATGGCGCAGGTGTACTGGGTCAGGTCGTTGGTGCCGAGGGAGAAGAAGTCGACTTCTTCCGCGAGCTCGTCCGCGCAGAGCACGGCGGCAGGTGTCTCGACCATGATGCCCAGCTGGAACTTGCCGATCTTGTAGCCTTCCTTAAGCAGCTCAGCCTTGCACTCCTCGAGGATCGCCTTAGCCTCGACCACTTCCCAGCGGCTGATGATCATGGGGAACATGATGCCCATGTTGCCGTAAGCGGTGGCACGGAGCAGCGCGCGCAGCTGGGTCTTAAAGAAGTCTTTCCTGGTCAGGCAGATGCGGATCGCGCGGAAGCCCAGGGCAGGGTTCTCTTCCTTGTCCAGCTTCATGTAGTCGATGGTCTTGTCCGCGCCGATGTCGCAGGTGCGGATGATGACCAGCTTGGGAGCGAGGGTCTCGACGACTCTCTTGTAAGCTCTGAACTGCTCTTCCTCCGAAGGGGCTTCCTTGCTGTTGAGGTAGACGAATTCGGAGCGGAACAGGCCGACGCCTTCCGCGTCATTCTCGTTGACGCTGCCCAGGTCGGCGGGGCCGCCGATGTTGGCATACACGTGGACGTTGCGTCCGTCGATCGTGGTGCTGGGCTTGTTCTTGAGTTCCTGCAGAAGGGCTTCCTTCTTCAGGTCGGCGTCGCGCTTCGCGGTCAGGGTCTCCAGGAGATCCTTCGTGGGATCCACGTAGACGCAGCCGTTGTAGCCGTCCAGGATGGCCATCTTGCCGTCCCAGCTGTCATCGATGTCCTTGCACTGGATCAGGGAAGGCAGGTTCATGCTGCGGGCGAGGATCGCGGTGTGGCTGTTGGAGGAGCCTTCGCGGGTGATCATGCCGAGCAGGAGGGACTTGTCCAGTTTGACGGTCTCCGAAGGGGCGAGGTCCTCCGCCACCAGGATGGCGGGCTCGGTGCCCTGCAGGCTGTCGGCGTCGTTGCCCATGAGGACATCCAGAACTGCCATCTCGACGTCGATGAGGTCCGCGCTTCTGGCCTTCATGTAGGGATCGTCCATTTCCGCGAACATCTGGGCGAAGTCATCGAATGCCGTCTTGGTCGCGTACTCCGCGCTGCGCTTCTGTCCGGTGATGATCTCGCGCGTCGAGTCCTGCAGGTCGTCGTCCTCGAGCATCATCTGATGCGCCTCGAAGATCGCGGCGCTCTCTTCGCCGGCCGTCTCCAGGGCCTTCTCGTAGAGGACGCCCTGCTGGTCGATCGCCTTCTGCACGGCGTCATTGAAGCGCTGCACTTCCGCCTCGACGTCTTCGATCGTGTCCTCATTGATCGTATACTCGGGGGCCTTGTAGATCTTGATCTTCCCGATGCCGATCCTGTTCATAATGCTTTTGCCGGTTGCAACTATCATAATTTCCTCCCTCTGTAGTCCGCTGTCTCTGTAAAAATCCCGACCGCAGGCCCCAGTCTCCGGGTCCTGCAGTCGGGACTTTCGGGTTCATGTTCTTGCCGGACAGATCAGAAATTCTCAGTCAGGAACTTCTCAACCGCTGCTGCGCAGTCCGCTTCGTCAGCGCCGTCGAACTGGACGGTGATGGTCTCGCCCTGCTTGATCGCCATGCCCATGAGAGCCAGGAGCTTCTTCATGTCGCAGCTCTTCTCGCCCTTGAAGACGGTGATCTTGCTGGCATATTTCTTAGCTTCCTTCACGAGGATGCCGGCGGGACGGGCGTGGATTCCAAGCGGATCAGTAACGGTGAACTGAATTTCTTTCATGGTCTTCTCTCCTTTGAAAAAATAATTGGATCAGGCAGCCCCTGAAACAGGCCGTGTGCACACCGGAATGCCCGGCGCGATATCAACTATAAATATTATACACGTTTTCCCGGCTCTGAAAAGGCATCCTGCCCAAAAAGTTACAATTTCGGGCAGGATATTGCCGAATTCATTGTACAGTCCGCACATATAACGCACAATCCGCAGTGAAGCCCGGTGTGCGGCAGGCGGGCCGTCCGTTATACGTTCGCGCCGACCTGCACGTCCTCGTAGTCGTCGGAATTGGTGAGCAGGACCACGACGCAGTCCGGGTGGTTGGCCTTCTTGATCTTCTCGCGGTCGAAGTGCAGGAGCGGCTGGCCGGTCTTGACCTGATCGCCCGCCTTGACGACCGGCTCGAAGCCGTCGCCGTTCATGGCGACCGTGTCGACGCCGACGTGGATCAGCAGCTCGAAGCCTGCGTCATTCATCAGGTTGATGGCATGGCCGGTATCAGCGACCAGCGCCACTTCGCCGTCAAACGGCGCAAAGACGATGCCTTCGGTGGGCTCGATCGCGACGCCTTCGCCGAGAACGCCGGAAGCGAATGTCTCGTCCGGGATATCCTCGCGCGCGATGACCTTGCCGATCGCGGGGGCGATGACTTTCGCACCGCCTGCGGAGATGACCGCGTTGGTGGGAGCGGTGACCTGCGCGGTCTTCGCAACGGGCTTCTTCTCCTCCTCATGCCAGATGCTCATGGTGATCGCGAAAGCGATGCCGCCGGAGATGGCAAGAAGGATCGTGTACAGGAGCGGATTGTTGATGGTCAGGTAGCCGGGGATGCCAGTGACGCCGTAAGCGGTGGCGCCGATGCCCATAAATGCGCCGATCAGCGCGCCGATGGCGCCGCCGATCATGCCGGCGATGAAGGGCTTGAAGAACCGCATGTTCACACCGAAGATCGCGGGCTCGGTGATGCCGAGCGCTGCGGACAGCGAGGAGGGAACAGCGATGGCCTTGGTCTTCTGGTTTCTGCACTTGATACCGACCGCAAGGCAGGCGCCGAACTGTGCGAAGTTGGCGGCGGAAGCGATGGGCATCCAGGTGTTCAGGCCGGTGGAAGCGAGCATACCGGCTTCAATGACGTTGTACATGTGGTGCAGGCCCATGACGACGGTCCAGGGATAGATGGCACCCATGACACCGGCGCCGACAGGGTTGCGGACCAGGATCTGCGCGCCTGCAAGCACCCAGGTCTCAAGCTGTGCGAAGAAGGGGCCGATGAGCCAGAGGGTCGCCAGCGCCGTCACGAACACGGTGGTCAGAGGGGTCACGAACAGGTCGATCATCTCCGGCACGTGCTTATGCAGCCATTTCTCGACGATACTCATGATCCACACGGCGATGATGACCGGTATGACGTGGCCCTGGTAGCCGACGCGGCGGATCGCGACGACGTTCCCGATCAGATGCCAGCTCGGTACGACGCCGTCCGTGACGTTGAAGAAGCTGTTGATCGCCTCCGCGGAGCCGACGTTCCAGCCGTTGAGGAACGCGGAGTGGATCATCAGAAGACCGATGACCGCACCCAGGAACAGGTTGCCGCCGAAGACGCGCGCGGCGGAGATCGCCACGATGACTGGCAGATATGCAAACGCAGTATTAGCAACAGTATCCAGGAACGAGTACCAGTCGCTGCCGCTGAAGGAAGGGATCGCCTTGCCGAGCGCCTCGACCAGACCCATCATCAGACCGGAAGCGACGATCGCGGGAAGGATCGGGACGAAGACATCGCCGATCGTCTTCAGCGCCTGCTTCCAGATGGGCTGCTTCGCGGCGGCTGCCGCCTTGACATCATCCTTTGTGCCGGCCGCAACGCCCGTGATGTCGATAAACTCGTCGAAAACCTTGTTGACGGTGCCGGTCCCGATGATCAGCTGCAGCTGCCCGTTGGACTCGAACATACCCTTCACGCCGTCGATCTCTTCCAGCGCGGCCTTGTCTACCTTGCCGTTGTCGGCGATGACCAGACGCAGCCTGGTCGCGCAATGGGCAGCAGAGACCACGTTGGCGCCGCCTCCGATGTGATCGGAGATCTCCTGTGCGCACTTGCGATAATCCAGTGCCATACTCTTCCTCCCTTTCAAATGAATGGTTTTCAGTGTCTGTCTATGAAATCGACCCTGCCGGCACAGGTGCCGGACTGTAATCGTTTTCACTGTGTTTTATTATATTTTTATTATTGATTGCTGTAAATCGTCTTTTTGACGGATTCATCCGCGCGATTTTGTGCAGAAACACCGAATTTCCGTCTCTCAGCACAGTCCGAGCTGCCGGAATCCCTCCGCGAGACCGTCGGCTTCCACCGCCGGGCAGACGAGATCCGCTTCTCTCTTCAGCTGCGCGCTGCCGTTCTCCATGCAGACGCTCGTCCCCACGGTCCGGATCATCGCCAGGTCGTTCATGCTGTCCCCGAATCCGACGGTCTCGGAGACCGGCACGCCGAGGTACTCGCAGATCCGCTCTACGCCCCGCCCTTTGTCGAAGGCGCGGTTGATGAGCTCCCCGTTGAGGCAGGGATGCGAGGGATCCGTGATCTCCTGGATGCAGAATTCGTACTTGTCCTCCAGCGCGTCTCTCGCGGGCTGGAGCTGCTCCGGCCGCAGGCACATGATGACGACTTTGTAGATCGGTCTCCCGTCATACTGCGACATCGGCAGGATGTTCAGGTCCTCTGCGAGGGCCTTGCGCCAGCGCTCGATCTCGCTGTTTCCGCCGCCGGAAGCCGAGAGAAAATCTCCCAGGTCCTCATCGCCCCAGGTGCCGTCCTTCGCCTCGACGGTGCAGAAGACGCCCTCTCCGTGCAGGAGCCGCAGCGCCTCCGACGCCTCCTCCGGGTCCATGGGCTTGTCGTAGATCACCCGGTCCCCGACGGTGATGTAGCCGCCGGCACTGCCGATGTAACCGTCGAAGCCGTACCGCAGGAGCGGGCTGAGCATCGCGGGATTGCGCCCGGTGCAGAGGAAGACGCGGTGTCCCGCGGCCTGCGCGGCGCGGATCGCGGCGAGCGCGCTGGCGGGCGGTTCGTTCGAGCCGGGCGAAGTGAGTGTTCCGTCAATATCCAAAAAGATGAGTTTCCCAGTCATTTATCAGATGCTCCCCCTCTCGATCAGTGTGTATCCGAGCATGACGCGGCGGTCCGAAGGCGCCTCCGGCTGCCCGATCATCGACAGCAGCATTTCTGCGGCGGTCTTGCCGCATTCGCGGTAATGGAAGTGTACGGTCGTCAGCGGCGGTGCCGCGACGGCGCCGGCCCAGCTGTCTCCGATGCCGGCCACGCTCGCATCGCCGGGGATCCCGATCCCCGCCTCCCTGAGCGCGCGCATGGCGCCCAGAGCGATGCCGTCGGAGGCGCACAGCACGCCGTCCGGCCGGCAGCCGTCCTCCAGGACAGCCTGCATGCACCGGAAACCATCTTCCGCGGTGAACCGGGTGATCTCCCGGCGCAGCCGGATCCCGCCCCCGGCCTGTTCGACCGCCGCCTCCACGCCTCTGCGGCGCGCAAGTCCCGCGGCCGGATCCTCCTCTGTGACGCCGAGATAGACCAGGTCGCGCCTGCCCCTCTCCAGCATCCTGCATGTCAGGTCTCTCATGGCGTGAAAATCATCATGGAAGACACAGGCATACCCGGGATGGTCCTGGCCCGTGATCACGACGGGCACCTTCAGCTTCCCGAGCGCCTCCTCCAGCTGCGGCGTCATCCCTCTGCCCATCAGGATGATGCCCGCCACGCGGATCATCTCCATGCTGTCGAGGTACTGCAGCTCCAGAAGGTCCCGGTAATCCGAGTTGCCCAGCACAGGCATGTATTCGTGACTGCCCAGCGTCTCGGAGATCCCGGCCATGATCTCGCTCACGGAATCCGAATTGATCCTCGGTGCGATGACGCCGATCTGCCGCACGATGCCGGTCCGCATCGTGCGCGCGGTCAGATTCGGGCGGTATCCTGTCTCGGAGATTGCCTGTGCTATTCTGTCCCTCTTCTCTTTGCTGAGGGGACCTCCGTTCATGTACCGGCTGACTGCCGCCGGCGAGACGCCGGCCAGCTCGGCCACTTCCCTGATCGTCATCATTTTCTTTCCTGATCGGTCTTCTTATCCGCCGCCTTCTTCGCGGCGGGTCTCTTCGCGGCAGGTTTCTTCTCAGCCGGCTTCTTTTCAGCTGCCTTCTCCACAGCCGCCTTCTCCTCGGCTTCCGCCTCCCGGATCGTGCGGAGGGGCTTGCCGAAGGTGGTGATCAGCCAGGCGAAGTCGAACGCCGGCACGCCGACAGCCTTTGCGGGGCGCGGCTGGCCGGTCATCAGATCCGTGTAGTCCTCGGACTCGTCGATCCAGGCCGTCTCGTCGTTCTCGCTGAAGTTGAACAGGGCGATCAGCTTCTCGCCGCGGTAGTATCTGCCGATCCCGAGGATGTGGTCGTTGTAGGGCTCCACGATCCAGGTGTCCGCCTCGTTGTCGAAGACGCGGTAGCTGCCGCGGATCGTGCGCAGGCGGGCGATCGCGTCGAACAGGCGCTGCTCGCGGGTGCCTTCCACCTTGCGCTTCTCCGCGTTCTCCCAGTTCATGTCGCCGCGGTGGAGATAGCGGCTGTCATCCCACTTGAGGGGATCCCGGTGATAATTGTAGTCGTTGAGCTGCCCGATCTCGTCGCCTGCGTACAGGACCGGGATGCCGCTCTGCGTGAACAGGAAGGCGTGCAGCATGATGTCCCTGCGGATACAGCGGTCCAGTTTCCACTCATCCTTCTCGTATTCCGCCGCCTCGATGCCGCAGAGGGAAGCCGTCGTGCCGCACAGGCGCGCGTCGCCCAGCCGCGGGTCGTCGTTGTAGAGCTCGCCGCGGGAGTCGCTGCCGTATCCCTTGCCGCAGAGATAGTCGTTCAGGTACTTCTTGTGCGGGACCTGCTCGATGCCGAAGGCCCTCAGGAAGTCGTAGTCCAGGCCCCAGCCGATGTCGTCGTGACAGCGCAGGTAGTTCAGGAACGTGTACTGGTGAGGCAGCGCGAAGACGCTCTCCATCTGGTGCCGCAGCAGGCGCACGTCGCGCGTCGCCACTGTGTGCCACATGCTGGCCATAGTGGTGACGTTGTAGAGCATCTGGCACTCCGGCTTGTCCAGCGTGCCGAAGTAAGGGACGACCTTGGAGGGCTCCATGACGACCTCGCCGAGCAGGAGCGTTCCGGGGCAGACGATGTCCGCCGCCATGTGCATCATGCGGACCAGCGTGTGGACCTGGGGGAGGTTGCGGCAGTTGGTGCCGAGCTCCTTCCAGATGTAGGGCGTCGCGTCCAGGCGGACGACGTCCACGCCGTTGTTGCAGAGATAGAGCATGTCCGCCGTCATGTCGTTGAAGACGGTCGGATTCGCGTAATTGAGGTCCCACTGGTAGGGATAGAAGGTCGTCATCACGACCTTGCCTGCCTCCTCGCACCAGGAGAAGTTGCCCGGGGCCGTCTGCGGGAAGACCTGCGGGACGGTCCGCTCAAATTCGTTCGGGATGTGCCAGTCGTCGTAGAAGAAATAGCGGTCCTGGTACTCCTTCTCCCCGGCGCGGGCGCGTCTGGCCCACGCGTGGTCCTCGCTGGT
>DFIR01000104.1:44068-56350 GCA_002372815.1 Lachnospiraceae bacterium UBA3692
TGGTTCATCACGAAATCCAGGCAGACGCACATGCCCCGCTCGTGGCAGTCGTCCGCGAGCTGCGCGAGGTCCTCCATGGTTCCGAGCTCCGGCTGCACCTTCCGGAAATCCGCCACGGCGTAGCCGCCGTCGCTGCGCCCCTTCGGGCTCTCCAGGAGCGGCATCAGGTGCAGATAGTTCACGCCGCACTCCTGCAGATAGTCCAGGTGTCCGCGCACACCCTGCAGCGTCCCTGCGTAGGGGCCGGGATACATCTGCATGCCGAGCATATCCGACGCCTTGTACCAGTCCGGATTCTTCTCTCTGACGCGGTCCCAGGCGCGCAGCTTCTCCGGTCTCTCCAGATAGCTCTGGTACAGCATCCCGCAAAAATATTCAAAGGCGTGCAGGTCATCGTGGTAGATCTCGCAGTACAGCCATTTCAGTTCATCATAGTGGCGCTCAAATCGGGCGGTGAATTCCGGCGCCCAGCCTCTGTCTTCAAACATACAATTCTCCCTTCCAAGTGGTGGTTGTAATCGTTTTCATTATAAAAAATAAACAATCCCCGCGCAATTTGTGAACTGCCAAACTTCGGGGATTGTTTTTGTGCATTCTGTATGGGTCACCGGTGCCACTGCAGCACGAAGGCGCTCCGCGCCGGGAGGGTCAGGTCGAGCCTCCCGTCTCTGAGGGGAAGCTTCTTTTCTTTTTTGGGGATCCGCAGCCCGCGGCTGTCGGAAGCCAGGAGGACGCGCACGGAAGTCTCCTCGCCGTCAGCCGTCTCGACGCCGGCGTAGCGGAGGTCCTCGGAGTACTCGACGCGCCTGTGCAGGCGGTTGATGAGGACGATCACCGACTCCTCCTCCGCGATCCGGGCGTAGGCGAGGATGCCCTTCGCGTCGGCAAGACGCAGGAGGGACCCTTCCCGCAGCGCTTTGCTGCCGCGGCGGATCCGGATGGTCTCCCGGTGCAGGCGCATCACCTGCGCGTCCTCGTGTCCCCAGGGATAGGGGCGCCGGTCGTCCGGGTCCGTGAAGCCGCACATGCCGGCCTCGTCTCCGTAATAGACCGTCGGAGCGCCGGTCCACGTCATCTGCACGATCACGGCCTGGCGCAGGACGGTCAGGTCTGTCCGTTCCGCGGCCGCGCCGGGTCCCAGCTGTTCCACGCGTCCGGGCCTGCCCGCCGTCCTTGTGAGAAAACGCGCGTGGTCATGGTTGGAGAGCTGGTTCATGCTGATCATCAGCGGCTGTGCGGTCAGCGGGCCGCACCCTCTGCGCAGCACGGCGTCCCAGAACAGGTCCGCGTCGCCGATGCGCTCCGGGAGGTACTCGTCGTTATGCTTCTCCATGCCTGTCAGGAACCAGCCGAGGGGCTCCATGAAGGCCTCGTAGTTCATGACGGTGTCCCACTCGCCGCCCCGCAGCCATCTCTCCGAGCCCTCGTAGTTCTCCGCGATAATGACGGCCTGCGGGTTCGCCTCCCGCACTGTCTCGCGGAAGCGCTGCCAGAAATAGTGGTTGTACGCCGCACTGTGTCCGAGATCCGCCGCCACGTCGAGGCGCCATCCGTCCGTCCGGAAGGGTGGCGACACCCATCTGGCCGCGGCCGCGAGCATGTCCCGCTCCAGGGCCGCCGATCCCTCATAGCAGAGCTTCGGCAGGGATCCGAACCCCCACCACGCTTCGTAGCTGTCATTGTGAGGCCACGCCTCCGGCTCCGTCCGTGTGAAGAGAAAGCGCTCCCTGTAGGGGGAGTCCGCGGACTGGTAGGCGCCGGCAGTGCCTGCCGCCCCGCCGTAGATGCCCTCCCGGTCCATCCACCTGTGGAAAGCGCCGCAGTGATTGAAGACGGCGTCCAGGATCACGCGGATGCCGCGGCGGTGCGCCTCCCGCACCAGCCGGGCGAGAAGTCTGTCCGATGCGCGCAGGTTCTCCTCCGACTGCACGCGCCGCAGATACCGTTCCGCCTTCCGGTTGTCCGTGCAGTCCTCCGGCAGGAGGGCCCCGCCGTCCTCTTTCAGGACGCCGAAATGGGGATCGACGTGCAGGTAGTCCTGCGTGTCATATTTGTGGTCGGACGGCGAGAGGAAGATCGGATTCAGGTAGAGCGCCTGGATGCCCAGGTCCGCCAGATAGTCCAGGCTGTCGATCACGCCCTGCAGGTCGCCGCCGTAGAAGTTCATGGTCTCATTGCCGGGCAGCGGGCTGTCCCACTGCTCCGCCGCCAGGGTCCTGCGTCCGTCACAGCAGTACTCGCCCGTGAGGACATCGTTGGAAGGGTCCCCGTTGCGGAACCGGTCGACGAAGATCTGGTACATCACCGCGCCGACCGCCCACTCCGGCACGCGGAAGCCGGGGGTGATCATCCAGAGGTCCATTGTCTCCTGCTCCGCCGCCTCAGCCTCCTCTGCGGGGAGGATCTCCGTGCGGGTATACCAGAGGCGCCGGCTCCCCAGGATGATCTCGAACGCATAGCAGACCGGTGTATCCTCCAGCGGCAGCTTCACTTTGTAATAATCAAAAAAAGCCCCTGCACGGCGGCGCATACGCGTCATCGGCAGGCGATCGCAGCGGTCGTCCCTCCACACAAGAAGGGCGGCACCGTCGATATTGCTGCGCGCGGCGCGCAGCCGGATCTCCGCCGTGGTGTGCGGCGCCGGCTGCCATGGCCGCACGTACTGCGGCGTGCCGTCACTGAACAGGGCTTTTGTATCCAGCCGGCCGAAGGGTCGGCTCTCTCTGTCATTCTGCAAGGTATTCTTCAAGGCACAGATCCTTCTCGTACATTTCCTTCGCGTATTCTTTGCCGACGTAGCGGTAGTGCCAGGGCTCATAGATGATGCCCGTGATGTCCGTGCGGTCGGTCGGATAGCGCAGCACGAACCCGTATTTCCAGGAGTTCTCCATCAGCCATTTCTGGGTCCCGGTGTTCTCCTGCGCCTTGTCGAGGATCTGATGACTCCTGCTCACGATGTCCACCGCGAGCCCCAGTTCGTGCTCACTCGTGCCGGGTACGGCCAGTTCCTGCGAGGTCAGCTCGATGGCCTCCGCCTCGCTGTAGCCGCGGCTGCGGAAGTTCCAGATGCTGTTCTGGAACAGCTGCTCCTGGTAGCTGTGCTCCCGGAAGGCGCTGCAGATGATCGGGTCGTGGCCGGCGCTCCGGCAGTCCGCGAGCATCTGTGTGAGTTCCTCCGCGCAGCGGGCATCCACCTGATAGCCGCGGTCGACCGTCGCCAGCTCCACCGTATAGCCCTCCGGTGCCTTGTGCTCCGGATTGACCAGGATCAGCCGCCAGTCTTCGGCCCTTCTGCGGCGCTCCGCCTCCTCCAGCGCGTCCTGCGCCGTCCCGGCTGCGTCCGAGACCGCCTGCACCGCGTGGTTGAGGGAGGTCTCCGGCTCGCTCTCCGCTTCGACAGCGGGATCATCCTCTGCCGCTGCAGTCTGCCGCGCTTCCGCATGATCCGCGTCCGCGGCGTCTGCGGTGCCGATGCTCTCCTCCGGGCCCGCTGCTTCCTGCGCCGTATCCGCGCGCGCAGGCAGGAGCGCCGATGCCGTCCCCGCTCCGAGAACGACGATAAAAGTGGACAGAAGCAGGATGATCAGCCAGTATCCTCTGCTGCCCGTATCCATTCCGTTTTGTGACATGCTCTCCTCACCTAAACTCCCGGAGTGCCGCACACCGGTGCGTCTCCGTATCTTTCCGTCACAGCGTCGCCACTTTCTCCCTGTACAGCTTCCTGAAAAGGACGACGGAGAGGATCAGCGAGATCGTCTCCGCGAGCGGGAAGGCCCACCAGATCGCGATCAGGCCTCCGACGCGGGCCAGGATCCATGCTGCGGGAATCAGCACGACGAGCTGTCTTCCCACCGAGATGATCAGCGAATACAGACTCATGGAAAAGGCCTGGAACACACTCCCCAGCGCAATACACACGCCCGCCACAGGGAAGCACAGGCTGATGATCCGCAGCGCAGGAATGCCGATCTCCTTCATGTCCGGCGACGCGTTGAACAGATCCAGCAGTGTCCCGGGGATCAGATGGAAAGCGACCGTTCCGACGAGCATGATGCTCACCGCCAGGAGAGATGCGAAGCGCAGTGCCTCGTCGATCCTTGAGCGTTTTCTCGCGCCGTAGTTATAGGCCAGTACGGGGATCAGCCCGTTGTTCATGCCGAACACGGGCATGAAGAAGAAGCTCTGCAGCTTGAAATACACGCCGAACACCGCCGTCGCCGTCGCGGAGAAGGCGATCAGGATCCGGTTCATGCAGTAGGTCATGAGGGAACCGATCGACATCATGAGGATCGACGGCACGCCGACGGCGTAGATCCTGCTGATGATCTCGCGGTCCGGCCGCATGATCCTGCGCACGGACAGGCGGATGTCGGGATTCGTCTTCAGGTTCAGGAACAGTCCCAGCACCGCCGCGACGCACTGCCCGAGCACTGTCGCCAGCGCCGCCCCGGCCACGCCCATCTTCGGGAAGCCGAAGAGGCCGAAGATCATGATCGGGTCGAAAATGATATTGATGATCGCGCCGGTGGCCTGCGAGATCATGCTCTGCAGCGTCCGGCCGGTGGCCTGCAGCAGCCGCTCGAACATCATCTGGAAGAACAGGCCCGCTGACAGACAGTTGACGATCGACAGATAGGTGACCGCGTACTCCGCGATCTCCGGGTCCGCGGTCTGCGTCGCGATGAAGGGGCGGGCGCCGAACGCGCCGAGCAGGGCGAACACCGCGATGTTGAGCACCGTCAGGAACAGGCCCATGTTCGCGGCGGCATCCGACCGCTCGAACCGCTTCTCACCGAGCGCCCTCGAGAGGAGCGCGTTGACACCGACGCCGGTTCCCGAGCCCACCGCGATCATCAGGTTCTGCATCGGGAAGGCCAGCGTGACCGCCGTCAGGGCATTCTCAGACAGCCTGGCGACGAAAATACTGTCCACCACATTGTAAAGCGCCTGCACCAGCATGGAGACCATCATGGGCAGGGACATCGTGATGATCAGCCTTTTAATGGGCATGACGCCCATCTTGTTCTCTCTTCTTTCTTCCATAACACTCCTGTTTTCTATTTTTCGAAAATAATCTACTATATTATACTCATCCCGGGTGATTTGAAAACACGTATTTGCAATTCTCCTGATTTTGTTCATGCATTCCGTCAACTGCCCGGCTCTGCACTTACGAAAATGCGTAGGTTAGTATATGCTAATGCGTTGACAGGACCCTATGCGGACGCAGATAATACGGACATACAGGCTGTGCCTGTGAATATCGGCAGATCTGCCGCAGAAAAGGGAGAGAGACATGACGATTCGGGATCTGAAGATCGGAGACAGCGCGCGCATCGAAGAAGTGGGAGGAGAAGGCGCGCTGCGGCAGCACTTTCTGGACATGGGCGTCATCCCGGGCACGGTCGTGACGCTCGTCAAGCTGGCCCCGATGGGCGATCCGATGCAGCTGCGCCTGCGCGGATACGAGCTCACGATGCGCGTCGAGGACGCCGGAAAGATCACAGCGGTCCCCGTGACAGAACCGGATGAGGCGAAGGACGCCGCCAGGAAAGCCTCCACCAGAAACGAGCACCCCGGCCTCGGAGAGGGCGGCCGCTTCCACCCCAAGGGCAGCGGCGATCCGCTTCCCGCGGGCACGACGCTGACTTTTGCCCTCGTCGGCAACCAGAACAGCGGCAAGACCACACTCTTCAACCAGCTGACCGGCGCCAACCAGCACGTCGGCAACTTCCCCGGCGTCACGGTGGACCGCAAGGACGGCGTGATCCGCGGACATAAGAACACGCGCGTCACGGACCTTCCCGGCATCTACTCCATGTCCCCCTACTCCGGGGAGGAGCTGGTCTCGAGAGATTTCGTCCTGAAAGAGAAGCCGCACGCGATCATCAACATCGTGGACGCCACCAACATCGAGCGCAACCTCTACCTGACCATGCAGCTTCTGGAGACCGGCATCCCGACCGTCGTCGCCCTCAACATGATGGACGAGATGACCGGCAACGGCGGCAGCGTCGATATCAACCGCATGGAATCGCTTCTCGGCGTCCCCGTCGTGCCGATCTCCGCCGCCAAGGGACAGGGCATCGACGAGCTCGTCGAGCACGCCATGCACATCGCTTATTACCAGGAGAAGCCCCTGCGGCAGGATTTCTGCGGTCCCGAGGACCACGGCGGCGCCGTGCACCGCTGCATCCACGCCGTGATCCACCTGATCGAGGACCACGCCCGCGCCGCGGGACTGCCCGTGCGCTTCGCCGCCTCGAAGCTTCTCGAGCGGGACGCCCTCATCCTCGACCAGCTGGCCCTGGATACCAACGAGCAGGAACTGCTCGAACATATCACCTTGCAGATGGAATCCGAGCGCGGCCTCGACAGCAGCGCCGCGATCGCGGATATGCGCTACGCCTTCATCAGCAAGGTCTGCTCACAGTGTGTGAAGAAGCCTTCCGAGAGCGCCGAGCACCTGCGCAGCCTGCAGATCGACCGCGTCCTGACCGGCCGGTTCACCGCCATCCCGGTCTTCATCGCCATCATGGCCCTGGTCTTCCACCTGACCTTCAACGTGATCGGCGCCTGGCTCCAGGGACTTCTGGAGGACGGCGTCGCCTATGTGACCGGCCTCGCGGATGCCGCCATGACGAATTTCGGCGTCAATGAGACGGTCCACCTGCTCGTGACGGAGGGCATCTTCGAAGGCGTCGGCAGCGTCCTGAGCTTCCTGCCGATCATCGTGACCATGTTCTTCTTCCTGTCCCTCCTCGAGGACAGCGGCTACATCGCGCGCGTCGCGTTCGTGACGGACCGCATGCTCCGGCGCATCGGCCTCTCCGGCCGCAGCATCGTGCCCATGCTCATCGGCTTCGGCTGCACCGTCCCCGCCGTCATGTCCACCCGCACCATCCCGGGGGAGAAAGACCGCCGCATGACCATCCTCCTGACCCCCTTCATGTCCTGCACGGCCAAGCTCCCGATCTACGCCTTCTTCGTCAGCACCTTCTTCCCCGGAAGAGGCGGCCTGATCATGGTCGGCCTCTACATCCTGGGCATCCTGTCCGGGATCCTGACAGCCTTCCTCTTCAAGAAGACCCTCTTCAAGGGAGAGCCCGTGCCCTTCGTGATGGAACTGCCGAACTACCGCCTGCCCAGCCCCCGCAGCGTCCTGCAGCTCCTCTGGGAGAAGTCCAAAGACTTCCTGGAGCGCGCCTTCTCGGTCATCCTGATCGCCTCGATCGCCGTCTGGTTCCTGAAGAGCTTCGACTTCCGCCTCAACCTCGTGGCGGACTCGCACGCAAGCATCCTCGCCGCCGTCGCGGGCCTGCTCGCCCCGCTCTTCGCCCCCCTCGGCCTCGGTGACTGGCGCATCGTTACGTCCCTGATCTGCGGCTTCATGGCCAAGGAGAGTGTCGTCTCGATCCTGGAAGTCCTCTTCGGCGCCGAAGGCGGCGCTGCAGCCGTCATGACCCCGCTCGCGGCCGCAACGCTCCTGGTCTTCAGCCTCCTCTACACCCCTTGCGTCGCCTCCATCGCCGCCATCCGCCGCGAACTCGGCTCCCGCTGGGCCATCTTCGTCGTCCTCTTCCAGTGCGCCTTCGCCTGGCTCGCTGCCCTGCTCGTCCATCTGGTCGGCGGGTTGCTGTGAGGGGTTTCTAAAGTAGTAAAAGACGTCCAGACAGGTAATTCCGGTATTACCTGGCTGGACGCCTTTTTTCTGTCTTATCTTTGCCGGCATGTTTGCCGGAGGCTGAAAATAAACATCACCGCAAAGGTATTCTCCTATTTCTTTGCCGGCATGTTTGCCGGAGGCTGAAAATAAACATCACCGCAAAGGTATTCTTCTATTTCTTTGCCGGCATATTTGTCAGAGGCCGAAAATAAACATCACCGCAAAGATATTCTTCTTTTTCTTTGCCAGCGTGTTTGCCAAAGGCCGGAAATAAACATCACCGCAAAGGTATTCTTCTTTTCCTTTGTCAGTGTATTTATCAGAGGCCGGAAATAAACATCACCGCAAAGAAGAAAGAAAAAGAGCCGCCGGCCCACGGGCCGGCAGTTCTTTTCATATATCTGATCTTCAAAAGAAGCTTCTCAAAGCATCTCCGCCTCATAGCTGTCCCAGCTGTCAGTCGCCGCCGCGCCGGACAGATCAACTTCCGTGGAGTAAGTGCTGACAGTGATGGTATAGGTGCTGTCGCCCTGCACATAGACCGTTCCATCCGTTCCCTTGATGGTCACAGTCCTGCCTTCGGCATCCCGGATCGTGCCGGCGCAGCAGAGGGAAGTGAGGGTGCTGTCGCCCGTCACGGTCCATGTGCTGTCGCTGCTGATGTAGAATGCACAGTATCCGTCGCCGCCGTCGCCGGCGTTGGTTTCGTCATCGAGGACCGCACCGGTGAGCGAGCTGCCGTCGGTCATGTAGAAGTCCAGCTGGCTGATGCTGTCCCAGATCACGTCGCCTTCCATCTCCTGGTCGATCGCTGTGAAAAGGCAGTCCGCGCCGTTCTGGCCGGCGGTGCCCCAGCCGCGCTGGTTGGCGTTGCCGGTCGCCTTCAGGAAGAAATCATTCTCTTCTGCATAGGTGATGTCCACATCCTGCAGGATGAAGGTGGATTCCGTATTGGTTGTGTAGAACATGCCGCCGTTCTGCGCGGTGAGCGAGCCGTCGATCATCTCAAAAGTGCTGTTGCCGACTTCGGAGTCGCCGGACATGCTCTGGTAGAGGATCACGTTCCAGGTGCAGTCGTTCTGCGCGTCATCGGGCATGCTGCCGGTCAGGTCGCAGTCAAACAGTCGGATGCTGTTGCGTCCCTCGATGCAGATGGCCTCGGAAGCGGTCGCCGTCAGGTCCGCGTCGTGCACGGTGATATCGGCCGTCGAGTAGATCGCCGGTGAGCCGGAGCCGTTGGAAGTGTAGCTGCCGCCGTCGACCACCATCGTGCCGCCGCCGCGGTCACTGCGGATCGCCGCGCTGGAGCCGCCGTCCGTCTCCGCTGTCACATCCTCCGCATACAGTGTCCCGCCGCCCGCCACATGGATGCCTCCGGACGTTCCCTGGGAGGTGGAGATCACGGTGTTTTGCACATAAGCAGTGCCGTCTCCGTAGGCGAAGACACCCGCCCCGCCGGCCGCATCCGTCGTGATCGTGCTGTCAGAGACCGTCACCGTTCCGTCCGTCACGAGCACTGCAGCACCAACACCGTAAAAACTTGCGTTGTCCCCACCGGTACTGTCAGAGGACTGCCGGCTGATCT
Organism: Lachnospiraceae bacterium UBA3692; assembly: GCA_002372815.1. Taxonomy (GTDB): domain Bacteria; phylum Bacillota; class Clostridia; order Lachnospirales; family Lachnospiraceae; genus CAG-791. Next base: position 53,320 of record DFIR01000104.1, read on the forward strand.
CCATGCCGGTCAGCGTCACATCCGCCCCGCTGTCTACGAGCACGGCGTTCTCGTCGGTGCCGGTGGAGGCGATCGTTTTGCCGGATTCTTCCGTGTCGGAGGAATATGCCACCGCGGCATCATAGCTGTCAGGTGCGGACTGTGAACCGGAAGCGCCTCCGGGTGCTCCTCCGGGCGCTCCGCCGGGGGCACCGTCAGGTCTCCCGCCGTCCGGGGCACCGTCAGGCTTCTCGCTGCCTGGCATGCTGCCCGGCTTCCCGCCGTCAGGAGTTCCGTCTGGCTTCCCGATGTCTTCTTCTGCACTGTCCGAAGCCCCGGCCTCTGCGGAAGTCTCCGCGGAAGCCACGGTGCTGTCCGCCGCGGTCTGCGCGCAGCCCGTGGCTGCCAGCGAGATGCTCAGTGCGATACCCATCATCATTGCGATATATTTCTTCTTCATGATCGTGTCCTTTCTTTGATGTGGAAGAGTGTTTTTTTGTTTCGATGAGCTGAGTATAGGCGGCGAACCTTATCTGAAACTAAGAAACGGCCGAAACCGAGAAAATTCGTTGTAATCGGCCTGTCCTGTGTTAAAATTGCAAGGTAGTTCTACCAAATATAAGTATAGTTGTATGCGCAGGGCCGGATCCGGCCGCAGATCAGGGAAATATGGGGAATAAGAAAGAGACAAACAGGGCAACTGGGGATAAGAAAGAGAAGAAGCAGGCGCACCCGATCCGTCGGGCGCTCGGATGGTTCTTTACGCTGCCGCTGCCCGTGGCGCTGGGACTCTTCCTGTGGCTGGGCAAGAGATGGGTCTTCTCCCTCTGGGCGGAGCTGGATGTCAATGAAGTCATCTATCAGCTGAACGCACCGCTGGAGGGGACCGGCAACGGGATGATCGGGAGTTTCATCATTTCGGACGTGGTCCCGACGATCATCGTGACCATCGCGGTCTCGATCCTGCTGTTCCTGCTGAAGACGCGCCTGAAAGGGGAAGGGAAGACCTGGTACAAGACGATCCGTGTGATCGTGCCGCTGCTGGGACTCGCCCTGTTCGCGTATTCCTTCCACGGATTCTGGGTCAGGATGGACGTCGGCGGCTACATCGCCGACCAGATGAACACGTCCACCTTCATCGAGGACTATTACGTGGCCCCGGCCGACGCGCAGCTGACTTTTCCTGAGAAGAAGCGCAACCTGATCATGATCTACCTGGAGTCGATGGAGGTCACGTATGCGGATCCGGAGCACGGGGGAGCTTTTCCGCAGAATGCCATTCCGGAGCTCACGGCCCTCGCCGAAGAGAACGAGGACTTCTCCGGCAGCGACGACACGCTGAACGGCGGGCGGGTCCTGCCCGGGACCGGCTTCACGATGGGCGCGATGTTCGGCATCTCCACCGGCCTCCCGCTGAAGACGGATGTGAAGGGGATCACCAAGGATTTTGTCAAGGAGAATAACCTGTTCGAGGGCAACGACATGTCCACACAGGAACACTTCTATGACAAAGTCGACGCCATCGGCGACGTCCTGGCGGCAGAAGGCTACAACCAGATCTTCCTGCTCGGCTCCAACGCCTCCTTCGGCGGCAGGCGGCTCTTCTTCAACATTCACGGCGACTACGCCATCCGCGACTACAACTACGCGAAGCAGAACGGCTGGATCGATCCCGACTACTCCGTCTTCTGGGGCTACGAGGACGAGAAGCTCTTCGAATACGCGCGCAACCTCCTGCTGGATCCGGAGATGGGCAGGGAGCCCTTCAACCTGACCCTCCTGACCGTCGACACGCACTTCGAGGACGGCTATGTCTGCCGTCTGTGCGGCAATGAGTTCGGCGACAACCAGTACGCCAACGTCATGGCCTGCTCCAGCCGCCAGGTGGCGGAATTCGTGGAGTGGTGTCAGCAGCAGGATTTCTACGAGAACACCACGATCGTGATCACCGGCGACCACACCACGATGGACCACGATTTCTGCGAGAACGTGCCGGAGGACTATCTCCGCCGCACCTATACCTCCATCATCAACGCCGCGAAGACCCCTGCGGATCCCGCCCGGCGCAGAGATTACTCCACTCTGGATATTTTTCCCACCGCTCTCTCCGCCATGGGCGTGGAGATTCCGGGCGGCCGCCTCGGCCTGGGCACCGACCTCTTCTCCTCCACGGATACCCTGATCGAAGAGCTCGGCTCCGACTATGTCTACACGGAGATCCGCCGCCGGAGTTCCTTCATGGAGAGTCTCTCCGACATCGACCTCTTCGGCGCCGCAAAGGACAAGAAAGGCATCAACCCCGTCGGCACCCTCTCCCTGACCGGGATCGACGACGCGGGCAATGCCACTTTCCTGCTGAATGATATTAAGGATCTGAATGCGAACATCAAGTCGGCCACCCTGGAGCTCTACCTCACGGCGTCTGCGGATCCGGAGAATCCGGACATCCTGTCCTCCGTCGAGATGACCCCCGTATCCGACAAAGTCTACACCGCCACCGTCCCGCTCGACGGCCACGCTCTCGGGGACCTCTCCGTCCGCGCCTCCATCGTCGCCAAGACCGGCGGCACCGCGAAACTGGCAGACAAGCACGACCTCCGCTTCATCGTGACCGATCCGCACATCTACCTCCGGGAAGTCCTTGGGCTCCTGGAAGACGGCAATCACTCGCTGCTCCTCAGCGTCCGCGGCGACGCCTCGGATGCCCTGTCCGACCAGCTCCGTGAGGACCTCCACGCGCTCGGCCTGCAGGAAGAACTGACGAGCGGCTGCAGCTACTACGCGATGATCAGCGGCGACCAGATCATCGAGAACTACAGCCCTTCCGAGAAAATCTCCGAAACCACCGCCCTCCCCGACGGTGCGGAGCTGCTCCTGATCAGCGCCGGCACCAGCTCCGGTGACACCGCCACCATCAAGCTCGACGGCCACCACCGCTCCCTCAACAAGCAAGGCATCAACATCGTCCTCTACGATCACTCCCAGAGCCAGCTCCTGGACCAGGTCAGCTTCAACACCCACGAGCTCCTCTCCGACGGCACTTATAAGTGCA
>DFIR01000104.1:56454-66499 GCA_002372815.1 Lachnospiraceae bacterium UBA3692
ACTCGGGCAGCTGCCTCACCCCGGCAGCTTCGCATACGCCGCGGCCAGTTCCGCCGCCAGTGTCGCGTTGCTGAGCAGGAAAGCCTTCTGGGATTCCATGCTCTCCTCGCCGACATAGGCCTTCAGGCGGCCCATCAGGAAGTTGGTGATCGCCTTGCCGCGGATGTTGTTGCGCCGCACGTCTTCCATGGCCTGGGCGACGGCCGCGTCCATCTTGTCCGTGTCGAGCGCGCTCTCCTGGGGGATCGGGTTGACGACGAGGATGCCGCCGCCGATGCCCATGCGCTCCTTGATGTGCATCACTTCCGCCAGACGGACGGGATCGTCCATGCGGTAATTCAGGCGGATCTGCGTGTCGCGGGTCAGGTAATCCGGCATGCTGTCGGTCCGGTAGCCGATGACCGGCACGCCGGCGGTCTCCAGGTACTGCATGGTCAGAGGCAGGTCCAGGACGGGCTTCGGGCCGCTGCAGACGACCGTGACAGGCTCCGAGGCAAGCGCCTCCAGGTCCGTCGAGATGTCCATGGACTGCGCCGCACCGATCTGCGCGCCGCCGATACCGCTGGCACAGACGATGCGGATCCCGGCCAGCGAAGCCGTCTTGATGGCCGCCGCGATCGTCAGGACGCCGTCCGCGCGCATCGCGAGCAGCACCGGAATATCTCTCGTGGCCGCCCTGAAGACGGTCCCTCGTCTCTCCTCCAGATACAGGATCTCCTTGTCCGTCAGGCCGATGTGGATCTGGCCGCCGAGGATCGCCGCATACGCGGGCATGGCGCCCTGCGCGCGGATCGTCTGCTGCATCTTCTTGGCGAATTCTGCGATGCCGGGGTACATCATACCCGTAAAGGTCGCCGCGCTCTCGATCAGCACGACCGGCTTGCCGGCCGCCATGGCCGCCTCGACATCCGGCGAGTAGACGATATAGCTCCGCTCGCGGTCCGCCGGCTCCGTGCGCACACGTCCCGCGTCGGAAGGCGTCGCCTCCTCGCTGACCGCGGAGAACATGTCCACGAAGCTCATCCAGTCTTCGATCCCGCCCCGGATATCCGGCGAAGCGATCAGCTCCCCTTCCTCCGAGAAAAGATACGCCACAGAAGGCTCCCAGACATCGTCTCCCTGATCGTCAAATCCTTCCTGTCCGTCCCAGTCCTGTGCCGGCTCATCCCAGCGGACCGGCTCCATGCGCCGCTCCGTCTCAACACCCAGCCATCCATTCGCAAAAAGATACAGCCCTGCGACCCTGTCACCCCCGGTCACCGTGAACTGCACGCTGTCCGACAGCTCCTCTTCCCGGTCCAGGCTGCGGCAGAGGTTCTCCGCCAGATCCTGCACCGTGAGGCCCATCTTGCGCAGATGTTCCCGGTTCACGGCAAATCTCGCGCCGCTCAGGTTGATATAGTCCCCGTGCTCTGCCCTGTCGAGCATCGCCTCCAGGAACACATCGTCCCCCAGGAGGTCCTTCAGGATCTCCCCGGGTACATAGCTCCTGTCGCCGTTCGCCTCCGCCCAGGTCCCCCACATGGCCTGCAGCTGCGGGGAAGCACTTTCAAGCAGCTCCCCCGCCTCGTATTCCTCTTCCCACTGTGCGGATCCGCCCAGACGCAGCCAGAAATCCGATGCGATCATCCCCATGATCTTACCCCCGTACTCTGTTCACGTTCCGTCAGTATCTGTGTGAATGCAGTTTTTTCTCTATGTCCGTCTGTCGCAGCCGGCCTGATCCGGCTGCTGCTTCAGTGCCTGCGCGCCTGGTTTCTGTCCCAGATGACCTTCAGGCCCTTCATGAGCAGGTCATTGTCGATCCTGATCTCATGCCGGCAGTGCGGGCAGACCGTCGTCGCGAGTCCCCCGGTCGCCACGATGGAGATGTCCTTGCCCAGAACTTCCTCGTAGCGGTCCAGGATACCGTCCAGCGCGCCGGCGCTTCCGAAGATGATGCCGGACTTCATGCTGTCGATCGTGTTGGTCGCGATCGTCTTCTGCGGCGGGGCGATCTCCACGGTCGGCAGAAGCGACGTCCCCTGCGTCAGCGCGCCGAGGGACAGGCCGACACCGGGCATGATGGCGCCTCCGATGTAGCTCCCTTTTTCATTCACGACCGTCACAGTCGTGGCCGTGCCCAGGTCAATGATGATACAGGGCAGGGCGTACTCATTCTTCGCCGCGACAGCCGTCACCACCAGATCTGCAGCGATCGTTCCGGGATCGTCGATCGCGATGTTCAGGCCGGTCTTGACGCCGGCACCGACGATCAGGGCATCCAGCCCCGTGATCAGGCGGAGTGCATTCTGCAGCGTCGCCGTCAGGGGCGGCACCACGGACGAGATGATCACGCCTTCGATCTCGCGCTCATCGATCCCCGCAAACGCCAGGATCGGCCGGATATCCGCCGCGTACTCATACTCCGTCTTGCGCATGTTCGTCTCCATGCGCATCACTTTCGAGATCGAGCCATCGCTGCTGATCCCGCCCATCACGATGTGCGTATTTCCCATGTCGACCGCAAGAATCATCCCGACTCCTTTCCGGACCGCGCAGGGGACGGTTCTCTGCGCGCTGTGCATTCATGTATACAGATCGCGCGGAGAACCGTCCCCTGCGCGCTGCAAATATAATCGCTGCCGGTACCCGGCGGCCTTGCATTTCAACCTTTTCCTTCATATTTTGCACTGAATGCAGGCCGGACGACTTACGCCATCCTCATCCCTGAACCGGGTCCCGGCAGCTTGTGTCCGGGCAGCCCCGCAGGCCGTTCCTTTCGGCCGGCGGCGCATGCCCTCAGAAGAGTCTGTTACTGCGGCAGGATCTCTGCGAGGCCGTCCATGGCGGAGACATCCATGTATTCCGCCTTGCCCGTATCGCAGGCCGCCGTCTGGGCGGGGTTGATCGGGATCCTGGCGACGACCGGGATGCCGAATTTCTCAGCGGTCTCGTCGACGTGGCTGTCGCCGAAGACTTTGATGTGCTCGCCGCAGCAGGGGCACTCGACGTAGCTCATGTTCTCGATGATGCCGAGCACCGGCACCTTCATCATCCGGGCCATGCCGAGGGCCTTGCGGACGATCATGCCGACCAGCTCCTGCGGAGTGGCGACGATGAGGATGCCGTCGATGGGCAGGGACTGGAAGACGGTCAGCGGCACGTCGCCGGTTCCCGGAGGCATGTCGATGAACATATAGTCAACGTTGCCCCAGTTGACATCGGTCCAGAACTGCTTGAGCGCGCCGGTGATGACGGGGCTGCGCCAGATGACGGGGGCGTCCTCCTGCTTGGTCAGGAGGTTCATGGACATAACTTTGATGCCGGTGACGGAAGCGGCGGGATACAGGCCTTCCTCCGTGGCGACCAGGTCCGCGTATCCGAGACCGAACATGCGCGGCATGCTGGGGCCCGTGATGTCCGCATCCATAACAGCCGTCTCATAGCCGTGTCTTCTGGCCCAGACGGCGCTCATCGCTGTGACGCTGCTCTTGCCGACGCCGCCCTTGCCGCTGACGACGGCGATCACATGCTTCACATGACTGCCCTTGTTGGGCTCGATGCGCATGCTCTCGGGGCCTGCTGCTCCGGGATTCTTCGGTTTCGGCGGTTCGCGGTGTGTTGTCTCACTCATAGAAATCATCCTCTCTTCACTTGTTGTCTCAAAAGACCGGCGTCCTTCCTGCGAGGATGCGGGACATTTTCCCAATGTACTTTTCCGCATCTTGGATTATAATGGTTGGACAGGGGACGCAGCAGTCTCCTGTTACATGATACCGCCTGCACGGCGGATTGAAAAGGACTAAAAGAATGGAAGACATCAACATCGCAATGCTCATCGACGCCGACAATGTCAGCGCCCGCTACATCTCAGGCATCCTGAGCGAACTCTCCAAATACGGCAAGATCACCATGCGCCGCATGTACGGCGACTGGTCGCAGGACCGCCTGCACTCCTGGCTCGGCTGCGCCTCCCGCTACTCCCTCACGCCGGTCATGCAGCCCAACAACACACCTGGCAAGAACGCCTCCGACATCGGCCTCATCATCGACGCCATGGACATCCTCTACACCGGCGACGTCCAGGGCTTCTGCATCGTCTCCAGCGACGGTGACTTCAACAAACTTGCCACCCGCCTCCGCGAAGCCGGCAAAGTCGTCATCGGCATGGGCGAGAAGAAGACCCCCGAATCCTTCCGCGTCTCCTGCGAGCGCTTCATCTTCCTCGACATCCTCGAGAACGAGGAGGGCAGCCTCACAGCTGTCCGCAAGAACCGCTCGCGCAGGAAGGCTGTCGCGGGCGGGGCTGGCGCAGCGGGCGGCAGTGCCGGTTCGGTCGGCGGTGGTTCCGGTGCCAGTGCAAGTGCTTCTGGCAGCGGTGCCGGCCCGGCCGCAGGCTCCTCCGGTTCCGCCTCCTCTGTTTCCGGGTCCGCCGGCGCCTCTTCCGGCTCCTCCTACGCCTCCGCTGCAGCCGCCTACGCTTCCGCCGCCTCCGCGGCACTGGCTTCCGCGCTGCGCGACAGCGGCCGCGACTTGTCTTCGGACATGGAGGAAGCCGACGGCCTCACCTCCCCGGAGGACATCGAGAGCGCCATCATCAAGATGATCAGCGACAACAACGCTGAGGGCAAGGAGACCGGCCTCGGCGAGATCGGCTCCCGGCTGGTCAAGATCTTCCCGGATTTCGACATCCGCAACTATCATTACAGCAAGCTCTCGGAATTCCTGAAGGATCTCCCTTCCCTCTCCGTCGAGAACCGCGACAGCGCCGTCTGGGTCTCCCTCAAGAGCTCCCCGGACGCCGAGGTGGAGCGCCAGATCCGCCAGATCTTCAACCAGAAGAGCACGGACAGCATGTACATCAGCATCCTCAAGCGCGAACTCGAGGCCGTCAACCCCAACCTGGAAGCCACCATCCAGAAGAGCGGCGTCACCCGCTTCTCCGTCTACCTCAACCGCATGATCCCCTCTGTGGAGGTCAGCGGGAGGTATGTATCGCTGAAGAGAGGGTGAGCTGCGGAAGGCCTGTTGCTATACAGCTGCGCGCGTGCACTACTTTCGAGCCAGTCGGTTCGAAGTAGTGCACTTATTTTTTCCAGGCACTACAGAAGCATGAACGCGCTAAGAATAGTGCATTTATTTCAAAAAATTGCACTATTATCTTCTTGAAGCAGGGGTAGTAGTGCATTTCACGATTCAGATGCACTCATGAGATGGTTTTTCCCTTTTTGTAGTGCGTTTTTTGTGAAAAAATGCACTATTCTACCTCTTTTTCCATGTCGGTAGTGCAGGGTTTTTGAAATTGCACTATTCCTATCCTATTTCAGATTAAGTAGTGCGCCGGTCATGGTCAGCCAGTACCCATAAGCAGGACAACTTAATTCCTTGAAATAGCGATTCTTTTCTAACAGTACCTGTTTTAAGGACAGCTTGAAACGCACTATCCACAGGCCGCCCCTCCTCACAAAAGATATCTCTCGATCATCCTGTCCAGCTGCCGGTCGTCAAAAGGCATGTCCCGGGTCTCATAAGTGAAGAAAAGCTGTTCTCCAAGCATGATCCCGTTGTTCTCGAAGATCTTCAGTTTCCAGAGATTGCTGCTCAGGTACTCGGGGTCGTCCAGCATTCCCAGGTGCTGATGGTAGTAGACCTTGCAGGTTCTCTTGTTGAGAAGTGTGAAGTCGGGGCGGAAAGTGATCTTCCTCCTGCCGTCGAGCAGCTGGATAGGGTACTCGTACCGGTAAGGTATCGACAGATGCAGGTACTTGTCAGCGGAGATCTTCTCTGATTTGGAGCGGACCCGCTCGCCGCGTTCCGAGTAGAATACCGGCGTATCCTCATCAAACCGGCCTGGCAGATAGGTGACAGCGGACCACTCGCGGATGAAAAGTTCCCGGTCGGGGACCGGCGGCGTGACCAACTGCTTCCTGGACTTGGAAAGTCTAGTATACACGCTCTCCAGGCTGTCCTCCGGAAGGATCCTGAGCGAGCGCTGAACAGCGGATAGTTCCCGCTCAGCGGCTCTCAGCAGGTCCCTCTCATGATCCTGCTGCGCAAGTGCAATGATGCGCTCTGTGTCCTTCTTCGACAGATATTGCCTGGGATTCTTCTTCGCCAGATCATAGCTGTAGTAATTCTGTCTGTTCCGACCGCCGGTGATCTGCAGTGATCCCGTCATCTCGGCGCTCTGCCTCTTCTTCAGTGCACGGATCAGGGCCTGTAGTTTCCCGGATTCTCTTTCCAATGCCTCCCGGATATCGTATAGGTCGTACATATTCCTCCTTCCCTTGCAGATGTTTATAGATATACGCTTCTCGCGATACGCAAATAACGTATATACGATACTATATAACAGGACAGGAAGTTTGGCAAGTACACAAAAAGAGACGCCGCAGCTGCAGCGTCTCATAATTCATAAGAAATCTTACTGTTCAGTTATCTGTTCAGATTTGCGGATCCGCTCACATCACCACACACTTCTCCGCAGCGGCCCCGGCTTTGTGCTCCAGGATGCGGGCGGCGGCTTCGTCGGCGGTCAGGGTCTCCTGCTGGCCGGAAGCCATGTCTTTGAGGGCGACCTTGTGCTGCGCGATCTCGTCGTCGCCGAGGAAGATGCAGTAAGGGATGCCCAGCTTGTCGGCGTAGGCGATGCGCTGTTTGAATTTCTTCTTCTCGAAATAGATCTGGGCGCTGAGGCCGGCGTTGCGGAGCTGGGTGCTCACGCGGACGGCTTCGGAGTAGTCGTCGGTCATCGGGATGATCAGGACGTCTACCGGGGCGCTCTTGGCGCGGTTCAGGTAGTTCTGCGCGTTCAGGATATAGAAGAGGCGCGTGAGGCCGATCGAGATGCCGACGCCCGGCAGGTGCTTGCTGGTGTAGTAGCCGGCCAGGTTGTCGTAGCGGCCGCCGCTGCAGACGCTGCCGATCTCCGGGTGCTTCGTGACCGTCGTCTCGTAGACCGTGCCGGTGTAGTAGTCCAGGCCGCGGGCGATGGTCAGGTCGAGGCGGTACTTGTCCTTCGACACGCCGAAGCCAGCCAGGTAATAGAGGACCTGCTGCAGCTCGTCGATACCGGTGTCCAGCGTCTCATTCTGGCCGCGGTACTGCCCGAGCAGGGCGAGGATCTCCTCGTCGGTGCCCTTGTTGGTCAGGACTTCCAGCAGCTTCTCCGCGACGGACTCCTCGGGGACCAGCGCAGGGCCGTCCTCGGCGGGGGCGGTGAGCTCTTTTTTCACGTTGTCGACGCCGATCTTGTCGACTTTGTCGATGATGCGGAGGACATCCGCGGCATGGTCATTCGCGATGCCGAACACGCCGAAGAGACCGTTCAGCACCTTGCGGTTGTTGATCCGGATGGTGAAGTCCTCGATGCCCAGCGACTGCATCACGTCCACGATGATACTCGGGATCTCCGCGTCGTTCACGATGTTCAGCGAGCCGTCGCCGATGATATCGATATCCGCCTGATAGAATTCTCTGAAGCGCCCCTTCTGCGCCCGCTCACCGCGGTAGACCTTGCCGATCTGGTACCTCTTGAAGGGGAAGACCAGGTCGTTCTGGTTGAGGGCGACATATTTCGCCAGCGGGACGGTCAGGTCGAAGCGCATCGTCAGATCCGTGTCGCCTTTGCTGAAGCGGTAGATCTGCTTCTCCGTCTCGCCGCCGGCCTTGGCCAGCAGGATCTCACTGTGCTCCAGCACCGGCGTATCCAACGGGAAAAAGCCGTACGACTGATACACCTTCTCCAGCGTCCTCCTGATCTCCTCGAAGAGGACCTGGTCCTTCGGCGACAGTTCCATAAATCCTGAGAGTGTCCTGGGTTTGATCAGATTGCTCATATATGCTCCTGCAGTTCGTATTTTGATTCGTATCCTGAGTATTATACACGGAAGCGGCACTTTTGACCACTGTCTGCGGAAAAACATGCCCCCTGTCCGGCCCGTTCACCCGCCCGGCTCCGCCCGTGTCCCCGCCGTTCACTGTCCTTGTTCTCTCACCGGGCGCTGCTCCGCCTCACCGCCGCTCGAACAGCGTCTCCCGCGCCGAGACCCACTTGTCCGCCAGGCAGACGATCCAGGCCTCCCGGCTGTGCGGCACGCGCGTCAGGTTGAGCGGCCACATGTGGCACCGGATCACATGCTCCGTCTTCGGCCCGATGCCGAAGAACTTCCGGGCATTGTCCGCCGCCCGGTCGGCATGGATGTAGCCGTGCCACTTGTGCGTCCCGCCGTCCTCCTCATGCCAGTCATAGAGGTAGAAATCGTGCAGCATCGCACCTTCCGTCAGCGTCTTCTCATCCGCGTGCAGGTGCAGCCGCCGGTTGAGCCGGTAGCTCAGCTGCGCGACCCGCTCGCAGTGGTCATAGGTCGTGACGCTGCCGTGCTGCATATACTGTTTCATCTCCCGCACCTTCCGGTGCCTGCGGAATCTGTGGATCAACTTCTCAAATCCGTCATCGTGTTTGCTGTGCATCTGCGGCTCCTCAAGGATGTCATGACTTCGAATCAGTATAGCGCAGATGCCCCTGCCCTGCAATATCCTGAAATCCCCTGGGGACCGTCCAGAAAGTCCTGGGCGGCGTGACACGCAGCCCCCGGCGGGAAACGATTCTGGCGCTGGAGGACTTCCTCCGGCTTCCCGAGGACCGAAGCTTTGAGCTGATCGACGGGAGCATCTATGAAATGAATTCCCCCGGCAGGCTTCACCAGAGAATCGTTTCAAAGCTCGGCCATTACTTTGAACGCTATATCGAGGAGCATAACGGCGACTGCGAAGTCCTGCCATCGACCGACACGCAGCTGGACCGCGACGAGCGGACCGTCGTGGCGCCCGATCTCGCGATCTGCTGCGGCACTGAAGACCGTGACGGCCGCGTCTTCGGCGCGCCGGACCTCGTGATCGAGGTCCTCTCTCCTTCCACGCGCAGCCGGGACCTCTCCCTCAAGCTCCACAAGTATCAGCACGCCGGGGTCCGCGAATACTGGATCATCGACGCGGACAAGGAGCGCGTCCTGGTCTACCGTTCGCTCCCATCTGAAGCAGCTCCCGACCTCGAACTGTCGATTTACGGTTTCTCGGACCGGATCCCTGTCGGCATCTACGACGGCGATCTCGTGATCGACCTGGCGGAGATGCGCCGCCAGCTGGCGAGGTATTTTCCGACAAAAGAATGACCCTGCATGCAATCACACAAAAAGACCGGCAGCACCTGTCACCGCCAAATGTCGATGTACAGTTTCCTGCCGGTCTTCCTGTCTCTTATTCCAGATCAGACTGCTGAACAGCGCTCTCAGCACCGGGTGATGCCGCCGCTGAGGCTCACGGTGAAGTTCTTGTTGACCCAGCCTTCCGTGCCGTTATAACTCCCCCACACATACTCACCGATCTTCCGGTCCTCGGTGATGAGGAAGCAGGCCCCGTTCTCGATCCTGCCGATGATATTGCTGTCGTCGTAGGACGGATGGTTCCGGATCGCCAGATACCCTGTCTTCACATTGGCCATGACCCGCTCCCAGCGGTAATTCTCGATATTGCCTGCGCCGCCGGCGACGTTCTCCAGTTTCTGCACATCCAGTCTTTCCTGCTCTGCCATAATTCTCTCAGCCCCTTTCTATCTGTCTGTCCGCGCTGTCACTTTCGTTGGGAAAGGACTTCGGAAGTTTCGTAGTAATTCAATTATACACCCTTCCCCGGCTGGCTTGTCTATGGTCGATATCAAATGCATTGCGAATAGGAGCACCGGAGTATATGGCACGGTATTGTACTTCCAACGGCTTAGTATTCAAGTTGTATTCGTTCAGGTACATGAGTGCCTCGCCGTACTTCAGCAGTTCCAGCCGCATAACAGGTATCCTCCAGGCTTCGGACAGTTCACAATCGCATTTCTGGTGCGATGCTCGTCCACAAGACTGGACAGGAGACTCCGCTGTGCGTTATTGCGATTTAATGATACCGTATATATACACAGATAGCAAGAATAGAGAGACAAAACTATTCCATCTCTATCAATAATAAACTTCCTGATGGGAAAACTGACAGGAAGAATCGAGTAGGAGGGGGTGAT
>DFIR01000016.1 GCA_002372815.1 Lachnospiraceae bacterium UBA3692
GGAAGAGCGGGCAGTGCAGGAAGATCACGTCCGCCTCGGCGAACAGGGTGTCCTGATCGACATAGGCGTCGGCGATGGCCTTGCCGCTCTCGTTGGGATACTTGTCGCTGACGATGACGCGCATATCCATGGCCTTCAGGATCCTGCCGGTGGCCTGGCCGATGCGGCCGAAGCCGATGATGCCGGCTGTTTTTCCGTGGAGCTCGATCATAGGGTAGTCCCAGAAGCACCAGTCGTCGTTGTGCTCCCAACGGCCTTCCTTGACGGCCTGGTCATGGGCGCCGTAGTGGGCGCAGATCTCGAGGAGGAGGCCGACGGCGTACTGGCCGACGATCTGTGTCCCGTAAGTAGGGACGTTGAGGACTGCGATCCCCTTCTCCTTGGCGTAATTGTAGTCCACGACGTTGTAGCCGGTGGCGAGGACCGCGACGGCCTTCAGGTCCGGGCAGCGGTCGATGGTCTGCGCGGAGATCGGTGTCTTGTTGATGACCGCGATATCGGCGCCCTGCAGCCGCTCCGCGATGAGCGGGGACTCTTCATAGGAGGTCCTGTCATATACCACGACTTCCCCGAACGCCTCCAGCGGGGCCCAGGACAGATCTCCGGGATTCTCTGTGTATCCATCCAATACTATGATCTTCATCACGATACCTCTCTCTTTCTGAGAGCGCGCAGGGGACGGTTCTCTGCGCGCTTTATGTCTTTACAGGAGCGCGCAGAGAACCGTCCCCTGCGCGCTTTTTGAAATTATCCGATCAGCGAGAAGACGCCGAGGAAGGAAAGCAGTGCGAAGAAGAATACGCAGAACACGGACCAGGCGAACAGCTCGATGAAGAGCTTGTTGGCGGGTTTCTTGTTCTCCACAGCCTTGTCGCCTTCGTAGGCGCCCATGATGACGGCACCGACGGTGGAAGCGGGGGAGAAGCCGGCACAGGAGGAGATCATGCCGATCGTGCTCGCGATGGTGATGGCCAGCACGCCGACGTTCACTTTCCTTACAAAACCGATGATAACGACCGCTACGAGTACGATCAGAGATACAAGTCCGATATCCATTATACTACTCCTCCCTTGTTCAGTCTTCTCTGTAAACGCTGATTTCCACAAGATTGCCGTCGGGATCCCGCAGGTAGACGCTGTCGATGGGACCCATGGCGCCGGTCCTCTTCACGATCCCCAGCTCGACCGGATAGCCCTTGGCCTCGATCTCGGCCTTGATGTCCTCGATCTTCCCCTCCGCGATCAGGCAGATGTCCTGGCTCCCGTAGGTGACATTCTGCGCCGCCGGCAGGAATTCCGCCTTCTTGCGGTGGATGTTGATCTTGTTCCTGCCGAAGCGGACGGCGTACCGGTCATTCCGGTTATCCAGCTCCATGTCCAGGATGTCCACGTAGAAAGGTCCTGCGTGGTGACCACGATGTGGTCAAATCTGTCGATCTTCATAAAAGCCCTCCTCTTGCGCGGGTCCCGCCCGCCTTGTTGATCCTCTCACCCTATATGGAGCAATTTTCATTGGAGGCAGGGGAATTCCGGATGAATTCCTGAAATTTGTCTGTCTGCCGCCTGTTTTGCTAGAAAAAAGCATAAAAAAAGAGCCCCGCGGTGGCGGGGCTCCGGCGAGGCCGTTTCATCTATGTTGCATTGGCGTTTCATCAGAAACGTCCCATGTGTGACAGTACCCGGGCGAACTGCTCCAGGCCGGCGCGGTCGGCTTCCGTGAACCGGTCCTGCAGCGGGCTGTCGATATCCAGGACGCCGACGACAGTTCCGTCCGCCGCATGAAGCGGCACGACGATCTCCGCGTTCGAGGCGCTGTCACAGGCGATATGACCCGGAAAAGCATGCACATCCGGCACCACGACGGTGCGGTTCTCCCGGGAGGCTGTGCCGCAGACACCTTTCCCCCAGGGGATGCGGATGCAGGCGGGCTTGCCCTGGAAAGGTCCCAGCAGAAGCTCCGGGCCCTCCGGCGTCTCACGCCGCAGATAGAAGCCGGCCCAGTTTATGTCCGCCAGCGCGCCCCACAGCAGGGCGGCGGCGTTGGACAGGAGGGGCATCGCAGAAGGCTCTTCCTCCGCAAAGCCCTGCAGCTGCGCCGCGAGCAGGTCGTAGTCGGGAAGCGGGCGTTCCTGCGGGCGGGTCTCGAGGTCTGCCGCCTTCTCTCCGTGAATCCTTCCATAATAATAGTGGAACAGCTCAAGATACTCCGCCTCCGCCTCCGCGAACGGGCGGGTCTCGCAGGACGGCACGATGTGGAACCGGGGCTCCTCGCCGCTCCGCTCGTTGTGCAGAAGGTAGCGGAGGTCGTACCACAGGGCGCCGTCGTCGATCTCCCGGACCCGCGCCTGCTCCTCCGCAGTCAGGTCAGAGCCCAGAAACCGGGTATAGATCATGGAAAGCAGCCGGTCCTCGTGCTCGCGGTAGCCGATGAGGTCATGTTTGAACGGCCGGGGCACGTCTGAGAGATAGCACTCGCTCGCGTCGTGCAGGAGGCAGGCCAGCACCAGGCGGTCCGACCACCCGCGCGCAGCGGCTTCCCTGGCGCAGACGATGCAGTGCTCCGCCACGGACCAGAAGGTGCTCACGTGCCCGTTGCCGCGGCACAGGAGCGAGAGCGCGTGTGCCACGTCCTCGATCCGGACGCCCTCCGGGTCCGGCTCGGTCGGATAGAAACGAATGCCTGTATAGGTGGTGATGTAGTCTGCCATCTCTATTTGTCCTTGTCTTGTCTTTGTTTTGTCCTTGCCTCCGCGATCCTGCAGGTCTGTCCGGACCGCAGACTGACGGGTGTCCTGTATCGCCCTTCAGTTTATCATATCCCGCTCCGTTCTGCCCATGAATATGTGTTTTCAGTTCCTGCAGAGGTGTACTGCGTCTTCTTCCGCGTAGACAGGCGGAAGCGCCACGTCCTGATTCTGATGGTCCTGTGCGGCAGCCGGTCCGTTTTCGACAGATACGCCGGGCAGAAGCATTGACCGGAAGTGATCCGGGAAGCTTCTGTCCGGCGGATGGACATGGGGAATATGGGCATCAGCACCGTGACTGCAGCGTCGCGGTGCGGTCATGTATCGGCATCGGGGCCCCGGCGGTGTCCATGACCAGGATCCGGTCGATCGGGACGCCGAAGACCAGGGCCAGGATGACCAGGTTGTCGACGGTGGGCAGCGTCGCGCCCCTCTGCCACTTGTAGATCGCCTGCGGGGTGGTGAATCCGAAGATCTCCTGCAGGTCGTGGATGCTCAGGCCGGCCTCGCGGCGCAGCTGCGCGATGTTGCGGCCGGTCATCTCCATGTTGATGGTCGGATATTGGATGTGGTATTGCATCATGGTGCTCTCTTCCCTCCTTTCAGAGGGCATCCGACCATCCGGGGGAATTCAGTCGGATGCCTTGAAGTTATAGATCGGTCTCAGGACCTCCAGGATGTCGACGCTCTCGCCGATCACGTCGATGATGGCGTCCAGGGACTTGTAGGCCATCGGCGCCTCGTCCAGCGTCTGCTCGTTGACGGAGGTCGTGTAGATGCCCGCCATCGCCTCGCGGTACGCGTCCATGGACAGGGTGTTCTTCGCGGCGGTGCGGGACATCACGCGGCCGGCGCCGTGGGGCGCGGAGTAGTTCCACTCCGGGTTCCCCTTGCCCACGGCCAGAACGCTCCCGTCCCGCATGTTGATGGGGATCAGGACCTTCTCGCCCTTGTGGGCTGCGATGGCGCCCTTGCGCAGGATGCGCTCCTGGGTGTCGATGTAGTTGTGAATGGTGTGGAAGGCAGGCCCCGCCTCCGCGGCAGCCTGTGCGGCCCGGTCAGCCAGGCCGGCGCGGTCCAGCAGGATCTCCGCCATCAGCTCCCGGTTCCTCCGGGCGAAAGCCTGGCAGATCTCCACGTCATGCAGGTAGTCCTCCAGGTAGGTGCCGTACAGCCAGCACAGATCCTCCGGCACCGCCAGCTCGTGCTGTCTCCAGTCGATGGCCTTCAGGGCCGCCTGGATCTCCTGCCTTCTCCCCTGCTCCTTGTAGGTGCGGATGATCTCATCCCTCTGGCGGAAGTACTCCTCCTTGCCCTTGTGCAGGTCCACGGCCAGCCGCTGGTAGATCTCGGCGACCTGCTTGCCCAGGTTGCGGCTGCCGCTGTGGATCACCAGATAGTGCATGCCGTCCGCCGCCCGGTCGATCTCGATGAAATGGTTGCCGCCGCCCAGGGTCCCCAGGCTCTGCTGCAGACGGGTCGTCCGCTGCAGGTCGCGGTAGCAGCGCAGGGCCTCCAGATCGAACTTCTCGCGTCTTCCCTCCCAGGTATGCATGCCGGAAGGGATGTAGTGGGCGGCCTCGTCGACCCTCTCCAGGTCGATCTCCTCCCGTCCCAGCGGCACGGTGTACATGCCGCAGCCGATGTCGACGCCGACGACGTTGGGGACCGCCTTGTCGACGATGGTCATGGTTGTCCCGATGGTGCACCCCTTTCCGGCGTGCACGTCGGGCATGATGCGGATCCGGCTTCCCTCCGCCAGATCGTAGTCGCACATGCGCCGGATCTGCTCCACCGCCTCCTCCTCGACGACGACCGCGTAGCAGATGGCGGTATTCTTCTTTCCTCTGATCTCGAACATGATGATTCCTCCTTGTATGAGTGCGGTTGTGTCCGGGCCGACAGTCCAGAACGCTATGCGTACTGGACTGTCGCGGCATTCGCCGCATACATCAGCATGTGTACATGCCGGCATGAATACGGGCATTCCTCCGGCATGTACACATGCTGATGTGCCCGGACTCATTGCTTACGCGCAAAGAGGCGCCGCCCGTCTCCACGAGACGAACGGCGCCTGATAATTCCTCTATGAAAGGACCCGCCTCCGGCGGGTCTTCGTTAATACCCCCGGTAAGGCGCTGGTTCGATCACAAGGCTGTCTGCCTGCCTGTTCATCCCATGTCTGCACAGCAAAACTGCTCCCGCACTTTCTTTGCGCGGGTCATTGAGATCGTACGGAAGAATCATGAAATTGAATGAACGCAGTCTCATCATCGAACTTTTTTCCTTTCCGGGCAGGGTCTGCCCTTTTTTTCTGAAGACACTATAGCATAAGTCGGGGAAATTGTCAGTAAACCGGTGGTATAAATTTGTTACTGTATCACTCTTTTGAAATAGGCAGCCAGTTCCTGCGGCGGTCTCGCCTTTTGTCGGGGTGCTGCTGTCGCTGCTGATCTTCCGGCGGATGCCGGGCCGGCTCTTCTGGGCCGCACTCACGCCAGCAGGTGGATCAGTATCCCGCCCAGGGTCAGCATCAGGGCGCCGCAGGATCTGGTCACGATCTGGGCGAAGGGGAGCAGTTCCATGCGCTCCGCGCTGCTGAGGACGGCGACGTTGCCGGAGCCGCCCATGTTGGTGGTGCACATGCCCGCCGCGATGGCGGCTTCCAGGGGATAGAAGCCCATGATCTTCCACCCCACGAGCGCCGCGGTCAGGGTGATGGCCAGGACGCCCGCCACGACGGTCAGGAAGTAGAGAAGGGTCATGCCGGACAGGATCGTCTGCAGGTCGATCAGGGTGATGCCGATGCCGGTCAGGGCAGCGGCGGTCCAGACGTGGATCGCGAGGTCTCCCCAGGCCCTGGCGCCTGCCTCCAGCTCTTCCGGCAGGACCCGGAAGGTCTTGGCCACGATGGCCAGGATGATCATCCAGGCATAGGTGGGCACCACCGCGACGAAGGTGTGCAGGAGCTCGCCCGTCTGGTAGAAGGCCAGTGAGACGAGGAGGCCGGTCCCCAGGGAGGTCAAGGTGGGGGCTGCCGGGGGAATCTTTTCTACTTTTCTCCCGTCATTGAGAAGGCGGCCGTTCCCGGTAAGTCCTGGGAACTTATCCTGGTTCTGCTTGCCGAACCTGTTGGCCAGCGCCGCGAAAACGATGGCAATCACATTCCCAAGCACCGTCGCCGGGGCGATCCTTGTCAGGATCACGCCGGCGTCCTGTCCCAGGACCTCCGCATAAATGGAGGACAGCGGCACGGCTCCGGCCGTCATCCCGCCGCTGGTCATGGGGATCGCGATCATCAGGATCCCTTCCAGGAAGGAATAGCCCATCACCATGGACAGCAGGCCCACCACCGTGCAGCCCGCCACGAGTCCCAGGAGCGCTGTCGGCAGGATCCGCACCGTTGCCCGCAGCAGCAGGTCGCGGTCAATGTTGAAGAGACTCCCGCAGATCAGTGCCGCGATGTAGAAGACCAGGAAGCCCTGCTCGTTCACGAAGGCGTCCGCCGTCCGCATCGCCCCTTCCGGGATCAGCCCGAGCGCCGCGATCGCCGCCCCGCCCAGGATACAGGCCACTGAGCCGCCCAGGTAGGTCCGCACCACCGGCAGCGTCTTTCCAAGCGTATTCAGCCCTTCCCCGATCACGATCAGCAGAAAGAACCCCCCGACCATCCCATACGGAATGCAATCGAGACGCATACAGATATACAGGATCGCGAGGACCCCCAGATACAGCGGCAGAGGAAACCCCGCAACCCTGACCGAACGAATTCTATCCATTTCTCTCCCTCTCAAAAGCGCGCAGGGGACGGTTCTCTGCGCGGCATGATCGTATACAGAGCGCGCAGGGGACGGTTCTCTGCGCGCTTTTAATGTATGCACATTTTAGCGCAGCGCGGCGCTTCCTGCAAGGAGCGCAGCGCGCGCAGGGGACGGTTCTCCGCGCGCTTCGACGATTAAATCGCGCGCAGGGGACGGTTCTCCGCGCGCTTTGATGATTAAATCGCGCGCAGAGAACCGTCCCCTGCGCGCTCTTGCGTTTGAAGGCATGTATCCTGTATACTTCTGCTATCACGCACAACTGTCCGCGCTGCGCATACATTTGCGGGCATACAACCGCGGGCTGCCAGACCTGCAAAGAAAGGAGTTTCCATGTCCTTCGCCGAACTGCTCACGAAATTCGACGACATTCTCTACACCTGGTGCCTGATCTACATGCTCGCCGGAGCGGGAATCTACTTCAGCATCCGCACCGGGTTCGTGCAGCTCCGTCTGCTCGGGGACTGCTTCACATGCATGTTTGAAAAGAAATCCTCCTCGCACCACATGTCTTCCTTCCAGGCGCTGATGGTCGCGACCGCTTCCCGCGTCGGCACCGGCAACATGGCCGGCGTTGCCACCGCCATTGTGGCGGGCGGCCCCGGCGCAGCCTTCTGGATGTGGCTGATGGCGGTTCTGGGTGCAGCCTCCGCTTTCATCGAAAGTACGCTGGCACAGATCTACAAGGTCCAGGAGGAGGACGAGTCCTACAAAGGCGGCCCCGCCTACTACATCGAACGCGCTCTGGGTGCGCGCTGGCTGGGCGTTGTCTTCGCGGTCTCGCTGATCGCCACTTTCGCCTTCGGTTTCAACGGACTGCAGGCTTATAACATCGTCTCCACGATGGAGTACTACTTCCCGGATCTGCACAGTTCCCCGGTGCCGCTGGTCATCGGCTGTCTCCTGTTCGCCTCCTCCCTCTATCTGTTCTTCGCCGGCTCCGACAAGATCGGCTGGCTCTCCTCCGTCCTGGTCCCGGTCATGTCTGTCATGTATATCGTGATGGGCATCCTGATCATCATCCTCAACATCGGCGAGATCCCCGCGGTGCTGGCAGCCGTAATGAAGGACGCCTTCGACTTCCGCGCCATCTTCGGCGGCTTCACGGGATCCTGCATGGTGCTGGGCATCAAGCGCGGTCTGTTCTCCAATGAAGCCGGTATGGGCTCCGCGCCGAACGCTTCCGCTTCGGCCGAAGTCTCCCACCCCGCCAAGCAGGGCCTGGCCCAGATCATCTCCGTCTACATCGACACGCTCATGATCTGCTCGGCGACCGTCTTCATCCTGCTCCTCACCGGCGTCTACAAGACCGACAGCTCTCTCACGGGCATTCCGCTCCTGCAGCAGAGCGTCGCCGCCCAGTTCGGACCCTGGGCCATCCACGTGATCACCGTAGCTGTCTGCATGTTCGCCTTTACGTCCATCGTCGGCAACTACTTCTACGCGGAGGCCAACATCCTCTTCATCAGCAAAAACAAGACCTTCCTCACCGTCTTCCGCGTCGCCGCCGCCTTCATGGTCCTGCTCGGCGCCATGAACAGCATGGATGTCGCCTGGTCCCTCGCGGACATCACCATGGGCCTCGAGGCCGTCGTCAACATCATCGCCATCCTGCTCCTGTCCCGCATCGCCATCGCGGCACTCAAGGACTACGAGCGCCAGAAAGCCCTCGGCGTCGACCCTGTCTTCCACGAACAAAACATCGGCCTGGACAACACCGACGTGTGGAAGTAAAAGCGCGCAGGGGACGGTTCTCCGCGCGGTCACTCACAACACATAAAGAAGGCCTGCATCCATGCTCTCCACGATCACTTCGCGGAGATCCACGCAGATCTGCCCGGCACACCTGACGGGCAATGTCCCAACTCGAGGCTCGCTCTGATGAGCGAGCCTCTCAAACAGTAGGACAACACAAGCCGCAGCTTGAAGCCGCGGCTTGTGACCCGTCAGGCGCACTGTGCAGATCAAGTGTATCAACCCGCTCGTTCAAAGTGGAGCGCACGGACGCAGGCTGTCTTTATGTGCAGAGCGCCGCAAAGTAACGGTGCCTCTCGTGGATATGGGGAGGTGATTCCTGATTCCCGGAGCGCGCAGAGAACCGTCCCCTGCGCGGCGCGCGGAGAACCGTCCCCTGCGCGCTTATTTGCGGCGGGCGAAGTCCTTGCGGATTTCGTTGAAGACGGTGCCGTCCTCGAAGTCCTCCTGCATGGCGGCGGCGGAAGGGGCGCAGCGCGCGCGGCTGACGGCGTCGCTCATTGCCTCATAGTTGAGGCTCTGGCCACAGCTGTCGTTGTGGAAGGTGGCGGCGTGGTGCCGGTCGATGCCGATCCGGGAAGCTGTCTCCGCGGCATCCATGTTGGCGCCCAGGAACAGGAATTCCCAGTGGTCCGCCTCTTTGTGCTGCTCGATCATCCTGCGCACTTCCGGACCTGTGAAATGTCTGCTCGCATTCTCCATGCCGTCCGTGGTGATGATGAAGAGGGTCTTCGCCGGCACGTCCTCCGGCCGCGCGTACCTGTGGATGGTGTCAATGTGGCGGATGGCGCCGCCGACGGCATCCAGCAGCGCCGTCGCGCCACGCACGTAGTACTCCTTGTCCGTCATCGGCGGCACCTTCTGGATCGGGCAGCGGTCGTAGAGGACCTCCTGCCGGTCATCGAAGAGGACGACGCTGACATACGCCTCTCCTTCTTCCTTCTTCTGCTTGTCCAGCATGCTGTTGAAGCCGCCGATCGTGTCGCGCTCCAGCCCGCTCATGGACCCGCTCCTGTCCAGGATCATGACGACCTCGGTGAGGTTCCTCCGGGAGCTGCTCCCTGCCTGCTCATCCTTGTTTCTCCAAAATTTCATGTCTGTCTCCTTTCTTTGTTCAACGGGAAAACCCGCAGCTGTATCTCTCATCTGTAATGAGGATACAGCCGCGGGCTTTTAAAAAGGTCGCCTGTGAGGAGACATTTCTGACAATTCTATTACCGGAAAGAGGCCGCTGCATATCCCGGGAAGCGCCGGGCGCCTCACAGATCCCCGTACTCCCGGAACGCCCTCCGGTACCCGTGGGCCTCCGCATAGCGGATCGCCGACAGGAGAGACGGGATATCGCGGTTCAGCGTGCCGGCCAGGGGCAGGTAATTGGAGGCGTGATTGGACCGGAAGACCGTCCCCTCCGCATCCACATGCTCGAGGAAGAGGACCATCTCCTTCAGCACCTCCCGGTCGGTGATCCGCTCGAAGCGGCCCGAAACCAGGTCGTCGTACATGGGCGTCCCCTTGTAGAGGCGCAGGGTCAGGAAGGAGCAGAACTCCGGCTTCATAGCCGAGATGAGCTCCGCGCACGCGAGCGCGTGCCGCTCCACGGCAGCCCTGCCGCCCAGCCCGGAGATCAGCGTCACGCTGTTGCCGATGCCGGCCTCATGCAGCCTGTCCGCTGCCGCCGCATATTCCTCCGGCGTGCAGCCCTTATGAATGGCGCGCAGGATCTCCGCATCCCCGGACTCCGCCCCCATGTAGACCAGCGACAGCCCCGCAGCCCGGAGCGCTGCCAGCTCCTCCGGGGACTTGCGCAGGACATCCGCCGCCGTGGCATAGGAGGATACCCGCTCCACCGAAGGCAGCAGTTCCTGCACAGCCGCCAGAAGTCTCAGGAGCCGGTCCGTCGGCACACACAGCGCATCCCCGTCCGCAAAGAAAACGCGCCGGAAAAAGTCTCTGTAAGGAGACCCCGCCACCGCCCGAAGCTCCGCCAGGATCTCCTCCTCTGTGCGGATGCGGAATGTTTTGGCCTTGTACATGTTGCAGAAGGTGCAGGTGTTGTGGGCGCAGCCGATGGTGATCTGGATGATGAGGCTCCGGGCTTCGCTCGGCGGCCGGTATAAAGTTCCTTCGTAGTTGAACACAGGTGTCTCCTTCCCCGGTCCTCTCCCGGGCGCGCCGCTCACCCCAGCAGCGGCTGGTCGTACTCAAAGAGCAGGGCGTTCACTTCGAACAGGTCATAGATCCGGTTTTCGATGCAGTAGCCGACGATCACATCCATCAGGCTGGCGGGCGACAGCGCGAGGCCGGCCAGGCGCAGCAGGTCCGTGGTCTCGTCCATGTTCAGGCGCAGGGCCATGGCGAGCGCCATCGCTGTCTTCTTCTGCGGCCTGTATTCCGGATTGCTGCGGATCTTCGAGAAAAGCTTCCGGTCCACATTCGCCCGCTTGTAGACTTCGACGTCCGTGTAACCTTTTTCGTCGATCAGGCGCAGGAGCTGCTGCTGGAAGGTCTCCTGCTTCCTGTTCAGGAGATCCTTCAGCTTCCGTCCGCGCAGGAAGGCCGGCCGCTGCGCCGACGGACGCGCGGGAGTTCCCGGTGCCGCCGAATGTGCAGGCGCCCCCGGCGCCGCGAAGGGGCGCGCCGCCTGCTCCCGCCGGGACGTCTCCGGGGGACGCCCCGCGGCGGGTGAGATATGCGCATCGTGGGAGACGGGCGCGGCAGGCGCTGCATTTGCCGGTGCCGGGTTTTCCGGGCCCGCCTCCGCAGTGCTTTCCAAGTCCTCCGGCGGGAACAGTGTCATCTCCGCGTCTTCATAGTCTTCCCGGGCGTGATACAGGTTCCCCGGCGCGGCGGGCGCGGCGCCGACAGAATACTCCTCGAAGCGGCGGCGACGGCGGAAGGCCTGGGACGCGCCGGTCTTCTCTTCGATGTAGCGCTCGTCGATGTAGGCGTCGACGTGGTCGGTCAGGGCGGTGGAGAGGGCGTAGGAGCTCCTGTCGTAGACCGCCAGCGTGACGTCCATGTCCGCGTCCTGCAGGAAGGCGCGGATCGTGTCCAGCGCGATCTGCAGCGCCTGCTCCCGGGGATAGCCGTAATTGCCCGCGGAAATCAACGGAAAAGCAATGCTCTCACACCCCAGCTGCTGCGCCAGCAGGAGGGACTTGCGGTAGCAGGAAGCCAGAAGCATGGAGGCGCGCTCCGGCTCCTCTCTGCGCCAGTCAGGTCCCACCGTGTGCAGGATGTAACGGGCATGCAGGGCATGGGCGCCGGTCGCCGCCACCTCTCCCGGGGGAATGGGCCCGATCTTTTTCCGGTCCGCAAGCAGGGCTTCCGCACCGGCAGCCTGATAGACCGCATGGTCCGTGCCGCTCCCGATGACCGGCTCCGGGTTGGCAGTGTTGACGATGGCATCCGCCTTGATGCGGGTGAGGTCCTCGCGTATGATTCGAAATGGCATATCCGCTCCTGTTTCTTTTACTACACTTTTGCTGAGTCCTGTGATATGATAATGAGCGTCCGTCCGGACAAATCCGTTTTACCTATTATAGTATAACAATTGCGATTGCATCGCATCACAGGAGATTTTCCCAATGATCTGCAACAACGTCCTCGAAGCTCTCGGCCACACCCCCATCATCCGCCTGAACAGAATGGTCCGCCCCGGCAGCGCGGAAGTCCTCGTCAAATTCGAGGGCCTCAATGTCGGCGGCAGCATCAAGACCCGGACCGCCTACAACATGATCCTGCAGGCGGAGAAGGCCGGCCGTCTCACAAAAGACTCGATCATCGTCGAGCCCACCAGCGGCAACCAGGGCATCGGCCTCGCGCTCGTCGGCGCGGTCCGCGGCTACCGGACGATCATCATCATGCCCGACAGCGTCAGCGAGGAGCGGCGCAAGCTCGTCCGCCACTACGGCGCGGAAGTTATCCTGAAGCACGACGACGGCGACATCGGCGCCTGCATCGCGGAGTGCCTGGAGACGGCCCTGCAGATGCAGAAGGACGATCCGAGGGTCTTCGTTCCCCAGCAGTTCGCCAATCCCGACAACCTGCAGACCCACCGCAACCACACCGCGCTCGAGATCCTCGAGCAGGTGGCGGGCCCGATCCACGGCTTCTGCTCCGGCATCGGCACCGGCGGCACGATCACCGGCATCGGCGAGACCCTGCGGGCTATGAATCCCGACATCGAGATCTGGGCGGTGGAGCCCGAGAACGCGGCCATCCTGTCCGGCGGCAACATCGGGACCCACCTGCAGATGGGCATCGGCGACGGCATCATCCCGCCGATCCTGAACCAGCAGATCTACAACGAGATCTACATCGTCACCGACGAGGAGGCGATCGAGACCGCGCGCGACCTCTCCCGCCTGGAAGGCCTCATGTGCGGCATCTCCAGCGGCACCAACGTCGCCGCCGCGCTCAAACTCGCGGAGAAGCTCGGCGAAGGCAAGACCGTCGTCACGGTCCTTCCCGACACGGCGGAGAGATATTTCTCCACGGTGCTGTTTGACGAATGAAAACAAAAAGGCTCACACAGGGACGGTTCCAATGTCATTTAGATAAGCGACAC
>DFIR01000043.1 GCA_002372815.1 Lachnospiraceae bacterium UBA3692
ATATTGTTTAACTTAATGACATTGGAACCGTCCCCTGTGTGAGGTGTGAGCCTCTTCACGAACAGCGGGATTTCTGCTAAAATAAATAGAATATGCTGTCAGAGACAGCGCATATTTAGGATGAGGTACTGTTTTGGACGCTCAGAAGGAAGACAACAGAAAGCCAGCCCGGGTGATCTCGGGATTCAGGGTGCGGCCGGGGGATCATACTTCCTGCGGGGCGCAGGTGCGTCCCGGCGGCATCAACTTCACGATCGCTTCTGTGGAGGCGACCGGCTGTGAACTGCTGCTGTTCAGGAGGCACAGGAATGTGCCCTTTGCGGTCATACCGATCCCGGAGGATTATCGCATCGGGGGCGTGTATGCCATTTTCGTGGAAGGACTTGCGCCGGAGGAATTCGAGTACGCCTACCGGATCGACGGGCCGTTCGATCCGCATACAGGGGAGTTCTTTGAGCCGGAGAGGATCCTTCTGGATCCCTACGCGAAGGCTGTCGCGGGACAGCGTCCCTGGGGAGCGGCCAAGCGGACCGGCGATTATCACGCGAGGGTCGTGCGGGAGGATTATGACTGGGGGGATACTTCTTTTCCCAGGATACCGCTGGAGGATTCGCTGATCTATGAGATGCATGTCCGCGGATTTACGAGGCACCGCTCTTCGAATGTGGATCATCCGGGCACTTTCCGCGGACTTGCGGAGAAGATCCCTTACCTGAAGGATCTCGGCGTCACGGCTGTGGAACTGATGCCGATCTTTGAATTTGACGAGACCATCAACGCGCGCACGCACGGCGGGAAACTGCTCCTGGAGTACTGGGGGTACAACACCGTCGCGTTCTTTGCGCCGAATTCGTCCTTTACGGCGCAGGAGGAGCACAGCCGGGAAGGCGATGAGCTCAAGGACACGATCCGTCTCCTGAAGGAGAACGGGATCGAGGTCATCCTGGACGTGGTCTTCAACCATACTGCGGAGGGGAACAGGACGGGCCCGTTCTATTCCTTCAAGGGGATCGACAACCGGTCCTTCTACATCCTCACGCCCAGCGGCGACTACTTCAATTTCAGCGGCTGCGGCAACACGGTCAACTGCAATCATCCGATGGTGCGGCGCTTCATCCTGGACTGTCTCAGGTACTGGGTCTCCCGGTTTCATGTGGACGGCTTCCGGTTCGACCTCGCCAGCATCCTGACGAGGGACTCCAACGGCGCGCCGATGGAACTGCCGCCGCTTCTGGAGGAGATGGTGAACGACCCGGTGCTCCGGGGCTGCAAGCTGATCGCCGAGCCGTGGGATGCCGGCGGGCTCTATCAGGTCGGGACATTTCCGTCCTTCGACCGCTTCTCGGAGTGGAACGGCCGCTACAGAGACGCTGTGAGGGACTACCTCAAGGGCAATTACTGGAACGCGCCGGAGATGGCGGCGCGCCTGACGGGCTCCGGGGATCTCTACCACGGCGGGAGCAGGAACAGGGCGAGCATCAATTTTGTCACATGTCATGACGGATTTACGCTCAATGACCTGTTCTCCTACGATCACAAGCACAACGAGAGCAACGGATGGAACAACACCGACGGAGCCGATGACAACCGCAGCTGGAACTGCGGCGTGGAGGGCCCGGCGGACGACCCTGTGATCCGGCAGCTGCGGCGGAAGATGATGCGCAGCGCGATCACCGTGCTCATGTGCAGCCGGGGGACGCCGATGATCCTGGCCGGAGACGAATTCTGCAACACGCAGTTCGGCAACAACAACGCGTACTGCCAGGACAACGAGACGTCCTGGCTGAACTGGGATTACCTGAAGATCAACGCGGAATTCTACAGCTTCTACAAGAGCGTGATCCATTTCCGCAAGGCACATCCGGCCATCCGGAAGCCGCTTCCGCCGGCCCGCTGCGGACTCCCGTCGATCTCCCTGTGCGGCGCGGACCCGGACGACCATGTCGTGACACGCTCCAACATGGTCCTGGGCGTTCTTTATGCCGGAAGGCTGACGGAAGAGAATCGGGACGACGTGGTCTACATGGTGATCAACGCTTACTGGGAGCCCCGCGAGATCCGTCTGCCGGCGCTGCCCGAAGGATTCTCCTGGGGGCTTGCGATCGACACGGACGCGATGGACGGAGAGTATTACCGCGAAGAGCCGGAATTCCTTCCCAGACCGATCTATCTGCTGCGGGAGCGCAGCACGGCGGTCTTTACGCTGTACCACCAGCCGTCGTGAGGAGGTGCTTTATATGGACAGGCGCAAGATTCTGATCGCGGACGACGAGCCGCGCCTTCGGAAACTGATCGGCGATTACCTGAAGAAGAGCGGCTATGAGCCGCTGGAAGCCGGGGACGGGCGGGAAGCCCTGGCGGTCCTGGACAGAGAGCCGGACACGGCGCTCGCCATCCTGGACGTCATGATGCCCTATATCGACGGCCTGACCGTGTGCCGGGAGATCCGCAGGACGTCCCGGATCCCCGTGATCATCCTGACCGCGAAGAGCGAGGAGCTGGATGAGCTGAACGGCTTTGACGCCGGTGCGGATGAATATGTCACGAAGCCCTTCAGCCCGCGCACGCTGGTGGCGCGTGTCGACGCCCTGCTGCGCCGCACGGCCCCGGCCGAGTCGGACTGCCTGGAGATCGGCGGCATCCGTCTGGATGTGAGCGCCCACACAGTGACGGTGGACGGCAAGCCGGTGGAGCTGAGCTACAAGGAATTCGAGCTGCTCCGATACTTCATGGAGAACCGCGGCATCGCCCTGAGCCGCGAGAAATTCCTGAACAACGTCTGGAACTACGACTATTTCGGCGATGCGAGAACCGTCGACACTCATGTGAAGAAGCTCCGCAGCAAGCTCGGCGACAAGGGCAGTATGATCCGCACGGTATGGGGCGTCGGCTACAAATTTGACACGGACCGGGAGGCGTCGCTTTGAAGAAGAGACCTTTGCGGCTGTCTGTGCTGTTCACGTCCGCCTTCATCCTTCTCATGCTCGGCGCGATCGGGATGTGCTGGATCCTGAACCGGCAGTTCCTGGGCACCTATTACCGCTACCGGCAGGAGAAGGAACTCATCCGGATGTTCGGCACGCTGCAGGAGTCCGCGCAGCAGGGGAGCCTGTACTCTGAAGAGATGCGCGCCAGACTCCGGCAGGCGGTGAGCACGGACAGCATTTCCATCGCCCTCATGGACACCGATTCGGGGTCGGTCGAGACCTACTCCACGGACCGCGAGACCACGATCCGCCGCCTCTGGGACACCGTGATGGACGCGACGCCCACACTCGAGGACCAGGAGGACGGGGAGACGGATACACGCAGCGTACCGGAGAGCGCTCCTCCCCAGGACCACTGCATCGTCGGGAAAACGCAGGAACGCGACGGCTATGTCCTGCGCACGGTCCGGAACATCCGCACGGAGACGGATTTCCTGGAACTCAGCGGGAAGCTCTCCGACGGAAGCTACGTCCTCCTGCGGAGCGCGCTGGAGCGCATCGCGAAGAGCTCGGAGGCGGCGAACCGTTTTCTCGGATATACGGGACTTCTGACGATCCTGCTGGGGGCAGCGGTCTCCGTACTGCTGTCGTCCCGCCTGACGGAGCCCATGCGCGAGCTGACGCGGATCTCCCAGCGCATGAAGGAGCTGGATTTCAGCGCCAAGTACCGCGGCGGCAGCAGCACAAGAGAAATGCAGGAGCTCGGCGAGAACATGAACGAGCTGTCGGGGACCCTGGAGCGCACGCTCTCGGACCTCAAGACGGCCAACAATGAACTGCAGCAGGACCTGGCGCGCCGCGAGCAGATCGAGGAGATGCGCAGGGAATTCCTGACCAATGTGACCCATGAGCTCAAGACGCCCCTGTCGCTCATCAGCGGATACGCGGAGGGGCTGCAGGAAGGCATCACGGAGGACCCGGAGAGCCGGGACTTCTACTGCAGCGTCATCGTCGACGAGGCGGGCCGGATGAACCGGCTCGTACAGAGCCTCATGACCCTGAACCAGCTGGAATTCGGCCGCATGACCGCGGAGATGCAGCGGTTCGATATCGTGGAACTGGCGGGAGGCCACCTGGAGACGGTACGGCTTCTCGCGCAGCGGAGCGGCATGCAGGTCCGCATGGAGCAGACGGAGCCCATCGACGTGTGGGCGGATCCTTTTCTCACGGAGGAAGTCTTCTCGAACTATGTGAGCAACGCGCTCCACTATGCGGAGGGCGAGAAGATCATCGATATCCGATTCGAACGGCGGCGGGACAAGGTGCGCGTCACCGTCTTCAACACCGGCAAGCCGATCCCGGAGGATATCCTCCCGCACATCTGGGAGAAATTCTACAAGGTCGACAAGGCCAGGACGCGGTCCTACGGCGGCAGCGGCGTCGGACTGTCCATCGTCAAGGCGGCCATGGAACTGATGCACCAGGCCTACGGAGCAGACCGCTATGACAACGGCATGGCCTTCTGGTTTGAACTGGACACGAACGCACAGGAAGAAAGACAGGAGTGACAGGTGGTAACGATCATCGATTATGACGCCGGCAATATCATGAGCGTGGCGAACGCGGTGCGCTATCTCGGGGAGGAAGTGCGTCTCTCGAAGGATCCGGCAGAGATCCTCTCGGCGGAGCGGCTCATCCTTCCGGGCGTCGGCGCGTTCGGGGACGCGATGGGACGCCTGCAGGCCTTCGGACTGGATCAGACGATCCGGGAGGCCGTCGGCAGGGGCATCCCGCTGCTGGGAATCTGCCTTGGCATGCAGCTCCTCTTCGACGAGAGCGAGGAGAGCCCGGGTGTGCAGGGACTCGGTCTGCTGCGGGGGAAGATCCTCCGGATCCCGGACGGCGACGGACGCAAGGTCCCGCAGATCGGCTGGAATGACCTGACGTGGAACGCGAACGGCGGCGGCCGGCTCATGCAGGGCGTGCCCGAGCACAGCTATGTCTATTTCGTCCATTCCTACTATCTGCAGGCGGAGGATCCGTCGATCGTGACGGCGACCACGGACTACGGCGTGCAGATCCATGCAGCCGTGGAGAAGGACCAGCTCTGCGCCTGCCAGTTCCATCCGGAGAAGAGCGCCGAGACCGGCCTCGCCATGCTGCGCAATTTCCTGCGCTTTCAGAAGGAGGTGCCGGTATGCTGACGAAACGGATCATTCCCTGCCTGGACGTCAAGAACGGACGGGTGGTCAAGGGCGTCAATTTCGTCCGCCTGCAGGACGCGGGGGACCCCGTGGAAGCCGGCGCGGCCTACTCGCAGGCCGGCGCGGACGAACTGGTATTCCTGGACATCACGGCGACCAGCGACGCGCGGGATACCGTCGCCGATATGGTGCGGCGCGTGGCGGAGCGCGTCTTCATCCCCTTCACTGTGGGGGGCGGGATCCGCACGACGGAGGATATGAAGCTGATCCTGCGCGCAGGCGCGGACAAGGTGTCCGTGAACTCCGCAGCGATCCTGCGGCCGGAACTGATCGCGGAAGGCGCGGAGCGGTTCGGCAGACAGTGTATCGTCGTGGCCGTGGACGCGCGGCGGCGCCAGGACGGAGACGGCTGGACCATCTACCGCAGCGGCGGCCGGATCGACACCGGGATCGACGCGCTGGAGTGGGTGCGCAGGGCGGAGGAGCTCGGCGCAGGAGAGATCCTGCTCACCAGCATGGACGGAGACGGCACGAAGGCCGGTTATGACATAGCGCTGACCAGGGCCGTATCGGACGCCGTGGGGATCCCCGTGATCGCGTCGGGCGGCGCCGGCACGGCGGAGCACTTCGCGCAGGCGCTCACCGAGGGCGGCGCGGACGCGGCACTGGCTGCGTCTTTGTTCCACTTCCGGGAGCTCGAGATCCGGGAAGTGAAGGCATATCTGAGAGAGAAGGGCATCCCGGTCCGCCTCTGAGCGCAGACCGGTACACATACCTTTAAAGGGAGGAAGGATCGTTATGAACGCATTGACATCCGGTTTCGGAAAGATTCGGAGAAAAACGGCCCGGGCAGCCAGAAAAACCAAGAAACTGATCACGACGGCTGCAACAGCACCTGCGGAGACACCCGCACCTGCAGTCGCTCCTGCACCGGCGGAGACACCCGTGACGGCGGAAGCGGCTCCGGCGGCCCCGGCCCCCGCGCCGCTGTATACACAGGCGGACGCCGAGGCGGTCTTCCGCTGGTTCCGCGAGATCTCGAAGATCCCGAGAGGGAGCGGCAATACGAAGGGAATCAGTGATTATATCGCTGCTTTTGCCGCGGAGAGGGGACTGGAGTACCGTCAGGACGAGCTCGGCAACGTGCTCATCCGCAAGGCGGCCTCGAAAGGGGCGGAGCAGGCACCCGGCATCGCGCTGCAGGGACACATCGACATGGTGTGCGAGCAGGAGAACGGCAGGGACATCGACATGACCGCGGTGGGCCCCATGCTTATGACGGAGGGCGACTGGCTCACGGCCGACGGCACGACGCTGGGAGCGGACAACGGCATCGCCGCCGCGATGATGCTCGCGCTGCTGGATGACCGGGAAGCGGTCCATCCGATGCTGGAGTGCATCTTCACGGTGGACGAGGAGATCGGCCTCCTGGGAGCGGATTTCATGGACCTGTCCGACCTGCAGTCGCGGCAGATGATGAACCTGGACTCGGAGCAGGAGGGCGTATTCACGGCCGGCTGTGCCGGAGGCGCGGAAGTGCACGTCACGATCCCCGTCAAGACCTCGCACCATACCGGTATTCCCGTCGACGTGACGGTGTCCGGCCTGCTCGGCGGGCATTCCGGCGAGATGATCGGCCGCGGCCGCGCGAATGCGGACCTGGTGCTGGCGAGAATTCTTTACTCCCTTCTGGAGGAGATGTCCTTCCGCCTGATCTCCATGCAGGGAGGCAACAAGGACAACGCGATCCCGCGCAGCGCACAGGCGCGCATCCTGCTGCCTGCGGACAGCGATCCCGACAAGGCGCAGCAGATCCTGGAGGAGCACGCCGCGAAGATCGCCGCGGAGTACAGCCGCACCGACAGAGAACTCTCCGTGGAGATCAGCGCGGAGATCCCCGCTGACGGCTCCGCGCCGGCGGATAAGTGCACCGCGATCGGCAGAGGCTCGACCAGGAGGATCCTGCAGTACCTGGTGGTGACGCCGGACGGCGTCCTGGAGTACGATCCCTCCTTCCCCGGCCTTCCGCAGACGTCCCTGAACCTGGGCGTCCTGAGGGTCGATGAGAAGGGCATGACGGCCATCTACCTGCTCCGGAGCAGCGTCAATTCCCAGAGGGAGGCGCTGGAGCAGAAGATCCGCGCGCTGGCCGCGGCGTTCGAGGCGAAGATGGTCGTGAAGTCCGCCTATCCCGCCTGGGAGTTCCTCACGGAGTCGCCTTTCCGCGACAGGCTCATCCTCGAGTATGAGCGGCAGAACGGGGAGAAGCCTTCTGTGAAGATGACCCACGGAGGTCTCGAGTGCGGCATCCTGTCGGCGAAGGTGGAGGGCCTCGACTGCATCTCCCTGGGACCGGACATGTACGGCGTGCACACGCCGGAAGAGCATCTGAGCATCCCCTCCACGGTGCGGGTCTGGAACTTCCTGAAAGGCGCGCTGCAGACCTTTGCGGGGACAGCCGCGGAGCATGAAGCAGAACCTGAAGCGGAAGCTTCCGCTGGGAGGTAGACATGGCGCAGATCACGGGAGACTGGCAGCGGGAACTCGCACCTGAATTCTCGAAGCCCTACTATAAGGACCTGTTCCTCTTCGTGCGGGAGGAGTACAGGAACCGGACGATCTATCCGCCGCCGCAGGACCTCTTCAACGCCCTGCACCTGACGCCGCTCTCGAAAGTGAAGGTCGTGATCCTGGGACAGGATCCCTACCACAACGTACATCAGGCGCACGGCCTGTGCTTCTCGGTCCCGGAGGACCAGACGCAGATCCCGCCCTCGCTCCAGAACATCTTCCGGGAGCTGCACGACGACGTGGGCTGCCGGATCCCGCAGCACGGCTGCCTGAAGAAATGGGCGGAGCAGGGCGTGCTCCTTCTCAACACGGTCCTCACGGTGCGCGCGCACGAGCCGAATTCGCACCGGGGACACGGGTGGGAGTACTTCACCGACGCGATCCTGGAGGCCGTGAACCGGCAGGACCGCCCGGTCGTCTACATGCTCTGGGGCACGCCGGCGCAGTCCAAGGCGCCGATGCTCACCAATCCGCGCCACCTGATCCTGCGGGCACCGCATCCGAGCCCGCTGTCGGCGTACAGAGGCTTCTTCGGATGCGCACATTTCAGCAGATGCAATGAATTTCTGACAGCCCACGGCGAGACGCCCATCGACTGGCAGATCTGATCCACCGGAGGTTTTAAAAGAATGAAGACACCCTTTCTGACACTTGCACAGGCCGAAAAGATCGCCCAGCAGTACCCGACGCCTTTTCACATCTATGACGAGAAAGGGATCCGCGAGAACGCGAGAGCGGTGAAGGAGGCTTTCTCCTGGAACCCGGGATTCCGCGAGTATTTCGCGGTGAAGGCGACCCCCAACCCGTATCTCATGAAGATCTTTCAGGAATATGATTTCGGATTCGACTGCTCCTCCCTGACGGAGCTGCAGCTCGCGGACGCCGTCGGCGCGTCGGGAGACCACATCATGTTCTCCTCGAACGACACGCCCGCGGAGGAATACGCCCTCTGCGCGAAGATCGGCGGCATCATCAACCTGGACGACATCACGCACATTCCGTTTGTGGAGCAGATCCTCGGCGCGATGCCGGAGACGATGAGCTGCCGCTTCAACCCGGGCGGCGTCTTCGTCATGAGCAACGGCATCATGGACAACCCCGGCGATTCGAAATACGGCATGACCAAGGCCCAGCTGTTCGACGCTTACAGACAGCTCCGGGACAAGGGCGTGAAGCACTTCGGCCTCCACGCGTTCCTCGCCAGCAACACGGTCACGAATGATTACTATCCGGAGCTGGCAGGACACCTCTTCACCCTTGCGAGGGAGATCCACGAGGAGCTCGGGATCCACTTCGCCTTCATCAACCTCTCCGGCGGCGTGGGCATCCCTTACCGCCCGGAGCAGGAGGGCAACGACATCCGGAAGATCGGCGAGGGCGTGCGCAACGTCTACGAGCAGATCCTGGTGCCCGCCGGCATGGGCGACGTGGCCATCTACACCGAGATGGGCCGCTTCATGCTGGGACCTTACGGGGCGCTCGTCACGCGCGCGATCCACGAGAAGCACATCTACAAGGAGTACATCGGCGTCGACGCCTGCGCGGCGAACCTGATGCGGCCGGCCATGTACGGGGCCTATCACCACATCACGGTCCTGGGCAAGGAGGACGCGCCCTGCGACCATCTCTACGATGTGAGCGGCTCCCTGTGCGAGAACAACGACAAGTTCGCGATCGACCGGCTGCTGCCGGAGATCGAAATGGGCGACCTGCTCTTCATTCACGACACCGGCGCCCACGGCCACTCCATGGGCTACAACTACAACGGACGCCTGCGCAGCGCAGAGGTGCTGCTGCGGGAGGACGGGACCGCGAAGCTGATCCGGCGCGCCGAGACGCCCCGCGACTACTTCGCGACACTGGATATGACGGAATTCGCGGACAGGCTTCTCTGAAGCCTTCCGATGAGGGGAAACGGAGATCATGGGCAGAAAATATTTCTTCTTCGATATTGACGGCACACTGACGGAGCGCGAGACGGGGATCATCGTCCCCTCCGCCGCGGAAGCGCTGAGAAAGCTGCGCGAGGCAGGCCACTTTGTGGCGATCAATACCGGGAGGGCCCACTACAAAGCCAGAAAGTTCTTTGACGAGAACGGATTCGAGAACATGGTCTGCAACGGCGGCAAGGGCATCGTGATCGACAAGGTGCTCGTGGAGAACAGCCCGCTGGTATTCGACGACGCCGTCGCGCTCTACGAGGAGGCGGTCGCGAAGGGGTACGGCGTACTGGTGGCCGCCGAGGACTCAGAGAAGGTCTGGACCCGGGATTTCCGTTTCTATGACCAGGTCGGGATCCGCAGGGAGCCGACGGTCTACATCATCGACGAACATTTCGATCCGCGCGCACTGGAGCGGATCTACAAGATGTACATCGCGGTGCGGGAGGAAGATGCGGGCTGCCTGGAGATGCTGCCGCGCCTGGGGCACATGTGGTTCGAAAAGGACTACTGCCTCGTGCAGCAGGATGACAAATATGGCGGGATCCTGCGGATGCTGGAACTGACGGGCGGAAAGCAGGAGGACGTCATCGTGTTCGGGGATGACACGAATGACATGGACATGTTCCGCCCGCCTTTCTACCGGATCGCCATGGGCAACGGCCATCCGGCCCTCAAAGCCGTTGCCGACGAGGTCGCGCCGGCCAACCTGGAGGACGGGATCTACCGTGTCTGCGAGCAGCACGGATGGTTTTAACAGAACAGCAGCAGTATTGCACACAGGGGGGTTATTATGAACAGGAGTAAGAAAGGAGCGTTTCACGGAGCAAATCTCGGCAACTGGCTCGTCCTCGAGCACTGGATGAGCCCGCACATCTTCGTAGGGACGGACGCCGAGGACGAAGTCTGGCTCAACCGCCCGGAGAGCTGGAAGGACTTCGACAGCAGAGAAGAACTGGACCGCAGGATGAAACAGCACAGGGACACGTATGTGACCGAGGAGGATTTCGCGTATCTTTCCGCGCACGGCATCGATCACGTACGTATTCCCGTGCCTTTTTTCATCTTTGGGGACCGGCCGCCTTACGCGGGCTGTATCGAGTACCTGGACAGGGCGTTTGACTGGGCGGAAGCGCACGATATGACGATCCTCATCGACCTGCACACGGTCCCGGGCAGCCAGAACGGCTACGACAACGGCGGAATCACCGGCGTCTGCAAGTGGTGCAAGGATCCGCAGGCGGTGGCATTCACCTACACCGTCCTGGAGCGCCTCGCGCAGCGCTACGCGGACCGGAAGGGGCTGTTCGGGATCGAGGTCCTGAACGAACCCATCAATTTCCTCACCTACATGACCGCGCCGTCCACGGGCAAGTCCCGCGACCGAGAAGAGGCGAAGGGATCGGGGCCGGTCCCCACCTCCTTCCTGAAGACCTTCTACAAGGAGGCTTACCGGCGGATCCGCAAGTATCTGCCCGTCGACAAGGCCGTGGTATTCCACGACGGCTTCCGCATGACCGCCTGGAAGGACTTCTTCGTGAAGAGCGGGATGGAGAACGTGTACCTGGACGTGCACATCTACATCTTCGCCATGGAGAACATCGCGCATATCCACAAGCCGTGTCTCTACAGGGCCTATATCGCCGCCGACCGGCTGCGCCTGAAGATGGTGCAGAGATATACGCCGGTCATCGTCGGGGAGTGGTGCCTGTGCGCGGCCTACGCGTTCGACACGCCCAAGGCGGGGCTCACGGATGCGCAGTGGCAGGAGGAGAGAAGACGCCGCTACAACGAGATCGCGGAGATCGAGCTCAGCGTGTGGGAGGAGACCGCCGGATGGTATTACTGGAACTACCAGCTCCGGAAGGATCTCTCCGATATGCCCGACCAGCGGTGGAAAGATCCGTGGGATCTGCGCAGGTGCATCGAGGAGCGATGGCTCCCGGATCTCCGCGGCGGACGCGCCTGATCTGTTGGTGAATTTTTACGCAGAAAAGAACATACTTCACGACATTCGCAGAATGGATTCGTGATGTTGTGATAAATATATTGATATATGCGTGGTATCTTTTGCTTTTCTGCACAAAATGAAAAAAGGGGGGAATTCTTAAATGAAGAAGATGGCTCTCAATCCTTATCTTCCGAGCTGGGAATATGTTCCGGACGCGGAACCGCACATCGTGGACGGCCGTGTGTATATCTACGGATCCCACGACACTTTCAACGGCATCAATTTCTGCCTGGGCGACTATGTCTGCTGGTCCGCACCGGTGGACGATCTCGGAAACTGGACCTGCCACGGCGTGATCTTCCGCAGAGACCAGGATCCCGCCGCTCCGAAGAACCGCATCACCAACGGCCTGGCGGCACCCGACATGGTCGTCGGTCCCGACGGCAGATATTATCTCTACTACTTCATGGGCGGCACGAAGATGATCTCCGTGGCGGTCTGCGACGAGCCCGCCGGCAAGTATGAGTTCTACGGCTATGTCAAGTACAAGGACGGTACACCCATCGGCAAGCGCGGCGAGCCCTTCCAGTTCGATCCCGGCTGCCTGAAGGATGACGACGGCCGCCTGTATCTGTACACCGGCTTCGCCTTCGGCGGCAACCCGATCCTGCTCGACGGCTCCAAGCCCACGACGGAAGGCCCCATGTGGTTCGAGATCGACACGAACGACATGCTGACCGTCATCTCCGGCGACGACCTGCACTACATCGGCGTGCTCACCGGCGAGAAGGCCAAGGGCACCCCTTACGAGCCGCAGCCTTTCGGCGAGGCGAGCTCCATGCGCAAGTTTGGCGGGAAGTACTACTTCATCTACAGCTCCCTGAACAGCCACAACCTTTGCTATGCGGTCAGCGACAAGCCCACCGAGGGATTCCAGTTCGGCGGCGTGCTGATCAGCTGCGGTGATATCGGCCTTCCCGGGGTCCCGGATGTCAGGCATGCACATATGGACACGGGCAACACCCACGGCAGCCTGATCGAGATCGAAGGGAAGTACTACATCTTCTATCACCGCCACACCAACCGCAAGCAGTCCTCCCGCCAGGCCTGCGCGGAGGAGATCCGTTTCGAGAACGGCCGCTTCTACCAGGCGGAGATGACCTCCTGCGGACTCAACCGCGGACCGCTCCCGGGCAGGGGACACATCCCGGCCTACTGCGCGTGCAACGTCTACGGAAAGAAGGGCACGCGCTTCCTGAGCATGATCAAGTATCCCAAGGGCGGCAGCCCCTACATCACCCAGAAGGGCAGGGACCGCGAGACCGGGCCGGACCAGTACGTGTCCAATTTCTGCACGGACTGCACGGTCGCCTTCAAGTATTTCGACCTTCGCGAGACCCGCTCGATCAAGGTCAACCTGCAGGGCTACGGCACCAACTGCGACGTCGTGATCCGCACACAGGAGAAGGGGGACGTCATCTGCCGGATCCCCGTCCGCACCTGCAAGCATGAGGAGAGCTTCACCGGCGTCCTTCCGGAGGGACTCGGGGAGAAGGAGGCTCTGTATTTCAGCGTCGAGGGCAAGGGCACATTTGATTTCGTTTCCTTCGATCTGGCCTGATTTCGCTGACCCATCTGAAAGGAGTGCGCTTTGAAGAAGATCAGCCTGAATGATTCCTGGACCGTGCGCTGCCTTACCCGCGAGGAGCCTGTCAAAGAGGTGACGATCCCTCACGACGCGATGATCAGCGAGCCCAGAACCCCGGAGAGCCGGGGCGAGGGCAATATCGGCTGGTACATCGGCGGAGACTACGAGTACACCCGGAAGATCACCCCTCCCGCCGACTGGGAGGGACAGAAGATCCTCCTGGAGTTCGAAGGCGTCTATCACAATGCCGAGGTCTGGCTCGGCGGCGAGAAGATCGCTTTCAGGCCTTACGGCTACACCAATTTCTACGTGGACCTGACAGATAAGCTGCAGTTCGGCGCGGAGAATGAGCTGAAGGTCATCGCCCGCAACAGCGACCAGCCCAACAGCCGCTGGTATTCCGGCACGGGCATCTACAGACCCGTCAATATCTGGACCGGCGGCAGACAGTACATTCTTGTGAACGGCGTCCGGATCCGCACACTGGACTACCGGAACGGGAAGATCGAGGTCGTCGTGAGGACCTCCGAGCCCGGCACGGTCAAGGTGGAGATCCTGGACGGCGCGGAAGTGGTGAAGGAGACCTCCTACACCGCTTCGAAGAGCGCGGTACGATTCACCATCACCGTCCCGGACGCGAAGCTCTGGGATACCGAGCACCCCAACCTCTACACTTGCCGCGTGACTTTCGGCGAGGATGTCGTGGAGGAGACGTTCGGCATCCGCACGCTCGCCTGGTCCTCGAAGGAAGGTGTGACGATCAACGGCAGACGCGTGATCCTGCGCGGCGCCTGCATCCATCACGACAACGGGTTCCTCGGAGCCTGCGCATTTCCGGAGGCGGAGGAGCGCAAGGTCAGACTTCACAAGGAGAACGGATACAACGCGCTGCGCAGTGCCCACAATCCTTGCTCCAAGGCCATACTGGACGCCTGCGACCGGCTCGGCGTCCTGATGATGGACGAGTTTGCGGACGCGTGGACGATGCACAAGACCCAGTACGACTATGTCACCTACTTGAAGGACTACTGGAAGGAAGATCTGAAGGACATGGTCGAGAAGGACTTCAATCACCCGAGCGTGATCGCCTACTCGACCGGCAACGAGGTCGCGGAGACCGCCAGACCCGAGGGCATCGCCTTCACCGGTGAGATGACACAATACCTGCACAGCCTGGATCCCACCCGCCCTGTCTCCTGCGGCATCAACATTTTCTTCAATTTCCTCAGCAGCATCGGTCTCGGTGTCTACAGCGACGAGAAGGCGCAGAAGGAATCCGAAGCCGCCGCCGGCAAGGACGGCAAGAAGAAGAAAAAGGCCGCCGTCGGCAGCGAATTCTACAACAAGCTCGCCTGCCTGATGGGCGACAAGTTCATGAAGTTCGGCGCGACGCTCTATCCCTGCGACGTCAAGACGCGCGGCGCGTACGCGAACATGGACATCGCCGGATACAACTACGGCATCTGGCGCTACAAGAAGGATATGAAGAAATATCCCGACCGCATCATCCTCGGGTCCGAGACCTTCTGCAAGGATGCATGGCTGTTCTGGGATATCGCGAAGGACAATCCGGCGGTCATCGGCGACTTCGTCTGGCCCGGCATGGATTACATCGGCGAGACGGGCATGGGTGCTCCCGAGTACGGGAACTACCATATGGAGGCGGAAGAGACGCAGATGACGGGCGGCAACGGCCGCATCGACATCACCGGCAAGCGCCGCGCCGAGGCTGCCTACACGCTCGTCGCGCTCGAACAGGAAGCGGGCCCGCTCATCGGCGTGCAGCCCGTGGACCGGACCGACAATCCGAACCTGACCGGATGGTCCCTGACCAAGGCGGTGGAGAGCTGGGCATGGAACGGCTGTGAAGGCATGAATGCCACGGTCGAGGTCTACTCCCGCGCCGCGGAAGTGGAGCTGTACCTGGGCGGCAGGAGCGTCGGAAGGAAGAAGACCTCGAAGACAGCCCGCACGCTCTTCAAAGTGCCTTATGACGCCGCGGATCTCACAGCGGTCTCCTATGACGCCGCAGGGCGCGAGACCGGCAGGTACACGCTGCATCCCGCCGGGAACACGACGGTCCTGCAGATCCTTCCCGAGGAGGAGACGGCGACAGCCGGCAGGCTTGCCTTCATCCGTCTCCGCTATACGGATGAGGACGGCGTATGGAAGCCGCTGGAGCGCAGCATGCTCAAGGTCGAAGTGGAGGGGGGAGAACTCCTGGGCCTCGGCAGCGCGAATTCCTATGTGCGCGGCAACTACACGACCGACACGACGGACACCTACTACGGCGAAGCGCTCGCGATCGTGCGGGCAGGCGAGGCCGGCGAGATGAAGATCTCCGTGACCGAGGAGGTCTCCGACCGCGTCACGGAAGCCGTGATCCCGGTCGTCGGCTGACAGCAGCAGTTTCAACAGGAGGGAATTGTAGATAATGGATAAATTTTTTGCGAATCCGGCTCTGAAGACCAGGATCACGTCCGGCAGCGTGAAGCTGCCGGAGATGTTCATCGGCTACCTGCTCGCGCCGCTCTGCGCGATGCTGGCCAACTCGATCTTCAGCGCCTATCTGACAAGATACTACGCGGACGTCATCGGGCTGACGGACAGCCAGTTCGGTGTTTTCTCCATGATGCTGCCGATCATCTCGGCCATCATCGTCGTGGCGGGCAACCTGTTCGTCGGTCAGCTGATCGATAACACCCGCACACCTGCCGGCAAGGCCAGACCTTACCTGTTCCTGTCGGCGCCCGTTATGGCCGTGGCCATCATCCTGCTGTTCCTGACGCCCGGCGGCGACAACCCGCAGGCGACGAACTACATGATGAAGATGGTCTGGATCGCGGTGTCCTTCAACTTGTTCTACTCGGTCGGATACCCCTGCTTCTACACGGCCCACAGCTCGATGGTCGCGCTTTCCACCAGAAACGGCAACCAGAGAGGCCTGCTCGCCACGCTCTCCAACGCCTCCATGGTCGCGGCGGCCGGCGTCGGCGCCAGCATCCTGGTTCCGATCCTTCTGCAGCCCTTCATGTTCGTGACCGGCGCGGACGGCAAGATCGACCGCGTGGCTTCCTACGCGAACTGGCGGATCCTGGGCATCGCCCTGGCCATCGTCACGATGGCGGGCATCCTGCTCGAGTACTATTTCACCCGTGAGCGCATCACCGAGGAGTCCATGGCTCTGAACGTGAAGGAAGAGAAGCTCCCGATGTCCACGCACATCAAGGCCTGCACATCCGAGAAGTACTGGTGGATGGTCGTCCTGTTCATCCTGTTCTTTCAGATGGGCCAGCTCGTGAAGAACACCTCCATGAGCTTCTACGTGCGCTGGATGTTCGACAGCGTCATCGCCTCCTCCAACCCGGAGAGCACCTCCGGCGCGCTGATGTCCACGCTCGGCCTGATCGGCGGCCTTCCGTCCGCGGTCGGCATGGTCATCGCCTGGCCTCTCGCCAGCAAGCTCGGCAAGAAGAGAGCGATCGTGCTCGGCCTGATCCTGTCCCTGGCAGGCGGCCTTGTGGCTTTCCTCAACGTCCACAGCTTCCCGATCGTCTGCACCGGCGTCATCCTGAAGGCGGTCGGCATCATCCCGGCACAGTACGTGATGGTCGCGCTGCTGTCTGACGTTCTGGATCATCTGGAAGCGAAGAACGGCTTCCGCAGCGACGGCTTCACGATGTCCATCTACGGCGCTACCATGGTCGGCCTTGCGGTTCTCTCCATGGGTATCGTCAACATCTTCCTGGGAGCGCTCGGCTACGACGCGACGCTCACCCGGCAGGCGGCCTCCACGGAGACCGGCATGGTCATCGCCTATCTCTGCATGGATATGATCGGCTTCGCGCTGTCCATCATCCTGCTCTTCAGAATGGACGTCGAGAAGTATATCGACGAGGACAAGGCGAAGATCCTTGAGCGCCAGAAGGCGGCCGTGCTCGCGGAAGGCGGCACATGGGTCGATCCCGAGGAGCGCGCGCGCCTCGAGCAGGAAGAGGCGGACCGGAAGGCCGAAGAGGAGCGGATCGCCGAACTGAAGCAGACCTGTGCGGAGAAGGGTCTCAACTTCGAGGAAGAGGAGCGCAAGTACCAGGAGCAGAAGGAGAAGAGGAAGAACAGCCTGATCGGCAAGCTTCTCGGCTGATCCCCTGATCCGCGCATCCGAAACAGCATAATTCAACGATCATTCTGTGCATACAGGCAGTCTTATTCAGGCTGCCTGTATGCGGCGTTACAACGGAGAATCAATTTATGGAGCACAGAGCATCGGGATGGATGTGGTACCCCGGGGACCTGGAGCTGTACCACGCGCTGCGGCAGAATTTCTCCCGTGTGGAGAGGGGGAAAGGATGGCCCGCCTACTGGAAGAGCAGCGGTTTCCGCCAGCGCGTCGCTTTCTGGAGGACCTATACACTGGAGGCGGAGACGCAGCTGCGCGTCCTCGCCCACGGGACAGGCTTCGTCCGTCTCATCGAGGAGAGGGCGAACTGGCATATCGACGAGATCTCCCGGCAGCACGAGCGGAAAGAGTATAAGTATGCCTTCGGCGAGACGATCACCTGCGGCCCCGGCAATGTCACGATCGTGATCCATGTCGGCAGGATCGAGGCAATGCCTTCCGCCTATGTCGAGGGCGACGTGATCTGTTCGGACGAGGGCTGGACGGCGGACGATTACAATGAGCCGCAGCCGGCGGCCGGCAGCAGATACTTCCGCGATCCCGGACAGGATCCCGCGGAGTGGCCTTACGCGGAGGAGCAGATCCCTCCTGCAGGCAGCAGGGAAGTGGAAG
The DNA here is from genome assembly GCA_002372815.1 of Lachnospiraceae bacterium UBA3692. Lineage (GTDB taxonomy): Bacteria > Bacillota > Clostridia > Lachnospirales > Lachnospiraceae > CAG-791. The sequence goes on from DFIR01000043.1 coordinate 18,034, forward strand.
GCGGTACGCTGTACTGCTGGCCCGAGGAGATGACAGCACAGCTGAAGATCGAAGCGCCCGCGGACCGTCTCGCGCAGATGACCGTCTATCCCGGCGAATCCGAGGATGAGGCGCTGGATCCGGAGCACTGCTACCTTCGCTGGAAGCCCGACGCGGCGACAGGCCTGTGCCCCCGCTGCGCCGTGCGCTATGTCTTCATCCCCGGGGACCCGGTGCAGGTGACGGCGGTATCCCAGTTCGTGGAATATCCGGAGAGGGCGTCCTTCTCCTGCGACGATCCGCTTCTGAACCGCATCTGGGAGGTGTCGGAGCGCACGTTCCGGCTCTGCAGCGGCATCTTCTTCATCGACGGCATCAAGCGCGACCAGTGGATCTGGAGCGGCGACGCCTACCAGAGCATCTTCGTGAACCGGTATCTGCTGGCGGACCCGGAGATCGAGACGAGGACCCTCACCGCCCTGCGCGGGAGCGACCCGATGTACAGCCACATCAATACGATCATGGACTACTCCCTCTTCTGGATCCTCTCCGTCATGGAGCACGATCACAGCGCGGGGGATCCCGGATATCTCACGTTCATCTATCCGAAGATGCGCTCCCTGATGGACTTCTGTGAGCAGCGGACGGATGAGAACGGCTTCCTCACGGCGCGGGAGCGCGACTGGGTGTACATCGACTGGGCGGAGCTGGACAAGGAAGGCCCGATCGCCGGTGAGCAGATGCTCTATGCGGCGGCGTGGGACGCCATGTCCGCGGCGGCCGGGAAGCTCGGAAGAGAAGAAGAGGCGGCGGCATACGCAGAGAAAGCGGCGGCGCTGCGGCAGAAGATCCGCCGGTATTACTGGTCGGAGGAACGGGGCGCTTATATCGACAGCTATGTGTCCGGCCGGAACTATGTCAGCAGACAGACCAACATCCTCGCGATCCGCACAGGCTGCGCGGACGCGGCACAGCAGGGGAGGATCCTGCGGGGTGTCCTGCACGATCCGGAGATCCCCGCCATCCGGACGCCCTATTTCCAGTTCTATGCGCTGGACGCGCTGGGAACGCTCGGAGAGCTGGACACCGTGCTATCCACGATCCGGTCCTACTGGGGCGGCATGCTGGAGCGCGGCGCCGTGACGTTCTGGGAGGAGTTCGATCCCACGGTGACCGGCACGTCCCAGTACGACATGTACGGGGACCGGTTCGGCAAGAGCCTGTGCCACGCCTGGGCGGCGAGCCCGGTGTACCTGCTCGCCAGGTACTTCGTCGGCCTGGAGACGGTGCGGGAGGAGAAGCTCCGCTGTGTCCTCAGACCGCAGCTGCAGTATTTCGGAAAGCTCGACGTCACACTGCCTGTCGGCATGGACGGCGCGTCCGCGGAGCTGCACTGGGACGGTGAGGAGCTGCGTGTGCGCTGCTCTGGAGCGGAAGGAACCCTTTACGTATTCGGGAGAGAGACCGCGCTGCGGGACGGCGCAGAGGCGGTGCTCCGGGATCAGGCATTGCAACCTGAAGGATTCGTGGTATAAAATGATCTGAGGAGGCATTTCTATGGTTACCCGGATCGCAATTATAGAAGATGACAGCATGTATCGGGAGGAACTCAGACGCTTCCTGCACAGATTCGAGCAGGAGAACGGGTACTCCTTCCGGATCACGGAATATGAGGACGGGGACGCCGTCGTCGAACAGTATACGGCGGATTACGACATCCTGCTCATGGACATTGAGCTGCCGCTGCTAAGCGGCATGGATGCCGCCGAGGAGATCCGGCGGCGCGATGCGGATGTCGTGATCATTTTCATCACCAATTCCCCCAATTACGCCATTCAGGGGTACCGCGTCGGCGCGCTGGATTATCTGGTCAAGCCGATCCCGTACAGCAGCTTCTCGGACTCCATGAGACGCGCGATGGCGCAGAGAGATGATTCCCGGGACCGCTATCTGGTGCTGAACGTCCGGGGTGGCAGGCAGCGCATCAGGATCCGCGGGATCCGCTACGTGGAGGTGCGCGACCACGATCTGACCTATCACACGGTGGACGGAGATATCCAGGTCCGCGGGACCTTCCGGGAGGCGAAGGAGGCGCTCTCGCAGAGCGGCTTCTTCCACTGCAACAAAGGAATTCTGGTGAATCTGGCCTATGTGGATTCGATCGACGGCCAGGACATTCATCTGGGGCAGGACACACTGCGGCTCGGCAACACGAAGAAGAGAGCCTTTATGGACGCCCTGAACTCGTACATGCTGACATAAACACAGGAGGCTGAGGAGATGTCTGCAGTCATTCCGCCGATCCCGGCGCTCGACCTTTCGGAGACGCCGGGAATTTATTATTCCATAGCATACGGTCTGGGCGCGCTGCTCTTCATCCGGATGAACAGGCGCAGGCCCGGCTGGAGGAAATACCTGTATTTCTTCCTTCTCTGGGCGGTCCAGTTCCTGTTCATGGCCTTTACATACAGGATCGGACAGAAGCTGTTCATGCTCTGTGTCCTCGTGCAGATCCTTCTCATCATGGCCATGATCGCCGTCTGCTGCGATCTGCCGCGATGGAGCCTCCTCTATTTCACCCTGCGTGCATATATGGCGGGAGAATTCGCCGCGTCCCTCGAATGGCAGCTGTTCTATTACGCGCTGACACGCCTGCATGTGCCCCTGAGGATGTGGATCAACCTGCTCCTGCTCGTCGTCGTGCATTCCTGTGTCTTTTCGGCCTACTGGCTGCTGGAGCGGCGGTACAGCCGCAGCAACTCCACGCTGACCGTCACAAAAAGGGACGCGCTGATCGTCCTGGTGATTACGGCCGTGACATATGCGCTCAGCAACGTCAGCTATGTGCTGCAGAACACGCCTTTCAGCAGTCACCTCACGATGGAGATATTCACGATCCGGACGCTGGCGGACCTCGGCGGCATAGCGATCCTGTTCGCTTACCACATGGTCCTGCAGGAGACGCAGTCCCGGAACGAGAAGGACCAGCTCGAGAAGGTCCTGCAGCAGCAGTATATGCAGTACAGAATCTCCCGGGACACCATCGATCTGATCAACCGCAAGTACCACGATCTGAAGCACCAGATCGCCTATCTGCGCGGCGAGATCTCCGATAAGGAGAAGCAGTCGATGCTGGACGAGATGGAGGGCGACATCCGCACCTACGAGTCCCAGAACCGCACCGGCAACAAGGTCGTCGACACGATCCTGACCGCCCAGAACATGCGCTGCCAGAAAGAGAAGATCCGCATGACCGTGATGGCGGACGGACACGCAATGGATTTCCTGTCCCCCGTGGAGATCTGTTCCCTCCTGGGCAACGCGCTGGACAATGCGATCGAAGCGGCGCAGCAGGTGCCGGATCCGGAGGAGCGGGCGATCCGCGTCGTGATCGAGCGGAGGAGAGCCTTCCTGCGCATCTGCGTGGAGAACCGGTTTGCAGGGGAGCTGAAGGCGGTCAGACAGGGGGAGTTCTTCCCTGAGACGACCAAGGAGGACCACACGCTGCACGGTTTCGGCATGCTGAGCATGCAGTCGATCGCCCACGTGCACGACGGGTCCATACACGCGGAAGGCAGGGACGGATGGTTCGTCCTGCAGATCCTGATCCCGATCCCGGCGGAATCCGTTTCCGATGCCGGGAAGCTTTCGAAGGAGGAGACGGCACTTGAGTAAGAGAGTAGTCGTGGGGATGTCCGGCGGCGTGGACAGCGCCGTCACGGCATACCTTTTGAAGATCGCCGGATATGATGTCACAGGTGTGCTGCTGCGCACCTGGGTGCGGGCGGACGGACAGGAGAGCCGCTGCTGCGAGATCGACGACGCGCAGAGGACCGCCGCGGCGCTGGGGATCCCTTTCTATGTGAAGAACTGCGCGGAGCAGTTCCGGGAGCAGGTGATCCTGCCCTTCGCGAGGGAATATGCCTGCGGCCGGACGCCGAACCCCTGCGTGGACTGCAACCGGGTCCTGAAATGGGAGGGCCTCCTGCAGGCGGCGGCGGACCTGGGGGCGGATCTCGTGGCGACCGGTCATTACGCGGAGATCGTGCGCAAGGAGAACGGCCGGTTTACAGTGCGGCAGGCGGCGAACGCCGCGAAGGACCAGACCTACATGCTCTACCGCCTGACGCAGGAGCAGCTGGCGTCGACGGTCATGCCGCTGGGGCGGCTGTCCAAGGAGGAGGTGCGAGGGATCGCACGGGCTGCCGGCATCCCGGTCGCGGAGAAGTCGGACTCGCAGGAGATCTGCTTTGTCCCGGACGGGCACTACGCGGAATTCATCGAGACGGAGACGGAGGTGCCGGTCACGGGTCCCGGGAACTTCGTCGACGAAGAGGGGCGTGTGCTCGGCACGCACAAGGGGATCCTGCACTATACGATCGGCCAGCGCAGGCACCTGGGGCTGCCCATGGGATATCCGGTCTTTGTGAAGAAGATCGACGCGGAGAGGAACGAGGTCGTGATCGCGGAGGACCGGGACCTGTACGGCATTGTCCTGTACTGCGATGCCCTGAACTTCATGAGCATTCCGGAACCGGCGCCGGGGACATCCTTCCGGGCCCACGTCCGGATCCGCTATCATCACGGCGGAGAGGACGCGACGGTGGAGATCCTGCCGGACGGGACCGCCCGCGTGGTGTTCGACGCACCCGTGCGCGCGGCGGCACCGGGACAGTCCGCGGTCTTCTATGACACGGAAGGATGCATCATCGGAGGCGGCAAGATCGGGACTGACACCAGCACATCTTGACGACAACGCTTTAAAGTACTAAAATTAAACGGTGTATAGAATGTTTTCCACCGTGCCCCCCCCGAAGCGTGGAGAACAGACACGGCGGAAAGAGGAGGTGAGGATGAGATGACGATCAACGGGAAACACGCGGAGGCGGGATGGCCTGTATCCGCGGAGGAGACACAGCGCATCGAGCAGTACTTTCGGGAGAACGAGAGAGCCTGCAGGTTCATGAGCGCTGAGGATTTCGCCGAGCATGCGCGGATCAACGGGACGGCTGCGAAGCATATCCTCGAGTCTTTTTCCAAAGAGGGCATCACGATGAAGATGTACGCGATCTTCTGCCCTTCCTGCGGAAAGATCGCAGACCGCGGCGCTTATCCTACCGAGATCCGGAAGAGCGGCTACCGGTGCCCATGGTGCGGAAAGCGCGTGGAGTACGAGCCCCAGAATCTCGGCAATCTGTATTACTGCAAATAACTGCTTCAGAATCTGCGCCGGCCAGACGGCGGGAAGAGAGCGCTCCGGACCTGTTCCGGGGCGCTTTTTTGAAAGGCCGGTTTGACGGAGGACTTTCCGCAGTATATAGTGGATAGCAAGGAGGATAGTACATGAATACAGACAGACCGGATCCGAAGAGGAGATACAAACATAGAAAGACAGGATATTTCGGGGCGCTCCTGGCGGCAGTTCTCGCGTTCGGCACAGTGCTTTCCGGCTGCGGGGCTTCCGGCGGGGAGGCCCGGACGGACAGCGGCAGCGGCGCAGGCACTCCTGAAGCGGCGCAGACCGACGCGGGAGCCGTGTGGAATGCTTCGGACATACTGGACGGCAGCCTGGCGGAGAGCGAGTACGTCACTTACAGCAATCCGGGGTATGCGGACGGACATTTTCTCGTGATGGCCTACGACTACGAAAATGCCGGCACAGGCACGGTCTATCAGATCGACGGGGACGGAAAGGTCGTCAGCGAGTCCCCGCTCGGCCTCGAGGGCGACGACATGCCGTCGTTCATCGGGTTCGACGAGAAGGGAAACCGGTATTTTCTCGTGCTCCGCTGGATCGATGAGATGACTTCCGAGACCACCATGATCGCCCAGGGCCCGGACGGCTCGGCGCTGTGGGAGGTGCCGGTCAGCACGGAAGGCGAGGAGTCCTCGCCCTACTCCCTCGGCTGCTGTGTGGAAGGACAGGGGATCGTCCTGCGGACGGACAGAGGCGCGGACCTCTACAGCATGGAGGACGGCTCCCTGATCAGGCGGTTTGACAGCGGATCGGATTTCTACGGATCGATGTGCGCGGCCGGGGACGGGAAGATCGTGCTCACCGGCAGCAGCACGGCAGGATTTGAGATCAGGCAGCTGGATCTCGCGTCCGGCGAGTTTACGACACCGGAGAGCCTGAAGAGCCTGGCACAGACGGCCTACACCGACGCGGTCTTCACCGGCCCCGGCAATTCCGTGCTGATGCCCGGCAACGGCGTGGTCTTCAAGGCGGACCTGGAGACCGGGGAGACCGCCATATACCTGGATTTCCTGCAGTCGGACATGGAGATCTCCCAGATCGACGCCCTGACGGTCTCTCCCGAGGGCAGGATCCTCTGCGCCGGCTCCTCGGAGGACGGCGTGAAGCACCTGATGCTGCTCGACAAGGTGGACCCGGAGGCCCTCGCGAACAGGGAGACTCTCGTCTTCGGATGCTCCTACATGGAAGAATCCGTGAGAAAACAGATCGTCGCCTTCAACCGCGCGAACGACAAGTACCGCATCGAGGTGCGGGACTACTCGCAGCTCCTTGGCGAGAACGGCAACTATGTCGAGACGATGAACAATGACATCATCACGGGCAACATCCCGGATATCGTCATGCTGGACAGCGAACTTCCCGTGGAGAGCTACATCGCGAAGGGCATCTTCGAGCCTTACGACAGCTGGCTGGAGAGTGATCCGGAGATCCGCGGAGAGGACTACCTCACCAACATCTTCAATGCCGCTCGTGTCGGCGGAAAGCTCTACGAGATCGTCCCGTCCTTCTACGTCCTGGGACTGGCGGGCAGACAGTCGGTCCTCGGCGATATCCGCGGGCTGACCGTCCAGGAGGCGGAGCAGCTGATCGCCTCCAACAACATCCCGATGCAGACAGCCTTCGGCGGCCACATGACACAGGGCGAGTTCCTTGTGAACGCCCTCAGCACGACCATCGACGAGTACGTGGACAAGGATACGGGCAAGTGCACCTTCAACGGACAGGGCTTCATCGACCTGCTGGAGCTGTCCGCGAAGCTCCCGAAGGAAGCGGACTACACGGATGACGAGGCGGCCGCGGAGCTGGAGACGGTCATGCTGGACGGCAAGGCCCTCCTGTGCAGCGCCTGGCTCTACAACTTCCGCACCTACACCGAGCTGGAAGTGGCCACGGTCGGCGAGCCGGTCACACTGGTCGGTTATCCTTCCGAGGGAAAATCGGGGCCCTCGATCGAGGCCACCATGCGCCTCGCCGTCAGCGCCTCTTCGAAGAACAAAGAGGCGGCCTGGCAGTTCGTGCGCAGCTTCCTGCTGGAGGACTACCAGGAGAAGGTCGACTTCGGGTTCCCGGTCCGCCGCGAGGCGCTGGAGCTCATGTCGCAGACCGCGCAGGAGAGACCTTACTACATCAACGAGAACGGCGAGAAAGAATACTACGACGAGACCTACTGGGTGAACGGGCAGGAGATCACCTCCGAGCCGATCACTGCGGAGAAGGCCGACGCGTTCATCGCCTTCCTGGAGAGCCTGGACAGCTTCTCGGATCTCGACTACAACGTGTACAACATCGTCGCCGAGGAGACCGGCGCCTTCTACAGCGGGCAGAAGAGCGCGCAGGAAGTGGCCGACACGATCCAGAGCAGAGTGCAGATCTACCTCAACGAGAGCCGCTGAGGACGATCCGCTGAGGACCCCGCCGATGCGGCATACGGGCGGTTTCCGGCGAAGATGAATGGTGCAGGCGGCCGCCGTTGCATGTATAATAGGATGTAAGGAGTTTTGTAACACAGTCAGCCGGGAGACCGGTATTACGGAGGGTGCAGAATGTATAGGGATGGTATGATCTGGGCAGCGATGAACGACGCGGGGGAGAATTTCGGCATCCTTCCCGGCAAGGCGAACCGGCACGGCATGATCGCCGGCGCGACCGGTACCGGCAAGACGATCACGCTCAAGGTGCTGGCCGAATCTTTCAGTGACATGGGTGTTCCCGTGTTCCTCGCGGACGTCAAGGGAGACCTGGCGGGCATGATCGCTCCCGGCAAGGACTCGGAGGACATGCAGAGAAGGATCGCGAAGTTCGGGCTGGCGGAGGCCGGCTTCACCTACCACGGATATCCCACGACTTTCTGGGATATTTACGGGAAGAACGGCATCCAGCTGCGGACCACGGTCTCGGAGATGGGACCGCTCCTGCTGGCGCGCATTCTCAGACTGAATGAGCTGCAGAGCAACATCCTGTCCATCGTGTTCAAGATCGCGGACGACAACGAGCTCCTGTTGGTCGACATCAAGGACCTGAAGGCGATCCTGAACTATGTCCGCGCCAACAGCAAGACCTTCACCGAGCAGTACGGGAAGATGAGCCCTGTCTCCATCGACGCCATCCTCCGCTCGGTCGTGGCGCTGGAGATCGACGGCGGCGACGTCTTCTTCGGCGAGCCCGCCCTCAATGTGCACGACTGGTTCACGGTCGGCGAGGGCGGCAGAGGCATGATCAACATCCTCGACAGCGAGAGCCTGATCAACAACGGCAGACTCTATTCCACCTTCCTGCTGTGGCTGCTCTCCGAGCTGTTTGAGACGCTGCCGGAAGTCGGCGACCTCTCCAAGCCCAAGATGGTGTTCTTCTTCGACGAGGCGCACCTTCTGTTCGACGACGCCCCGAAGCTCCTCCTGGAGAAGATCGAGCAGGTCGTCAAGCTGATCCGAAGCAAGGGCGTCGGCGTCTATTTCATCACACAGAACCCGCGCGATATTCCGGACGGCGTCATCGCGCAGCTCTCCAACAGGATCCAGCACGGACTGCGCGCCTACACCCCTTCGGAGCAGCGCGCCGTGAAGGCCGCCGCGGAGTCCTTCCGCGTGAATCCCGCCTTCAACACCTATGAGGCGATCCTCGGCCTGGGCACGGGCGAGGCGGTCATCTCCTTCCTGCAGGAGGACGGCACGCCGATGATGGCGGAGAAGGTCTCGATCCTGCCTCCCCAGAGCCGCATGGGCTCCATCACGGAGGAGGAGCGCAGCATGAAGATCCGCGAGAGCCTGCTCTACGGCAAGTACGCAGAGGCCACGGATCCCGATTCCGCATTCGAATTCCTTGAGAGGAAGGGCCTTGAGGAGGCGGCCGCGGCAGCGGCGGCAGCCCAGAAGGCGGCGGAAGAGAAGGCTGCGGCCGCAGAGGCGGCAGCGGCGGAGAAGGAAGCCGCGAAGCAGGCCGCACAGGCGGAGGCCGCCAAGAGGCGCGCTGCCAAGAACGTCGGCAGCTCCGTCGCAGGCACGGTCGGACGCGAAGTCGGCAAGTCTGTCGGCGGCATGTTCGGCAAGTTCGGCAAGACCCTCGGCGGCAACCTCGGTGCCAGCCTGGGCAGAGGCATCCTGAATACGTTCTTCAGCAAATAAACAGAAGATGATCCTGCGTGAATGAAAAGAGAGCCGCATCCCGGTCGGGATGCGGCGCTTTGTTATCTGCCGGGTGTCGTGATCTCGAGACTGTGTATGTATGTCTCAGTCCTTATGAAGCTGTACTGCAATCTGCAGTACAGCTTCATAAGGACTGCAACATACACGTACAGCTTCCTAGGGCGGCTGAAAAGTGGCTCCTACTTCGCCAGTCCCGCCAGATCCTTATAGAAGGAAGGGTAGCTGACAGACGCGCACGCGTGGTCGTCCAGGACGGTCTGCCCGTCCGCGACCAGGGAGGCGACCGCGAAGGACATCGCGATGCGGTGGTCGCCGCAGGTGTGGATCAGGGCGCCCTGCAGATCGGCCTTCCCTTCAATGATCATGCCGTCGTCCGTCGGGGTGACGTCCGCGCCCATCGCGAGGAGATTCTCCGTCACGGTGCGGATCCGGTCCGTCTCCTTGACTTTCAGCTCCGCGGCGTCCCGGATGACCGTGCGGCCCTCCGCGCAGGCGGCCATGACCGCAAGGACGGGAAGTTCGTCGATCAGGGTCGGAATCATGGCGCCCTCGATCACGGTCCCGTGCAGAGGCGCGTGACGGACGAGCAGGTCCGCGGCCGGCTCGGCGTCGTCATACATCCGCACGATCTCAATGTCTGCGCCCATGGCACGTGCCGCTTCCAGCATGCCGGCGCGTGTGGGATTGATGCCGACGCCGGTCAGGAGGACCTCCGAATCCGGCACGATCGAAGCGGCGGCGATGTAATAGGCGGCGGAAGAGATATCCCCGGGGACCCGCACAGGGCGGCCGGTGAGACGGCTGCAGGGGCGGATCTCCGCCAGCGCGCCTTCCCCGCCCGGAAGGATACTGGAGCGCACATCGGCCCCGAAAGCGCGGAGCATGCGCTCCGTGTGGTCCCTGGAGAGGGAGGGCTCCGTGACGGAGACCGGCCCGTCCGCGTAGAGACCGGCGCAGAGGATGGCGGATTTGACCTGGGCGGAGGCGACAGGACTCCTGTAAGAAAATGCATGCAGTCCGGATTCGCCGGCGCCACGGATCAGGAGCGGCGCGCAGCCATTGCCGGATAGACTTGTGATGGAAGCGCCCATACCGGCCAGCGGCGTCATCACGCGCTTCATGGGGCGGCTGTTGACACTGTCATCGCCGCCGAGGACTGTGTCGAAGTGCTGCGGGGCCAGGATGCCGCAGAGGATCCTGGTCGTGGTGCCGCTGTTGCCGGTGTCCAGCCGGACGGCGCCGTCCTTGATGTATTCGGGATCCGGTGTCAGCCCGCGGAGGCCGCGGCCGTGAACGATGACCCGGGAAGAGGGTCCGTCAAAGTCTACGGATACGCCCAACCTGCGAAAACAGGAGACCGTGGAAAGACAGTCCGCGCCGGACAGGAAACCGGTGATCTCCGTGACGCCGTCGGCCAGGGCGCCGAACATGACGGCGCGGTGGGAGATCGATTTATCCCCCGGGACGGCGATGGTGCCGCGGAGCGGGCGGGAAGGTGCAAGTGTGAGCATAGGAAGCCTCCTCTTACAGTTGTGAGATGCGGTCGGGGCCGCCGGTCAGTGCAGGGTGTAGCCGTTGTCCGCGAGCAGCACGCGCGCGCGGTCCAGGGCGTCCTGGGTGTCGAACTCCATGCGCAGGACGCCTTCCTGGTACTCCCGGTTGTGGGAGATGCCGAGGTTGCGGATGTTGATATTGTCGGCGGCCAGCAGCTGGACGATGGCGGCGATGACGCCCGGATGATCCTCGATGTCGGCGTGGATGATATAGGTGCGGCGGATCGGTCCCGAGGAGAGATCCGCGAAGCTGTCGCGGTAGGTCCGCGCGTTGGAAAAGAAATCGCGGATCCTGTCCCCGTCTCGCTCAGTGAGCAGATCCCGGAAGGACTGCAGGAGATCGACGTAGCGGTCCAGGAGCTCCAGGATGTTGCCGGTGTTCGTGAGACAGATCTGCTCCCACATGACCGGGGAGGAGGAGGAGATGCGCGTGATGTCCTTGAAACCGCCGGCGGCGAGCATGCGCAGGAGGCCGTCGTCCCGGTCGCTCTCGCGGACCAGGTTCACCAGGGAGGCGGAGACCACGTGCGGCAGGTGGCTGATGGCCGCCGTCGCCAGATCGTGGGTCTTGCTGTCCAGGCGGAGCGGGATTGCGCCGAGGGAGCGGACGAAGGATTCCATGAAGGCGGTCTGGTCCTCAGGGAACTCGGGCTCCGGGGCGAGGATATAGAAGGCGTTCTCCAGGAAGCGCGCCTTGGAATTGCGGTAGCCGATGCGCTCGCTGCCGGTCATCGGGTGCCCGCCGATGAAGCGGGAGGAGAGGCCTGCGGCGCGGACGTGCCGGTGCATGGTGCTCTTGACGCTGCCGACATCCGTGAGGATGGCGTCCTCGCGCAGGTAAGGCGCGAGAAGCTTCAGGTTCTCCTCGTTGCGCTCGACCGGCGCGCAGAGGAAGATGATGTCGCATTCCGTGAAGACAGGGCCGGCGCCGTCGGCGGCGAGGTCCGCCACACCGTCATGATATGCCTCCGCGAGGGACGTCCTGTCGGGGTCGTAAGCGATGATGCGGGTGCCGGGATGCTTCTCCCGGATGGCGCGCGCGATGCTGCCGCCGATCAGACCGAGACCGTAGAAACCGATGGTGTGCATAATTCTACCTCCAAACCGCAGAAAACGCAGGATAAAACATCGAATTGACTATATCACTTCCGGGCTCCCGGGACAATTACCAGTTGGATGTACATTTTTTTCATATCAGCTTGTCATATCTTTGTACATTTAGTAGAATAAGAAGGACGCTTTTTTCGTTTTATAGAAGCGGCATTTAGCAAATATATACAAGTTTAACTACTGGAGGTTTGGGAGATGAAGGTTTATACCACGGAAAAGATCAGGAATGTCGTCCTTCTCGGCCACGGCAGTGCCGGTAAGACGACCCTCGCGGAAGCGATGCTCAACCTTGCGGGCGTAACTTCGCGTATGGGCAGAGTCGAGGACAAGAACACCGTCAGCGACTTCACCAAGGAGGAGCAGAAGAGAGGATTTTCGATCCGCACTGCGCTTCTGCCGATCGAGTGGAAGGACTGCAAGATCAATATCCTGGACACTCCCGGCTACTTTGACTTCGTCGGCGAAGTGGAAGAGGCTGTCAACGTGGCGGACGCCGCGATCATCGTCGTCTCCGGCAAGTCCGGCATCGAGGCCGGCACGGAGCGCGCATGGGATCTGTGCGAGAAGTTTGCCCTTCCCCGCATGATCTATGTCTCCGACATGGACGTCGACAACGTCAACTATAACCAGGTCGTGGAATCTCTGCAGGAGCGCTTCGGCAAGAAGGTCGCGCCTTTCATCCTTCCCATCCACGAAGGCAGCGCTCTGACGGGCTATGTGAACGTCATCGGCGAGAAGGCTTTCAAGTGGCAGGGCAAGGAAGTCAAGGAGTGCGACATCCCCGCAGTCAGCCAGGACGAGATGGAAGGCTATCGCGACAGCCTGATGGAAGCAATCGCGGAGTCCAGCGAAGAGTTCATGGAGCGCTACTTCGAGGGCGACACCTTTACGGATGACGAGATCCGCACGGCCGTGCACGATCAGATCCTGGAAGATGCGATCGTTCCCGTCGAGATGGGCAGCAGCACGCAGGCCCGCGGCATCTACACGCTCCTCGATGACATCGTGAAGTATCTGCCCGCCCCCAACCGCAAGACCGTCGAGGGCACCAACACGAAGACCGGCGCAGCCTTCACCGCGAAGTTCGACGACGCGCAGCCGAAGAGCGCCTTCATCTTCAAGACCATCGTGGATCCTTTCATCGGCAGATATTCCCTGATCAAGGTCCGCAGCGGCGTCTTCAAGACAGATGACACTGTCTACGACACCACCCTCGAGAGCGAGCTCCGCCTCGGCAAGCTCTACACCATGATGGGCAAGCAGACCACCGAGATCCCGGAGCTGCACGCCGGCGATATCGGCGCGGTCGCGAAGCTCGGCGAAGCAAAGACCGGCGATACCCTCTCCACCAAGGCAGAGCCGATCCAGTACGAGCAGATGCAGCTCTCCACGCCTTACACCTACATCCGCTACAAGGCGAAGAATAAGAACGACATCGACAAGATCGCCCAGGCGATGTCCAAGATCTCCTCTGAGGATCCTACCTTCTACATGCTCAACGATTCCGAGAACGGCCAGACCCTGATCTACGGTATCGGCGACATGCAGCTCGAGGTCGTCAAGAGCATGCTCGCCAACGAGTACAAGGTCGAGATCGAGACCATGGCTCCGAAGGTGGCTTACCGCGAGACCATCCGCAAGAACTCCGACTGCGAGTTCAAGTATAAGAAGCAGTCCGGCGGCCATGGCCAGTACGGTCACGTCAAGATGCGCTTCAGCCCCTCCGGCAACATGGCCGAGCACTACGAGTTCGGCGAAGAGGTCGTCGGCGGCAGCGTCCCGAGGAACTTCTTCCCCGCTGTCGAAAAGGGCGTCGCGGAAGGCGTCAAGAAGGGACCGCTTGCGGCATATCCCGTCGTCGGCATCAAGGCTGTCCTGTACGATGGTTCCTACCACCCGGTCGACTCCTCCGAAATGGCCTTCAAGACCGCTGCAAACCAGTGCTTCAAGAAGGGCATCATGGACGCGAACCCGGTCCTGCTCGAGCCCATCGTGAACCTGAAGGTCACCATCCCGGATACCTACACCGGCGACGTCATGGGCGACCTGAATAAGCGCAGAGGCATCGTGCTCGGCATGAACCCCATCGGCAACGGCAAGACCGTCGTCGAGGCGCGCGTCCCTCAGTCCGAACTCTTCGACTACTGCACCGTCCTGCGCAGCATGACCGGCGGCCGCGGCGACTACGCTTACAGCTTCGACAGCTACGAGCAGGTCCCTGCGGAAATCCAGGCCAAGGAAGTTGCCGCCAGACAGGCAGCTCTCGAGGAAGGCGCCGAGGACTGATGCTTTCCGGAATAATAATTCAGGGGACGGTTCTTCACGTATTATGCGTGGGGAACCGTCCCCTGCGTATTTTTACGTGAGGAGTTGTCCCTTGCGTCACACAGGGGACGGTTCTCTGTGTGAGTAAGGGCTTGAAGTGGCAAAAAATCCTGATTTTCTGCGGGCCGCACAGGGGGACAGTCCTTTGTGCAGCCGGTGATGGATCCGGCTATTCGGGATACTATGGTATTGCACTATTTATTTCTGATATTTCAAGCAGTAGTGCGCTTGAAAAAGTCCGGCACTACCTTTGCAAAAATTAATGGAAAAAAGTGCCGCGTTTACTATACTGCGTACAGGACTTATCTGAATAAAGATTATTTGACACGTTTATAACAAAGATGCACTACATGGAAGGCTGATTGCAGGAGCGTAGTGCATTTTTTTGCGGATTTTGCACTTTTATTTCTATTATTTCTTATTCGTAGTGGGACAAAACAAGAAACGCACTATCTTCCGGACATTTCGAGAGATTTGGTGCATGCGTCCTGTGTGCACCCTGCGCGCAGCGCATGCGTGTATACACACCGCGCGGAGAACCGTCCCCTGCGCGCAGCGCATGCGTGTATACACACCGCGCGGAGAACCGTCCCCTGCGCGCAGCGCATACGTGTATACACACCGCGCAGAGAACCGTCCCCTGCGCGCGCCCGCGGAGCGCCTGCGCGGTTGACATCCTTGTGCTTCGGGCTTAGAATGGGAACGATACACCGGAAAATGTACAGTGCGCATAGGAGCTATACATACGATGAAACACGAATTTAAGAAGATCGAACCCAAGTGGCAGAAGAAGTGGGAAGACGCCGGGATCTTTAAGGCGGAAGACTTCAGCACGAAGCCAAAGTTCTACGGGCTTGTGGAGTTCCCGTATCCCAGCGGGGCCGGTATGCATGTCGGTCATATCAAGGCCTATTCCAGCCTGGAAGTGGTGTCCCGCAAGCGCAGGATGCAGGGCTACAATGTCCTGTTCCCGATCGGCTTCGACGCCTTCGGCCTGCCCACCGAGAACTATGCCATCAAGACGAATACCCATCCGCGCATCATTACGGATAAGAACATCGAGAAGTTCTCGAACCAGCTGCGCAGCGTCGGTTTCTCCTTTGACTGGGACCGCGTGGTCGACACGTCTTCCGAGGACTATTACAAGTGGACGCAGTGGATCTTCCTCAAGCTCTTTGAGAAGGGCCTCGTGTTCCGTGACAAGACACTCGTGAACTACTGCCCGTCCTGCAAGGTCGTTCTCTCCAACGAGGACAGCCAGGGCG
>DFIR01000065.1 GCA_002372815.1 Lachnospiraceae bacterium UBA3692
ATATTGTTTAACTTAATGACATTGGGACGGTTCTCTGTGTGAGCTATTTTTATGAACATCCCTCCTGTATCCGTGAGAGCCACGGTTCACTGTGCGGAGATACACATAGACCTGCACGGCACATCTGCCGGGCAATGATCCAACTCGGCCCCTGCTCTGATGAGCAGGGGCCTCAGACATTGGGATCAACAAAAGCCGTGGCCCGAAGCCACGGCTTTTGACCCGTCAGATGCACCGCGCAGGTCAGGTACATCAAGCCGCTCGTTCAAAAGTGTCTCTCACGGATACAGGACGGCTGTTCATGCATATGCTCACACCGGAACCGTCTGTGTGGGCTGTAAAAAATGACACCCTGCAGCCGGGAGAACTACTTTGAACGAGCAGTTTGATACACCTGGCATGCGCAGGGCGTCTGATGGGCTGAAGGCCGCGGTTTCGGGCTGCGGCCGGAATTGATCTACTGTCTGAGTTCCCCGCTCATCAGAGCGGGGAACGAGCCCAATCATTGCCCATCAGGCGCTCCGTGCAGGTCTATGTGGATCTCTGCGAAGTGATCGTAGGTCTCACGGCTGCAGGGCGACATTTTTATATCAGGCCTCACACAGAGAACCGTCCCCTGTGTGAGTCCGGCACGGCGGCGAAGATATGCACGATCACTCCGGTGCCGCGGAGCTCGAGGACGGCGCCGCAGGAAGCGTCATTCAGGAAAGAGAGCGCTTCGCTGTCCGTCTCGATCTCTGTGACCAGAGAGGTGCTGTCGGCCGTGCGGTTTTCGATGTGGATGGTGCAGGAGTGCTTCGTGTGATCCACCCCGCGCAGGTCGTAGGTGGCGCGGAAGCCGGCGGGCGAGTCGTCGATGATCTTCCGGACGTCCTTGGAATCCGGACCGATCACACCCTCAAACCAGGCGCTGCGGGCGGTGCCTTCGATCGGCAGCGTGAGGATCTTCTCGCTTCCGCTCTTCTCCATTTCGGGGACGCCCAGGCGCAGGTCCACCGTGAGCACTTCCGTGCGGTCCAGGAGGAATTCCCGGATCACGTCGATCGCCACCAGGTCCTGCTGCGGGTTGAAACCGTGGCCAGCGCCCTGTACGAGAAAGAGCTGCGCTTCCGCATAGGTTTGCTGCGCCTTTTTCGCATAGGCCGGATCGACGAGCCTGTCCGCCGCGCCATGGATGATCAGGACCTCCCCGTCAAAGCCGGCGATCTCCGCGAACGCGTCCATCTGCAGCACGTCGGTGACGTACTTGCGGCCGAGGCGGAGGGTCTTCTCAAATGTCATGACTGCAGGCACATTTGCGGGGTCGAAGGAGCCGTGCAGCATTTTGCCGCGGCGGGCGTCGTCCGGGATGCACAGGGCCGGATAGACGAGAATGAGCCGGTCCACCTGCTCCTTGCGCGAAGCGGCGGCGAGCGCGCTCACCAGACCGCCCTGGCTGAAGCCCAGCAGGACCAGCCGCTCGGCAAGCACCGCCGGGTCCTTCCGCACATAGTCCATAAGCGCGAAGAGGTCCTCCCTCTCCGTGAGAACGGACATGTCCGTCATCTCCCCATCGCTCTCACTCCCGGGCCCACCCCCGGCAAAATCAAGCGCATAAGCAGTATAGCCCCACTCGGCGAGTTTTCGGGCATAAGGATACGTGTCCTTGCGGGAGCCCATAAAAGCATGGGAGAGGATCACCGGAATGCCGTTGCTGAGGCCCGCGGGCGTAAATTTCGTGACGGCAAGCGAGACGTCGCCCCGCTGCACCCGCAGCTCGTACTTGCGGTACGGGGCGCTGTCCTCGATGGCGCGGAGGACCGCTTCTCCCGCCTGTTTTGCGGCGTTTCCGAGCTGCAGCGCGACTGTCCCGGCCTGCTTTGCGGCTTCGAAAAGGGTCATCTGCAGACCGCTCTCCCAGGGAGCCTGTGCGCTCTGCAGGGCCGTGCTGTCAGCGTTGCCGGCCGCCGCGGTCTGCAGCGGCTTCCGGACGGTCTCCTGCTTCTGCAGATATGCCCGAAGCACCGCGATCCCTTCCGGCGGCACGCACATGCGCGCACCGCCTTCCCGGACTTCCTTCTCGACCGCTTCCAGGTCGAACCACTCCACGCTCTCCAGTTCCTCTTTCTGGATCCGGAGGTCCCCGTCGCGGACCGGCTCCTCATAGACATAGACGAAGGCGACCTCGTCCTCTTTGAAGACCGCATCGTGGAAGACGCCCTCAAAGCAGATCCGGCAGTTTCCGGCAAAGTGCAGCTGTCCGGGCTCCGCATGGATGCCCAGCTCCTCTTCCAGCTCGCGCAGCGCGCTCTCGAGCGGCGCGTCGCCCGCCTGGATGTGGCCGGCGGAGGACGTGTCGTACATGCCGGGGAAGGAATCCTTGTCCGCGCTGCGCTTCTGCAGCAGGACCTGCCTGTGGCCGTCCCGCACGCGCGTCACCCAGATGTGGACCGTCCGGTGCAGGACGCCCTTCCTGTGGGCTTCACCGCGCTCGATGATCTCCCCTGTCGGGTTTCCGTGCTCATCACAGATATCGAAGTATTCTGCCATGGGGTCTGCTCTTTCCTCTCAGTCTTCCACGAAATCTTCCCGGTAAGGGTTGAAAATGTCCAGCAGCACGCCGGCCTCCAGGCAGACGCAGCCGTGCTCGACGCCGTTCGTCTTGAGCAGGGTGTCCCCTTCACGGACGATGTGCTCCTCGCCGTCGATCATGAAGCGGAACGCGCCGCTCTTCACATACGTGATCTGTGTGTGGGGATGATGGTGCACTGAGCCAACCGCGCCCTTCTCAAACGTATTCTCCACGACCATCACGTCGTTCGAGTAGGCGAGCACACGCCTCACCACGCCGCCGCCCATGTCCTGCGGCTCGATCTCCTTATAATAGACCCATCTCTGATCTTTCATCTCTCTCCTCCGGACCGCGCAGGGAACGTTTCTCTGCGCGGCAGTCTCTCAGATCCTCTCCTGCAGTGCAGCGATCTGCGCGCACCGCTGCCTCAGAAGTGCCGTGAACATCTCCATTCCTTCCGTCCACGGCTGCTCCTTCCTGTACAGCAGATACACCGGGTTCGTTTTCTCCAGGCCGCGGATCCGGAACACGTGCAGCAGGTCGTCTGCCTCCCCGTTCAGC
Organism: Lachnospiraceae bacterium UBA3692; assembly: GCA_002372815.1. Taxonomy (GTDB): domain Bacteria; phylum Bacillota; class Clostridia; order Lachnospirales; family Lachnospiraceae; genus CAG-791. The sequence goes on from DFIR01000065.1 coordinate 3,113, forward strand.
CTGTACAGGTGCGGCAGGTACATGCCAAGGCAGAAGCACGCCGCATAGTCGCGCACGGCCAGCTCCTGATGCAGGTCGTAGTGGGGGGAGACATGCACGCATGGAAGCTGCACGTCCTGCGCCGAAAGAACTTCATCCAGGATCTGCATACAGTGCAGATGCGGCAGACTCCGCATCACAGGGATCTGCGCGAAGACCCGCAGATCCGCCTCCGCTTTCCGCAGAGTACGCTCCCGGTCGCTCTCCGGTATCTCCAGCAGCAGATGCCCGCTGATCACATAGTACAGCTTCTCGTCGAGCAGCAGCTCCGCTGCGATCTCCGGCGGGGAATCCGGCGTGAGGCCGCTGAAAGCGAGATCCAGCTCGCCCCGCAGCAGCTGTTCCCGCAGGGTGACTGCATCCGCCATATGCCCGTCGACCAGGACCCCCGGACAGTTCTCCGCCATCTGCGCGATCAGGTCGGGCATGATCATGCGAAAACGCCCCTCTGTCGTACCGATCCGGAGGCGTTCACGCCCCGGCTCATACAGAAGACCGTCCCCTGTGTTACCGGGAACTGCCCCCTGCGCGGTCCCGCAGAAACGCATAGAGTTCCTCCTTTTTTTCTCCCGTCACACGGTCCGGCAGCAGATAGAGATGCATGCCGTCCGGCGTGACCACAAGAAGCCCGGGCCTTTTGACCACCGAGGCGTTCTTTCCCCAGGGAATGCGCTGACTGTGCAGCTGCACGCAGATGCCCATGCCCTTCTCGTCAAAGAGAAGGGTCGTCTCCGGCTTGATGGATTCAGAGGCTTTCATGCTCCGCAGCCAGAGCCCGAGCGGCTGCACGACCGGAAAGAGCAGCAGTCCGATCACCATGACCGCGCGGAAGATCATGCCGCTCTCGCCCCACCTGCTCACGATCAGCGCGATCATCGCGCCGGTGAAGACCACGCCGATGATGCCCGTCCACTGGCTGTAGACATTCCCGATATAGAATTTGAAAAAGTCCGACGTTGTGTTCCGGTAAGTAAATTCGTATCTCATCTTCTCTTCTCTACGCGTCCTGACAGTCGATCCCGTAGACCTTCACATACTTCCCGCTCCGGCTGTTGAAGAAGATCCGGTCCCCCGCATGCGAATAGATCGCGTGGGGGTGCGCGTCTTGCCCGAGCCAGTCGCTCTCATGTTTGCATTGCGGGATCCACCGAAGGATGCCGTTCTCCCAGTCCGGAAGGACCCTGCTGATGTACTCGCCGTCCTTCTTGTGCGGATCCGGCCCGTTGTCCGTGCTGTTCTCGCGCACGATCTTGACGTCCTCCGGGAACTTGAAGTACCCGTCGCACACCAGGTTCATATCGTGATCCATCGTGAAGTGCCCATAGGCATTATACTCCTCCGGCAGGGCGATCTCCCAGTATTTTCCGGTCTGAAGCTCATATCTGCCGACCATGGCGGGCCCGTTCTCGTAACCGCCGTGATAGATCACGATCTGCCCGTCATCGCTCCACATCTCGTGGCAGACCCAGTCGCCGCGTTTTCTCGCGCAGCCCGCCGTATTGCCGAGCGTATCCGTCCCTTCCGTGCGCACGCGGCGGATCTCGTCCCGCCGGTGGTCATAGATCCAGATGCGCCGGATCCCGCAGTCGAAGGACGGCCACTCATGATTGTACATGATGATCTCCGGATCCGCAGGATCGAACTGCACGTGTGTGATCCAGCATTTCGGGACGGTCTTCTCATAGACCTGCGCGCCGGTAGCCGTGTCATACACACAGAGGTAGCTGCAGAGGCCCTCCTCCTGCACGCGTCCGTCGATGTCGTACACAGGCCGCCGGTCGAGGCCGCTCCCTTCGGTCTCCGGATCGTAATCCAGGCACCGTCCGTCTGTCATCGGCACACACAGGAGCTTCCCGTCCGCGGAGACATGGGTGAAGGCCGTCATGCGGTCATCCGGCACCTTCGCCAGCTGTATCTCCACGCCGTCCAGACCGACCCTGCAGATCACGTTGTCGCGGATGTAGTAGGCGATGCAGCGGTCCGCGTCCAGGCAGACGCTGGCCTTGCTGAGCCCCCTGCCGGGTTCGCAGTCGAAGTAGACGTAGCTCTTCATGATCCCGCCGCGGTTCTGTGTCAGGATCTTCTCCTCCCCGGTCACAAGGTCACGCACCATCACATTCGGCGATCCGCCCCTGTCCGTGATCATGAACAGGTACCGGTCGTCCCTGCTGAGGGAGGAACAGGTAAAATACAGCAGCTGCGTGTTGTATCCATTCTCCTCGCCTTCACATCCGCTCACCAGGATGCGGTCTCTCACTTTCTGTCCCATATGTCTCACACCTCCGTACACATAAAAGCCGGTACTGCTGCCGGCACCCTGTCCTGTACACCTGAAACGCTTCTCCTGACGCCCCCTTATGAAAAGGAAAAACCGGCATATTGCAGAAATCACACAATATGCCGGTCTCTTCATTTACGTAGTGTCTCCGCAGATGCAGATCCTCACGCGGCGATGCCGATCAGCCCATGATGAGATGCGGCAGCCACAGGCTGATCGCGGGAACGAAGGTGATCAGCAGCAGGGAGATGAGCATGCACAGATAGAAGGGAAGGGTCGCTTTGACGACCTTCTCCATGGGAAGCTTCGCAACGGCGGAGCCGATGAACAGAACGCTTCCGACGGGAGGTGTCAGCAGACCGATACCGCAGTTCAGGATGACCATGATACCGAACTGGATCGGGTCGATGCCGATGGAAACGGCGATGGGCAGCAGGATGGGGGTCGCGATCAGGATGATCGGGGCCATGTCCATGATGCAGCCGAGGACCAGCAGGATCAGGTTCAGCAGCAGCGCGATGACTACCGGGCTGGAGCTGACGCTCGTGATGGCGTTCGCGGCCATATCCGGCACGTGCAGCAGGGTCAGCATGTTGCCGAAGACTGCGGACGTGGAGATCAGGATCAGAACGATGGAAAGCGTGTCGACACAGTCGCCGAGAACTCTCCAGACGCCCTTCCAGTCGAGTCCCTTGTAGATGAACACGGACACGATCAGGCTGTAGATAACAGCGATAGCAGCGGACTCAGTAGCCGTGAAGACACCGCCGATAACGCCGACGACAACGATGATGATCGCTGCCAGCGCCCAGATGGAAACGCTGAGCTGCTTCATGAACTTGCCAAGGTGGAAAGGCTCGCCCTTCGGGTACTGCCTCTTCTTGGAAATGATATAGGAACCCACCATCAGGGAGCCTGCCAGAAGCGCGCCCGGGATATAGCCTGCCAGGAAGAGGCTTCCGACGGAAAGGCTGCCCGCCGTGGTGGCGTAGATGACCATGTTATGGCTCGGAGGGACCAGCAGGCCTTCGCAGGAGGACGTGATGGTGACCGCCGTCGAGAAATCACGGTCATAGCCCTGGTCTTCCATCATGGGGATCAGGATGGAGCCGAGGGATGCCGTATCCGCAGCCGCGGATCCGGAAATACCGCCGAAGAAATAGGAAGCCACGATGTTCACCATCGCCATGCCGCCGGTCATCCAGCCGACCAGGGAGTTGGCGAGCGCGATCAGTTTCTCGGAAATACCGCCGCTGCCCATCAGGCAGCCCATGGTGATGAAGAACGGGACCGCCATCAGGGAGAAGGAGCTGATGCCCTTGACCATCTGCTGGCAGAGGGTCTGCAGACCCATGCCCTGGATCTTCATGCACATGATCGATGCCAGCGCTACCGCGTACGCAATGGGGAAGCGCAGGATGACCAGAATCAGGAAACCGCCCAGCAGGGCGAAAATTGCCAAATTCGAATTCATACTCAGACCCCTCCCTCTGCGACCTGTTCCTCAAGGGACTCTTCCTTCTTCAGGTAAGTATCCTTGCCCATGAGTTTCAGGACGTCGTTGAACAATGCTTCCGCTTCAAAGACGATCATGGCGATGCCTGCGATCGGGATCGGCATATACATGACCTGCTTGCTCAGCCAGGGAAGGCTGGGATAGAAACCTTTGGCGCCGATGCCGGTGGCATACTGCCAGCCGACGACCAGCATGATCACGGCCAGGATCATCACGCCGATATCCGCCAGAACATCCAGCACGTTGATCACGATCTTCGGAAGATACCGGTCAAAGCTGGTCATGCGGATGTGCGCCCCCCTTCGGATCGCCAGAGCGGCAGACAGAACTGCCATGTAGGACATCAGCGTCAGCGTGATCTCTTCCGTCCAGGTGGGATCCGGGATAAAGGGCACGTAGCGCCCAAGGACCGTGAAACTGACCACCAGGATGTCTGCGATCAGAAGCAGCTTGCAGATGACCATGACGATCTTATACATCCTGTCGTAGAATACTTTCAGCTTTTCTAACACCGTCTTACTCTCTCCTTTCAAAAAGTGCAGGGGGGCTCATGCCCCCTGCACCTCATTGTGAATCGCCCTCAAAGGACTCGGTGACGCCGGGCCTTCACAGTACAGCCGGGTTCCGGATCACCTGTTCTGTGATCATTACTGCAGCGCCTCGATGGCATCGTACAGTTCCTGATAATCCTTGGTGGCTTCCTTGAACGCATCGCTGGACTTCGCCTTCTCGATCCACTCGGTCTTGTCAACTTCGATCGTGGTGATGGAATCGCCGAGTTCGGCAAGGGTGTCCTCTTCGATCTTCTCGGAGAGTTCCTTGTTGTAAGCCTGGCACTCCTGTGCGGCCTGCTTGATGGCGTTCTGCTGATTCTCGCTCAGCTTCTGCCATGCAGCGTCAGTGATGACCAGCTCGATGACGCCCAGCTGATGGCCGTCGAGGATCAGGTAAGGAGCGACCTCGTAGAAGGAGTTCGCCTTGTAGTTGCCGACAGGGTTCTCAGCGCCGTCAACAACGCCGGACTGCAGGGACTGATACAGCTCGCCGTAAGCGATGACGGTCGGGCTGGCACCAAAGGACTCGATCATGCCGACCATGGTGGGATCGGTGGAAACACGGATCTTCATGCCCTGGAGGTCAGACAGACCGGAGACGGGCTTGTTGGTGAAGATGTGGCGGAAGCCTTCCTCGCCGAGGAACAGGCCGTGCAGTCCGAGGCCGTTCTCATAGGGCTCATCGAGGAATTCCTGTGCCAGATCGCTGGCCGCGAAGTTCCAGAAATGATCACGGCTCGCGAAGGTGTAAGGCAGGCACAGCAGAGCGGACTTGGGAACGCCGTAGCCGGTCAGCGTGGAGACGGACAGACGGGCCATGTCGATGGTGCCGACGCCGCCGATCATGTTGTCGCAGAAGTCACCTTCCGCACCGAGGACGCCGCCGCCCTGGACGTCGATCGTGACGGTGCCGTTGGTCAGCTCATTGACTCTCTCCGCGAAGTGCGTCGCGACCTGGCCGACGACTGTGGTGTCGAGCGGGTTCACTTCCGCGTAGACAAGCGTGACATTGTTCTCTTCCGTGGCTGCTGCCGGCGCTTCGCTGCTGGCGCTGCTGGCACCGCCGCCGCCGCATGCCGCCAGGGATGCTGCCAGCACGAGGCTCAGAACGACACTAAAGATCTTTTTCTTCATAACGATCCTCCTAAAAAAGAATGTGGTGTGTGAGTGTCTCCACCCGGAGACGGATGCCCCGCTGTGTGCAGGGCATCGTGATATACAGTATAGTAGCATATGTTCAATCAATATGCAAAAAAGAATTGCCTTCCTGATTGTCTTTTTTGTAAATAGCTGTCAAAATCCGGTTCCCGCCGCAGTCCGCAACGGTTTTCATGATCCCGCCACGCCTCGATTTCGGAATCTTGTATACATTTTCCCGACAGGACGTCAGCGGCCCTCGTCCGGCAGCACCTCTGTCACCTCGCGGTATACCCTCCGTCCACCGGCACCACGATCCCGGTCACATAGTCCGATGCGGCGGAAGCCAGGAATACCGCCGGCCCGGCGAAGTCCTCCGGCGTCCCCCAGCGGCCGATCGGCAGCCGCTCGTCCATGGGGCGGCGCTTCTCCGGGTCCGACCAGATGCTCCGGGTCATCTCCGTGGCGATGTACCCCGGTGCCAGCGCGTTCACGGTGATCCCGTACCGCGACACTTCATTGGAGAACGCTCTGGTCAGCCCCACCATCCCGTGCTTGCTGCAGGTGTAGGCGCTGACGTTCAGTCCCCCGAACGTGGAGAAGAGCGAGGCCAGGTTGATGATCTTGCCCTTCTTTCCGGTCCCGATGTAATGGCGCGCTGCCAGCTGGCTCAGCTGGTAGGCGCTGCGCAGGTTGACCGCCATCACTCTGTCGAACATCTCCAGGGGAAAGTCGCAGACACCCTCCCGGTACTGCGTTCCGGCGTTGTTGACCAGGATGTCGATCCCGCCGGTCTCCGCAAGCGCCTGCCCCCACATGGCGGCGACGGCATCCGTGTCCGAGAGATCCGCGGAGAAAGCATAGAACCGCCTCCCGAGCGCCGTGACTGACTCCCGTGTCCCGTCCAGGGGCTGCAGGTCGACGCCGGCGATATCCGCCCCTGCCCGCGCAAGCCCCTCCGCGATCCCCCGGCCGATGCCGCCCGCGCAGCCGGTGACCAGCGCTGTTTTGCCCTTCAGTGAAAACAGATCCATCTCATCCTCCCTCGCAGGTCCGGGACTGCCCCCCCCCCGCGCTTCACGCCTCACCCATCTTCTCCGGCCGGAAGATCCTCGCATCCATGGTCTTCAGGTCCTCCGCGATCACCGGTGTGAACTCCATCTGCTCCAGGATGTCCTTCCGCAGGTCGATCCCCGGCGCGATCTCGGTCAGGGTCAGCACGCCGCCGCGGAGCTCGAAGACCGCGCGCTCCGTCACGTACAGGACTTCCTGGCCTTCCTCCCGGGCGTACTCGGTGCTGTAGGTGAGGTGGTCGATCGCTTTCAGGAACTTGCGGCTGCGGCCCTCCTGTGCGATGACGAGCTTCCCGTCCTCGATCCGGGTCTTCAGACCGCCGGCGGTGAAGGTGCCGCAGAAGACGATCTTCTTCGCGCTCTGCGTGATGTCGATGAAGCCGCCGCTGCCCGCGATGGTGCGCCCGAACTTGCTCACGTTGATGTTGCCCCGCTCGTCCGCCTGCGCGAGCCCGAGGAAAGTCATGTCCAGGCCGTGTCCCTGGTAGAAGTCGAACTGCGCGCCTTCGTCCAGCACCGCCACCGGGTTGCTGGCGACGCCGAAGATATCGCCGGTCGCCGGCACGCCCCCGTAGATGCCCTGCTCGATAGTGAAGTACACTTTGTCGGCGAAGCCCTCCTCCGCCGCCACGCTCGCCACGCCGTCCGGCATGCCGAAGCCGAGGTTGACCACGAGATTCTCACGGAGCTCCATGAAGGCTCTCCGCGCCACGATCTTGCGGTGCGTCAGGGGCAGGGGCGTGAGCGTCTCCCGCGGCAGGACGATGTCGTTGGTGAAAGCCGGGTTGAACTCCGCCTCCTGAGTCTGCCACTGGCCGGGGTCCACCACCACCGCGTCGACGTAGACGCCGGGGATCCGGACCTTCTTGCTGTTGAGGGAGCCCTTCGCGGCCGCGTATTTGACCTGCGCGATCACGATGCCGCCGCTGTTGTGCGCAGCCTGCGCCGCGAGCAGCGTGTCGAGGAGCGCCGGCTCCTGTTCCATGCTGATGTTGCCGTCCTCATCCGCGCATGTGCCCCGGATGACCGCCACGTCGATGGGAAACGCTTTGTACAGCAGATACTCCTCGCCGCCGATGGTGATCAGCTCCACCAGGTCCTCCTTCGTGACCTCGTTGAGCTTCCCCCCGCCGTTCCTGGGGTCCACGAAGGTGTACTTGCCGGTCTTGGTGATCAGGCCGGGCCTGTGCGCCGCGATCTCCCGGAACAGCAGGCAGATGGCGCCCTGGGAGAAATTGTAAGCCTCGATCTCGTTGTTCACGGCCATCTCCTGCATCTCGGGCGACCAGCCCCAGTGCCCGCCGACGACCCTTCTCACCATCCCTCTGTGGGCAAAGCGGGTCACCCCCGCCTCCTTCTTGTTGCCGATGCCGGATGCGTGGACCAACGTCATCCCGTTCGGGCTCCCGCTCTCGAGGAACCGCTTCTCCACCGCCTCCAGCACCCTGTAGGGCTCGAGCACCAGTCCGCCGCTGCCGGTGATCGCCACCGTCGCACCGTCCCTGATCATCGCCGCCGCCTGCTCCGCAGTCATAAATTTAGACATCTCTCTCCTCTTTCTCCTCTATATCACTCTCCGCTGTCCGCGCCCGGGGTCCCGGCTGCGGGCGGTGCTGCCGTGGACGCCCTCTCCTCGATCCGCCCGCGGATCAGGATGTTCCGCGGTTCCCGCGGAAGCTTGCCCCCGCTCCCGTGTCCGCCTGCGGGCTTCCCGCCGCGCCCGTTCTCCCTGCCGGCGGCATCTCCTTCCTCTATGCGCTCCAGCAGAAGCCGGATGCTCTCCGACGCCAGTTCCCCGGTCAGATGATCGTGGGACGTGAGCGGCGGGTTCATGTACTGTGCCAGGAACACGTTGTCGAAGCCGATGACGGACACGTCCTCCGGCACCCGCCAGCCGCGCTGCGCAAGAGCCCTGTATATGCCGATCGCCAGGATATCCATGGACGCGAAGACCGCCGTCGGCCTGTCACCGCTTCCGGGAGCGCCCTTCTCCGGAAACATCTCCAGTGCCGCCCTGTACGCGTCCTCCATGCTCTCCAGGTCCGGGACCACGTCCTCTTCGCGGACGGCGAGCCCGTGCTCCGTGAGCGCCCGCGCGTATCCTTCGTACCGGTCCCGGAACCTCTGGGCTCCCCGGTCCCCGAAATAGCCCGCGATCCTCCGGTGCCCCAGCCGCAGCAGATGCTCCGTGACCAGCCTGCCTCCGTAGACGAAATCTACCGAGACTGTGTCCAGCCTGCCTCCGAACGAGCGGTTGATCCTGACGACCGGGATCCCGGTCTCCTCCGAGAAATCCGCCAGTTCCTCCTCCCCGTCCCGTACGCTCATGGCCAGGATCCCGTCGACCGCCCGGCTCCTCAGCATCCGCAGCGCCGCGTCTTCCCGGTCCCTGTCGCGCTCCGTGTTGCAGAGGATCAGCGTGTATCCTCTCTCCGCCGCGCAGTGCTCGATGCTCCTCATGATCATCGGATAGAACAGACTGTTGATATCCGGCACGATCAGCGCGATCGTCTGTGTCCTGCCCCGCTTCAGGCTCCTCGCGAGCCCGCTCGGCTGATAGCGCAGTTCTTCCGCGGCCTTGAGGACTCTCTCCCGCGTCTCCTCCTCCACGAATACTTTCCCGGACAAAGTCCTGGAGACCGTACTGATCGAGACGCCGGCCAGCCTGGCCACATCCTTGATCGTGCTCATTCTCCCGTTCGTGCTCATCCTTCCGTTAGTATTCATTCTCCCGTATACTCCGGCGCGCGCTTCTCCAGGAACGCCAGCAGGCCCTCCTTCGCGTCGTGCGTGGTGAAGAGCAGGCCGAGCGCCAGCGCGTCCCTCTGCGCGATGTCGGTGGGCTGGCGGCCGACGCTGTCATAGATCATCTTCTTGTCCATCTTCATGGTGATTGGCGCCTTCGAGGCCAGCTCTGCCGCCAGCTTCTCCGCCTCCTCGTGGAGCTCGTCCACGCTCTCGTACACGTCCGCCACAAGTCCCCAGTCCAGCGCCTTGTCGGCGCGGATCATTTTCCCGGTCAGGAGGAGGTACTTGGCCCGGCTCTCCCCGATCAGGCGGGGCAGTCTCAGCGTCGCGCCCCACCCCGGGATCATCGCGATGTTGATCTCCGGCTGCCCGAAGCGCGCATTGGCCGAGCAGAGCCGGATATCGCAGCTCATGGCGATCTCCAGGCCGCCGCCGAGGCAGTACCCGTTGATCGCGGCGATCGAAGGAATGTCCATCATCTCGATCTTCGAGAAAAGCCTGTGCCCCACCTCGATGGAATACCGGGACTCCTCCGGAGTCATCTTGTACAGGCCCCCGATATCCGCACCCGCGATGAACGACTTCTCTCCGCCTCCTTCCAGGATCAGGCAGCGGATGCTCCTGTCCCTGATGACCTCATCCACAAGCTCTTCCATGTACTCCACGATCGGCACGCTCAGCGCGTTCCGTGTCTTCGGGTTGTCGACCTTCAGGATCGCGTAGCCCTTCTTCTTCTCCAGGGTGATGCCTTCCTGCACTGCCATCTGTACCTCCTTCTTCTGGTTTCCGGGTGTGCTGTCCCCGCGCTCCGGATTCATTCTCAAGGCTCTCTGTTTTCATGAAAACGTTTGTGCAATCGTTTTCATGATTGATTTTATCATTTGCTTCCTGCCCGCGTCAATCCTCCGTTGACGGTGCCTGTCCAATTTCGTAGGATAATAGACAGTGACGAGGCCTCTGGAGTTTCTTCTTCCATTTCATGCGCTCTTCTGCGCAGCGGACCCTGTAGAACTTGATATTGTTTGTGACCTGCGGGCGGCGGGCCGGTTTTTGTGCCGGTGAGCGGCGGCCGGTTGTGTGGGCTTACATGCCATTGGCAAACAACAGCCGGTTGTGTGTGGGCTTACGCCAACAAGCCATTGTTTTCCCTGTTTTTGGCTGGGGCGACGCCATTTTCAGGGAAATCAGCGATCTTTGGCGAGGGCGACGCCATTATTGCCTGAATTCCCGATTATTGGCGAGGGCGACGCCAAATGTGCTCATTCTTGTTGTTTGTGGCGTAGGAAACCTACGCCACAAATGGGCCAGAAACAGTTCAATTGGCGCAGCCAACAATATTTCGTGTGACAATTATCATGCCGGTAGTTTGTTGTCGGAATATCAAAAAGCAAAGGAAAAATCTAACGCCATAAACAGGAAATACAATTCTTGTTTGGCGTCGCCCTCGCCACAGTCACGAAAAAACAAAGAATTTGGCGTCGCCCCCGCCACAGCCACGAAAAATCAAAGAATTTGGCGTCGCCCTCGCCACAAACTTAAAAGCAAAAATAGATAGCACATACACGGCGACCCCGGAGCGCCCAAGACAGCGCTGCCCCGTGCTGCCCCCATCAGAACAGAAGGAGAAATGACTTATGTATAACCGATTCACAGACCACCGGCTTGAAAGCATTGAGGAGGTCATGGCTCTGTTTGAGCAGAGGGAGGAGGAACTGAATCTGCTGATCACACAGCTTCAGAAGGAACTTGTAGACCCTCTCCCGGGGATCCTTCACATCGGCTCTTCCGGAAGGCGTGTCCAGTTCCACCAGCTTGTCCGGGATAGTGGAAAGAAGTCTTCGGAGACCTATCTGTCCAGGACCGGCAGTCTTGCGAAGATCCGGAAGCTTGCCCAGCAGGACTATGACCGGCAGCTCCTCCGCGCCGCGGTGCAGCAGAGAGAAGAGCTCCGGAAGATCGCGGACAGGCTGGGCAGGAATATCGAGGACCTGGACACGGTCTATACAAAGCTGCATCCGGAGAGAAAGCTCCTGGTCGAACCGGCTGTCCCGGATCCGGAGCGCTATGTGAAGGAATGGTGCGAGGTCACATATGCTCCGGGCAAGTTCTCCCCCCGGGACCAGGTGTTCATGACAGAAAGGGGCGAGCGGGTGCGCTCCAAGTCGGAGATCCTGTGTGCCGACAGATACCTGCACCGCAGTGTACCCTACCGGTTCGAATACCCGATCGAACTGACCGACGGAGGAGAGATCGTGATCTACCGGCCGGATTTCACGCTGCTGAACCGCCGCACGCTGAAGGAGTACCGCCATGAACATCTCGGGAAAATGGATGACATCGCCTATGTCAGAAGGAACCTGCACCGTCTCGATGTCTACCATGAGAACGGATTCATCCTGGGAGAAGATCTTCTCATCACGTATGAGACGGGCGACGCACCGCTCGATCTGGGACGGATCGACGACCTGATCGACCGGTATCTGACTTGACACTCTCGACCGGAACAGGATCGTCCGATATACTGGAAGGGAACGACGCCGACCACTTCCCAAGGTCCGTTTCAGAAAGGAGTCCCCATGATCCAGACCCTGCAGCTCACAGCGGAAAAAGAATGCCTCGCGCTGATCGCGGACATCACCTATAAGAATGAAGCCAGCTGGTTCGGCGAGGCGGAGAGGCCGCTGAAACTGTCGCTCCTGCTGCCAAAGCACAAGGAAGGGCACGTAAAAATGCCCCTGCTGCTCTGGCTGTGCGGGGGGAATTTCGCGCAGGTGGACCACAATATCTGGCTGCCGCAGATGATGCCGTACGCGCGGGCGGGCTATGTGGTCGCGAGCGCGGAGTACCGCACCGTGAATGAGGCGCCTTTCCCGGCGGCACTGGTCGACGTAAAGGCAGCGATCCGGTATCTGCGGGCGCACAGCGACAGGTACTGCATCGATCCCGCGCATGTATTCATCATGGGCGAGTCGGCCGGCGGAGCGCTCGCTGTGTTTGCGGGCCTCACGGGGGTGGGCTCCGGGGCTCCGGGGGAGGAAACAGGACATGCGGACGCCTGCGCAGAGGTCCCCCGCGCCGCGAACGAGTCTCTTGACCAGGGGGACTGTCTCGAATATTCGAGCGCGGTGACCGGGGTCATCGACCTGTACGGGCCGGTGGATTTTGCCCGGGATTTCGAGGATATGAAGGGCAATCCCGTGAAGCACGGCGCCTACCTGCAGAGGGCGGCCGCCTTTCCGGGGGAGGCGCGCGAGCAGCAGTACGCGCACTTCGCGCTCGACCATGTCTCGAAGGACGCGCCGCCGTTCCTCATCTTCCACGGCACCGCCGATAAAAAAGTCGCCCCCGCCCACAGCGAGATGCTCTGCGAGGCGCTGACCGCGCACGGCGTGCCGGCGGACCTGTACCTGGTCGAAGGCGCCGCGCACGGGGCGGATGTGTTCTACCAGGAAGAGATCACGGAGATCGTCCTCTCCTTCCTGGACAGATATTCCCGCACCTGACAGCACCTTCGCGAAGACAAGAAAAAACAGGCGGTACCCTGCATCTCCCGGTACCACCTGTTTATTTTTGTATGAATTGGCGGACGCGCGCCCGTTCCGGTCAGGACTTCTTCCCGTCAGGTCCCGCGGCGCTTCCGCGGGGTGCATTCTGAGCGCTTCCGCCGGACGCGTTCTGCGTGCTTCCGCCGGCGGGCTTTCCGGCGCTGACGCCGGCCTGTTTCTGCGTGCCGGCAGCCTGCGCGGTGTCCTTCGTTCTGCCGGAGGAGGACGGCTTCATGCCCATGGCCTCCCGGAGGCTCTTCGGCTTCGCGGCCTCCTGCCTCTGTTTCAGTTTCCTGTACGTCTGGCCGATCAGGATGCCGACCAGAAGCGCCAGGATGCAAATAAGAACATTGAAAACGGTATCCGTCATATCGGCTGCGCTCCCCGGGCAGTTCAGGCGCGGGCCCTGCGTCCCGCAGGCTTTGCTCCGCTGTTTACAGTCTCTCTTTCCTCTCGATGTCGAGGAAATACTTGTAGGTGTCAACGGTCAGCTCGCCGCAGGCCTCCTCGTCGCAGGCGATGATCGCGCCGTTGT
>DFIR01000067.1 GCA_002372815.1 Lachnospiraceae bacterium UBA3692
ACATAGTCGTCGCAGTAGACGAAGAAGGCCTTCTTGTGCTGCTTCTCTGTCTCCTTCTCGGCCGCCTCGTAGAGAGGCATGTATTCCTTGTATTCCAGTGCCTTGCCGGGCATGGTCTCCAGGACCTCATAGGCCGGGATCCCCTGCTCCTTGTCGCCGAGACCGCCGAGCACGGTGTCCAGCAGCGCCTCGGCCATATAATAGGTATAGCCGTCGGCCGCGTTCACCTTCGCGTAGGTCTCCTCCGGGTTCACGCAGAGCGCGATGTTGGAGGGCAACGTCCAGGGCGTGGTCGTCCATGCGAGGAAATACGCGTCCTCGCCCTTCACCTTGAAGCGGACGACAGCGGAGCGCTCCTTTAGCGTCTTGTAGCCTTGCGCCACCTCGTGGGAGGACAGGGGCGTGCCGCAGCTGGGGCAGTAGGGCACGACCTTGAAGCCCTTGTAGAGCAGGCCCTTGTCCCAGATGGTCTTGAGCGCCCACCACTCGGACTCGATATAATCGTCATAATAAGTGACATAAGGATGATCCATGTCCGCCCAGAAGCCGACGGTGCCGGAGAAATCCTCCCACATCGACTTATACTGCCAGACACTCTCCTTGCACTTCTTCACAAAGGGCTCGATGCCGTAGGACTCGATCTGATCCTTGCCCTCGATGCCGATCTCCTTCTCGACCTCCAGCTCCACCGGCAGGCCGTGGGTGTCCCAGCCGGCCTTTCTGGGGACCTGGTATCCCTTCATCGTGCGGTAGCGCGGGATCATGTCCTTGATGACTCTGGTCAGCACATGGCCGATATGCGGCTTGCCGTTGGCGGTCGGCGGGCCGTCATAGAACATATATGTAGGGCAGCCTTCGCGCTCCTCGATGCTCTTCTCAAAGATCCTGTTATCCTTCCAGAACTTCTGGGTCGCCTTCTCGCGGTCCACGAAGTGCAGGTCGGGGTTTACTTTCTTGTACATAGTGCACGTTCCTTCTGAATACACGTTACCCACTGTAGCAGTGTAATATTATATGGGTCGCGAGGAGGGAAGTCAACTTTTTTCTCACCCCTGGGAAAAAAATACAGGAAATGTGCCCTTTCATGCACAAATGAGCATAAAAATACGGTATATTGTATATCAGAGACACCGCTGCAGGCACCATCCCGCAGCGGCACGAGAAGAAAAAAAACAGACCGGGCATCCTCCGCCCGGCCCCTCAGAACAAGGAGATACAGATATGGATACATTCGAAGCGATCCTCACCCGCCGCAGCACGCGCAGGATGCAGCAGGAGTGCCCGCCCCGGGCGCTGATCGAACAGGTGCTGGAGGCCGGGCGCGCCGCCCCGAGCGGCAGCAACAGCCGGACCACCCGTCTCATCGTGATCACGGACCCGCAGGTCCTCTCGCAGCTCGCCGTCCTGGTCCGCGACGCCTTCGCCGCCATGGAGGACAGAGAGGATCTGTACATCTCTCTCCGCAATTCCATCCGGGCGTCCAAGAAGGGCTCCTATGTCTTCCACTACGGCGCGCCGGTCCTGATCGTCACCGCGAACCGGAAAGGCTACGGCAACGCCCTCGCGGACAGCGCCTGCGTCCTGGAGAACATGATGATCGCCGCCAACGCCCTCGATCTCGGCGCCTGCTGGATCAACCAGCTCCACTGGCTGACGGAGGAGCCCTCCGTCCGCGCTTACATGGCCTCTCTCGGCCTCCCCGAAGAGGAATTCGTCACCGGCGGGCTCATCCTGGGCTACGGCGCAGACGGGATGCCTGTCCGCACACCGCGGGCCGACACCGGCAACCCGGTCGTCTGGGTGGAGGTGAAGGAGTGACCGCTGCGGAGATATTTCGGACATCATGACCGGATTCACGGTCTCCGAACACGCCTCCCCAAGGCCAGCGTCAGCAGGAACAGGCAGGTCATCCCCGCTTGGAAGACCGCTGTGCCGCGAGTGAATGCAGAGATGCCGATCCGGTCCACCAGGACCCCGCCGGCCAGCGAGCCGACGATCGAGAAAAGCATCACGGCCGTCCCCGACAGGGTCTGCGCCGTCGCCGACCGGTCCGGCGGCACGAGACTGTGCAGATACGCCGGCAGCACGCTCACATTGATGGCCATCTCGAATCCCCAGAGGGTGCAGGCCATGAGCATCATGGCATTGCCGTTCGCGGCGCTGTAGAGCAGGTTCTCCCCTGCCGCCAGAAATCCGCCGGCGGCCAGGATATATGCCGGCGGGATCCGCTTCCCGAACCGGTTGAGCAGCGCCATGCACAGCATCTGCACGAAAGCGCCGATCCCGCTGTACCTACCGTAGGCGTTGGGCGACAGCCCCGCGTGTTCCAGGATGTATGCGTAGAAGGTGATCGTCAGGGAGCTGTAGACGGCCAGCGCTATGACCATGATGAAGGCCGCCGCGAATTCATAGTTTCTGAAGAGCAGGAGGGGGTAGCCGGTCTCCTGCTCTTTTTTGGATGTGTCGTCCTCCGTGTACTGCGCGGTCATCTTCGCGACAGAAAGATCCTCCTGTCCGGCCGGCTCCCGGAACCGCAGCACCAGCACACATAGGACAGCCGCCATCGCAAGCGTCAGGAAGAAGACGCCGTCCAGCGCCATCCCCACCCGCTCCGACAGGGCGAAGCTGAAGAGGATCGACGTGACCGCGAAGCCGAAGCTCCCCCAGCCGCGGACCTCCGTGTAGCGGATCCCGTGCGGTGTGAGCACGTCCATGGACCAGGCGTCCTGCAGGGAGTGGGTCGGCTGCTTCACGACGCTGTAAAGGACCAGGACCGCGTACAGCGGCAGCGGCGAGGGCATCTTCCCGAAGACGGGCAGCAGCGCGTAGCAGACTCCGTAGACGGCCATGGAGAGGATCCACGCCGCCTTCGTCAGGCGGAAGCAGTCGCTCAAGACGCCCCACAGCGGCAGCGTCACCATGCCGATCACGGACGTGATGCTCGCCCAGATCCCCAGCCGTATGCTGTCAAACCCGACGGACTTCAGGTAGACATTGTAATAATTCATGGAAGCGAAGGATGCAAAGGCCAGCAGCTGAAACAGGATGAATCTTCGCTTCAGGACAGATCTCTCTGTGCTGTGCATAGCGATACTTCTTTCTTCCCCGGAGGATCCGGCCATATGCAGGACCTCCGGTGTGATGTGCGCCTCGGTATCGTTTCAATTCTTACAGCCGCTTCTCGATCTCCTTCCAGGCGTGGGTCGTGAGACAGCTCCTGTCCAGATCTTCCGCCAGGCCTCTCCAGAGACTGTACGGCATCGTCAGCGTCAGCTGGTTCGCCAGCGCCTCCCGTCTCTGGGAGATGTCGAACAGGCCCATGACCGCCATCGGCCGCTCCTTCCCGATCTGGTCGACAGCGTACACGATC
Organism: Lachnospiraceae bacterium UBA3692; assembly: GCA_002372815.1. Classification (GTDB taxonomy): domain Bacteria; phylum Bacillota; class Clostridia; order Lachnospirales; family Lachnospiraceae; genus CAG-791. The sequence goes on from DFIR01000067.1 coordinate 3,371, forward strand.
GACTGACAGGCGGCGCCAAAAGGCGCGATCGTATTCAGGGCCTCGCCGTTATGGTACCCGAGCATCGCTACCAGGGCCGACAGACGGTCCGGATCGGCGAACACCAGCACCAGGTCCGGCGTCCCCGCTTCTTCCCACCTGCTCCGGGGCGCAAAGACGACGCGCGGATATCCTCTGTCCGAAAAAGGCGTCTGCAGCCGCCACTTCATCGCCAGCTCTTCCGTGCAGAAGAAGCGCTCTCCTTCCCGCATGTGGATCGGCATCTGCGGCGTCGCGTCCGCACCGTATCCCTGCGACACCATCCTGTGGATGTTGGGATTGCGGCGCGTGTATTCGTCGCCGAAGCAGCAGCCGACAGCGCCGCCGGGGCAGTTGCAGCTTTCTTCGTTCAGCGCCACGGTCTTCCCCTTCGCCGCGGCCATCAGCAGCGGCACGACACAGTTCCGCGTCTCCGGGGAAGGCTCCAGGTCACACACCGCCGAGGTATTCCCCAGAAAAATGCCAACCGGCTCCGTTTCGAGATGCAGCATACGGATCATCTGTCTGTCCATGGGGACCCTCCTTGAGAATCCGGAAAGAACTACAGGGTTCTCAAACCTCAAAATTGAAGGTCTTCTCCGAACTTAACTGATTGGCATTCACACTTATCAATATCAATTATACATCTCCCTCTGTACCGTCTCAATCGTCTCCTTATGCTCCCGTTATGGAAACCATCTCTGTCCAAAAAAACCCCTGTACAGATATTCAGTGCGTCTCAGTTACTGTTCACCACCCAGCCAGAATAGCAAATGCAAAATCTGTATCTCAATACCAGAGAACTGTTTTGAGTACATGTCAGAATCCCTTCAGACATGTACTGCAATCTGCAGTACACCCTTAAAGGGACTGAAAACACATATTCATAGGCAGAACGGAGCGGGATATGCTTGAAATAATAGCCAACCGGGTCCCGGATAGTTTGTGACTTATCCACAAACATCATCCGGGACCCGGCTTATTTACTGGATTTGGCTGAGAGGTGAGCAGTAACGATATCGCCAGGTATTCCTCAGGAACTACTCTACCCTGCTCAGGATGATATCACTGCCCCAGTTGAGGCAGTCTTCTGTGTAATCATAGGTGAAATGCACTCCTCCGTACGGATTCAGATATGATTCGTTTCCTCCCGCATTCTCGATATTTACGGTCGGTTCATGTCTGCTGTCGAACCCATGCTCGTACTCGATCTCTTTATACTTCATAACGAACTCCGGTCTGCTGAACAGTTCAAAGATCCTGTCCCGGGACTGTAATTCCTCTGTCGACCAGGCAAAATAATAGCAGCCCTCTTTATACAATTCTTCTCCGGGCTGAGGAATGTATAGATACAGATAGACGGGTTCTTTGATCTCATAGTGTCCTTCATAGGGCAGCCCGTAGCCTGAGAAGATCCCCGAGGTTGCAGTTTTCAGTAATTCGCTTCCTTTTTCCTCGAGCGGATCCATTGCACTGTTGTCAAACACTTTCCCGATATTGTCAGCATAAGTCTTTGATAACACATCAAAAGCTGCCGCGTATTCTTCCTGATTGATATATTCCTGCGCTTCTTCGATCCCCTTATTGATTTTGGAAGTATCCGAACGATCTCTTCCCTTTACATACATGCCTACTACAACTAAAAGCACCAGGCAGAATCCGATTCTGATAACAAGTCCTTTCGGTAATAAAAATTCAGCAACGCTGTTATCCCATCGATCAGACATCTCTTTCCTCCTTATTGATTGAACGCATCCGGTTCTCCGCTTCCTGCCGGAAGAAGGCTGTTTCCACCTGCCGGATGGCGGGGAGGCATCCTTCACAGCGCTTATTATTATATACCGATGCCCGGAAAGAAATCAAACCGTTCCATTCCGGCTGTCATCTGCTTTGCGCGACAGACGCAGGAAGACGTGATAAGACTTCCCCCGCTTCCCGTCCCGCCCGCGCTGCGGTATAATAAAAACAGCCGGCATCCCCGGAAGCCGGCCGGGATACAGATGTACAGAACAGGGGAGGAACATCATGGCACTGAGTGATCTTTTCGGACATGGAAAGGACCGCAGGAAGAAACGGCGGAAGCACGGAAGATCGACACATGGGAACGGCGATTCACACCCGGACATGCAGGTGCTGCAGAAAGAGGCGGAAGAGGCCGTCGCGGAGCAGATCGAGCGCGCGAAGAAATACCGGGACACGAAGGAGAAGGCCCGGCACATCCCCATCACGACAGGGGATCTCCACCAACCCTATGAGATACTGGGGCCGGTCTACTACCAGATCTCCAACAAAGGCTTCTTCAGCAACGCGCTGGACGCCCTGAAGGACCGCTATCAGATCGAGATCGACCAGAGGAAGAAAGCCGGTATCATGTCGGACACCGAGAGCCGTTTCATGGGCCCCCTCTCCAAGGAGCTGTCCGTCGGCCAGGAGGATTTCGAGTCCGCTTTCTTCATCGCCACGGAGGAACTGAAATTCCGTGCCGCCCTGCTCGGCGCGGACGCGATCGTCGCGATGCGGCAGGACATCGACATCGACACCACCGGCTTCTCCTACTTCTACCTCCAGATGTACGGGACGGCCGTGAAATACAAACAGGCAGAAGACCTGTCATGAGGTCCCTGCCTGCGTGAGATGCTTCTCCATATAGGTGCACGCAAAAGTGTAATTGTGCGCGCTGTACCGGTCATTGTAAGTGTATCCGAGCTTCTCGTAGAAGCCCTCGACGCCCTTGCGGGCGGAGACGGCGATCCTCGTAAAGCCCTCCCCGGCGATCCAGTTCTCCGCTTCCAGGACGGCCCTCTCGCCGAGATGCTGTCCCCGGTACTCCGGCAGGACCACGACGCGCCCGATCTCCACAGAACCTTCCGGGAGAATTCCGTCACGGAATTCTCCCGTTTTCTGTCCTTTCTGTTCCGGGGAAAAGTCTATGGGAAACCATCGGCAGGTCGCCACGGGAAAACCATCCTCCAGCAGCACGATATACCGGCACCCCGGTCCGTCGTGCGCGTCGAACTCCTCTCGCAGGGAGATCCCGTAGGCCCTGGCCATCGCCTGGATGCGCACATAGTACGCGCCGGCGCGCTGATACTCCTCTGTTGCCCGCACGACCTCGATCACGTCGCCTCTCTCCTCTACAGGGTCCCTAAAGACCTGTGCTCTCCTATTCTCCAGCCCTTACACTTACAGTCTCTGGATATGGAAGCCGCCGTCGACATCCAGATAATTGCCCGTGGTGTAGCGCATGCGGTCGCTGCAGAAGAGCGAGACGGCGCCCGCCACATCCTCGGGAGTGCCCCACCGCGCGATCGGGAAGACGCCCTGTTCGATGAGCGCGTCGTACTTGGCCGTGACAACACTGGTCATATCTGTGTAAATAACGCCGGGACGCACCTCATTGACGGTGATGCCCTCCGCCGCGAGCCGGTCCGCGTACAGCGTGGTGAGCATGGAGATGCCCGCCTTGGAGACACAGTACTCCCCGCGGTTCGTGCTGGAGACGACCGAGGAGCAGCTGGAGATGTTGACGATCGCACCTTTGTTGTGCGCGGCGCGGCACTTCTCGTCAAAATACTCCTGCGCGATCATCTGCCTGGCCACCTTCTGCGTCAGGAACATATTTCCCTTCGTATTGGTCCCGACGACGAAGTCGAAGCTCTCCTCCGTCATCTCCAGCAGATCATTGCGGACCTTCGGAGCGACGCCGGCATTGTTGACCAGCACGTCGATCCGCCCGAAGCGCTCCACGGCTGCCTGCACGATCCGCTGTCCGGAGGTCATATCGCCGCTGTCCGCCTGCACATAGAGAACTTCCGCGCCGGCCGCCTCGACCTTTTCGATCGAATCGCGGTATTTTTCCGCGCTTCCGCGGGAGGTCATGACGATGTTATACCCGTCCTGCGCCAGCTGGACGGCGATCGCCAGCCCGATCCCTCTGGTCGATCCTGTTACGATAGCTGTCTTCTTCATCTCTCTCCTCCCTGGTCACCGCGCTGATTCGTTCGTGCGCCGACAGCATTTTCTGTTCCGGCATCTGTATCCCCTCCCTCGCCGGATCCCGGGGACGCAAACTCAGAAGAACTGTTTCAGATAAGAAATGCCTGTCCGCGCCTGCTCATCCGGCGTCCCGAAGACCCTATGGTAGCTGCTGTCCAGCGCTCCGTATGCAAATGTCTCCATCGTGATGCAGCCCTCGTAGCCGCCGACGCGCAGGATCCCGAAGATCTCCTCCCAGGGCAGGATGCCCTGACCCGGTGTGCCGCGGTTGTTCGCGACCGCATGGACATGGTACAGCTTCCCGCTCGCGAGCGCCCGGCGCAGGGAATCGCACAGATCCAGCTCCTCCAGGCAGGCGTGAAACGTATCATAATGCAGGCCGACATTGTCCTCGCCGATGTCCCGCACCATCTGCAGGACCTGGCCGGACGTATTGCAGACACTCGTGCGGAAGTGGTTGAGCGGCTCCAGCGCCAGCTGCATGCCGCAGTCCCTCGCGGTGCCGGCGAGCGCTCTCACACCGTTGACGGCGAGGTCCCACTCTCTCTTCCGGTCCTCTTCGCTGAGCCAGTGGCATTTGCCCCCGCCCGTATAGAGGGCCCCGCACAGCAGCGTCGCGCCGACCTTCTCTCCGGTCCGCAGCGTCTGCTCCAGATATGCGCGGGCCGCTTCCCGCTCCGCCCTGTCAAAAGAGGACAGGTCCATCCCTTTCGGCAGCGACGCGCACAGCGTCACCGTCAGGCCTGTCTCCCGAACTTCCGCAAGGAAGTCCGCATCCGGCTCTGGGGTCGTCATCGGCAGCTCGATCGCCGTGAACCCCATCTCCTTCACCCTGGCCGGCAGACCGCTGCACTGCGGTCCCAGCCCTTTCTCCCAGTTCCAAAGATTAATTCCCAGCACCGGCATCTCTTAAACTCCTAACTATTTATGTGGTGACAGGTTGCGGTCCAATGGCCGCAACCTGCGACAGAGGGTTCACAATGATGAACGATCGTCGGCACCCTCTGTTGGTGACAACTTGCCGTCCAATGGCGGCAAGTTGCGTGAGCAGGCTCACAGTGAGGCATAAGCCCTGGCGCCTGCTCAGGTACTCTGTCTTACCAACAGATCAAACGGCAGGATCCTGTTCTCCGGCGGAGGCAGTTCCCCGTCGTGCTCTCTCTTATATTCGATCTGGCGCAGGAGGATCCGCATGGCCTCCTCGCCCATCCTGGTCAGCGGCTGGGCCACCGTCGTCAGCGGCGGCTCCATATAGGCGGACAGCTCCACGTTATCGATGCCGATCACGGCGACGTCCCGCGGGATGCAGATCTTGAGATCGTGCAGCGCGCGCATGATCACGAACGCCTTCGGATCGGACGTCGCGAAGATCGCGTCCGGAGCGCCGGGCTCCAGCATGATCCGCTTGATGATGTTGTAGTAGCCGTCCTGCCCTTCGGCAGGTTCCTGCAGGATCAGCGCCGGATCCGGTTCGATCCCGGCGTCCCGCAGCGCGTCGCAGTATCCTCTGTAGCGCTCATTGTAGAGGTCGAGAGAAGGGTCGCCGCAGGCGATCGCGATGCGCTGCCTCCCGGACCGCACCAGATACTGTGTGGACACATATCCCGCCCGGTAATTGTCGACGGACACCGTGTCGAGATGTCCGATATCTTCTTTCTTGAAACGGTTGACCAGGACCACCGGCACGCCTTCCTCGCGCATCCGGTAGATCGCGCTCTCGTCCCCGATCGCGCTGCAGATGATGAAACCCGATATCTGCCGGTTGCGCATCTCATTGTACGTGGCCTCTTCCGCCCCCGGATGCTCCTCCGTGATGCTGAAGACCGTCGTGTAGCCGTGCTCTCTCGCCACGGTGTTCACGCCGCGCATGATCTCGGGAAAGATCAGGTTCCCGTAGCTGGGTACCATCAGGCAGATCGTCTGCAGGTTCCCCTGCTTCAGGCTCCTGGCCAGGAGGTTCGGGCGGAACCCGCTCTGCTTCACGGCCTCCAGGACCCGCTTGCGGGTGCCCTCCCGCACATAGCTCTTCCCGTTGAGGACTCTCGAGACCGTACTCGCGGAGACGCCGCATATCTGCGCGATCTCTTTGATGCTGGTGATCTGCTCCATACCCGTTCCTTTCTGTGCATAGCCGGTGCTACTCGCGGTCCCAGTAGATGGTCGCCCCTCTGTGCGCAGACGTGCAGTTCTTGCGGAACATGGCGAGCCAGCCGCCCGCCGGCTTCACGACAGGCTTCCAGGACGCTCTTCTCCGCACAAACTCCTCCTCCGTCACATCGATGGCCAGTTTCCGCGATTCTACATCTATATGTATCATATCACCGTCCTGCACCAACGCCAAGTTTCCGTCCTCGTATGCCTCGGGGCTGACGTGCCCGATCGCGAGTCCGCCGGTGGCGCCGGAGAACCGGCCGTCCGAGACCAGCGCGATCTTGGTGCCCATGCCCTTGCCGAGGACCGCCGCCATGAAGGTCTCCATGTGCGGCATGCCGGGGGAGCCTTTGGGTCCTTCGTAGCGGATGACGACGACTTCTCCCGCATGGATCCCGTCGTGCAGCATCGCCTGCCAGGCGTCGTCCTGGCTCTCGAAGACGTGGGCGGGGCCGTCGAATTTCCAGACCTCCGGGTCCACCGCCGAGAACTTGACGATCGCGCTGTCCGTGCCGATGTTGCCGTGCAGGACCGCCAGTCCGCCCTGTTCATGGATCGGGGACGCGCAGGAGTGGATGATCTCGCCGTCCGCCGCTGTCCGGCTTCCGGCATTCGTTCTGACAACGTTTGCATTTATGTGGCAAATAAGATGTCGACGTTTCCCTCCGTCAACCTGATAAGATAGTAACATTTCCTAAAGTAGCTGTAAATACCTCTCTCAACTCCTTTAAAGTTTGTTAAAAACAGCTAAAACGCCGTTGCAAACGTTTGCTTTTTCTCCCTTTTTTTGTGCAGGAATCACAATCCGTTCCGGCAGGCACCGCTGTATTTCATGTGGCGGACCTTCTTCTGCGTGCTGTCTACTCTGCTGTCTGATTGGCGTTTCAGACAGGTAGGTAGACAGCTCGCGGAGGGTGCCTGTCTTCTCTGCTGTCTCACTGCCATTTCGGACAGCATGATCGACAGCTCTCGGAGAAATACTGTCTTCTCTGCTGTCTGATCGCCATTTCAGACAGCACGATCGACAGCTCTCGGAGAAATACTGTCTACTCTGCTGTCTCACTGCCATTTCGGACAGCATGATCGAC
>DFIR01000102.1 GCA_002372815.1 Lachnospiraceae bacterium UBA3692
GTCATCTCACGGCCGACCATCCTGTTGACGATCAGTTCTTCCGTCAGCTCGCTGGCGGGCCATGTTCCGACGTTCTGTCCGTCTCTCATGATCGTGACTTCGTCCGAGATCCTCAGGATCTCATCGATCTTATGGGAGATATATATGATTGCGATGCCCCGTGCGGTCAGATGGTGGATCGTCTCGAACAGGTCATCTGTTTCTTTCGCTGTCAGTGAGGACGTCGGCTCATCCATGATGATGACCTTTGCGTCATAGGAGATCGCCTTCGCCACTTCGTTCAGCTGGATCATGGATGCCGACAGGTCGTTAGGGATCGCCGTGGGCTCAAGATCCATGTTGAGCTCTTTGTACAGTGCCTTTGTCTCTTCGAACATCTTTTTGTCATCGACAAAAGTGATGCCCATAACTTTCTTTTCAGGGTATCTTCCGCAGAAGATGTTCTCAGCCACGTTCCTGAAGCGGATCGGGTTCAGCTCCTGGGGGATCATGGAGATACCGTGCTCCAGGCCTTCTTTCGGTGTTTTAAATGACACCTTCTCCCCATCGAGATACACTTCCCCCTCATCAGGATCATAAAGGCCGAACGCACATTTCATCAGCGTCGATTTGCCTGCGCCGTTCTCCCCCATGAGTGCATGGACCGTTCCTCTTCTGACTTTGATGGAAACGTGGTCCAGTGCCTTGACGCCAGGAAAGCTCTTGCTGATGTCTTTCATTTCGAGAATAATATCGTTCTCAGCCATATGAAGTCTCTCCTTACCTGATAGTTGGGGAGGGCCGGTGCGGGTGCACCGCACCGGCCCTCCGTTCACTTAAACTTTAAAGTCGTTGCACTTAAATTTAAATCTTGAACCGCTATTGATATTTAGTTGTGGCAGGAATGGTTCCTTTCACACTGTCTGATCAATAGTAATTCTCGAAGTTCGCCATCTCCGTGTTGGACGCATCGATTCTGGTGTAGTCGATCCAGATCTCATGGAACTCGTTGACCTTGCAGCCCTTCAGGCCTTCTGCTTCGAGCTTCTCAGTGGTCAGCTCCTGGCCAGTTGCGAATGCATCGATTGCGTACCAGATCGCACGGCCCATGTAGACCGCGTTGTTCAGGGAAGTGACAAGCATCGTGCCATCCTTGATCGCCTCAACGCCGACTGCCGTAGCATCGACACCAAGAACAGGGATGTACTTCTCAGGTGTGCCGTCAAGATAGCCGGCAGCCTTCAGAGCTTCGATTGCGCCAAGGGCCATGTCGTCGTTGTTCGCGATGACGAAGTCGATGTCGTCGATGGAAGCGGTGATAACGGGCTGCATCAGGTCCTGAGCCTTCGCACGGTTGAACTCAGCGTCGATCGCCTGGATCTCGTTAACTTTGATGCCAGCCTCTTCGATCTTCTCAACAGAGTACTTTGTACGAACGATCGTGTCATAGAAACCGGGTGTACCACGAAGCATGACATAGTCGAGAACGCCATTGCCATTGCGGTCAGCTTCCGGATGCTCGTTCCAGTATTCCGCAGCTGCTTCGCCCTGAATGATACCGGAGCCATCAGCATAGGAAGAAACGAAGTAGTACTTGTCAAGATAGTCAGCGCTGATCTCATGATCAGGAGCGTTCGTGTTGTAGGTGATGAAAGGAAGGTCATATTCCTTCGCAAGGTCGAACAGCTGCTGATAGTTATCATAGTTGTTGTAGCCGCATGCGAAGATGTCGCAGCCCTTGTTCAGCATCTGGTTGATGTTGTTCCACTGAATAGCGGTATCATTCTGGGAGTCAACCATCTGGATGTCATAGGGGTTGCCCTTCTGCTCGTTCTGCCAGTTAACAGCGTTACGAACATTGGTCAGGTGCGTATCGGAATAGTTAACGCACTCAAAACCGACAACGATCTTGTCGCCATACTGAGGGACCATTGCGGTTGCGGAAGCTTCTGCTTCCTCAGTTGCTTCTTCAGCTTCTTCAGCAACTTCTTCAGCTGCTTCTTCAACAGCCTCAGTTGCCTCTTCTTTCTTCTCCTCAACCTTCTCCTCTGCGGGAGCTGCTGCCGGAGCTGCTGCGGTTCCGCCGCAGGCCGCGAGGACCATGGAAGCGGCGAGAAGCATTGCTACTACTCTCTTTTTCATTAAACTTCCTCCTAATTTGGTAAAAAAATATAAGTGCAACCAACTTCAGATGCCGGTTTTCCGGCAATTGTGACCTCCCAAACAGTGATTTTTACTGGTTTTATTGTGAAAAACTACTGCAGAGGGAACTCACCACTATCAGATTATACCAAATCTATATCCTGTTACGCTACTCTTTTTTGTATTTTTTTCCAATATCCCTTCCGGGAAATGAGATTCGTTGACAGCGTCCGGGAAAGTCTGCGTCTCAAAGCAGATCGCGCCGAACTTCTTAAGCGGCACTCCGCCCCGCTTTGTGAGCTCTTCACTAAAGAAATTGGACGTGAAGACCTGCACGCCGGGCTGGTCCGTGAAGACTTCCATCTTCCGTCCCGTGCCTTCATGCGTCAGCTCCGCGATCTTTCTGTAGCCTCTGCCGGGGAGCACGAAGTTGTGGTCCACGCCGCCCGTCTTCTCCAGGACTTCGCCGACGCGGATCTTCTTCGTCATGTCGAGGCCGGTCCCTTCGACCTTCGCGATCTCGCCGGTCGGGACGTTCTCTTCGTCCGCAGGCGTGTAGAAAGGCGCATCCATGCAGACTTCGTGGTTTTCCACAGTGTCTTCACCGGACAGGTTGAAGTACGCGTGGTTCGTCAGGTTGACCGGCGTGTCCTTGTCGCAGATGAAGTCATAGGCGATCAGCAGCGTGCAGTCGTCCGTCACAGTGTACGTCACGGAGAGCTTCGCGTTGCCCGGGAAGCCGCCCGCCGTCTCTTCCGGATCATCCAGCGTGAGCGTGACGCTCTTGCCGTCCTCTTCGGCGATCTCGAAATTGCGCTTCGCATAGTTTGCGTCGCCGCTGTGCAGCGTGTTTGCGAACTCATTTGCCTGCAGGTGATAGACGTTGCCGTCGATCTCGAAAGACGCGCCCTTGATGCGGTTCGCGACGCGGCCGACAAGCATGGCATTGCAAAAAGCCTTTTCCCTCACATCCTCAAACGTGTCCTGGCCGAGAACGACGTTCCCGATGTTCCCGTCCTTGTCCGGCACGAAGATATCCTTGATGATCGCGCCGTAAGTGAGGATGTTGACGCTCATTCCCTTGCCGTTCGCAAGTCCGATCTCATAGACCGCCGCACCGCTGGGCATTGTTCCAACTTGTTTCTTGCTCATAACCCCTCCTGTTTGCTGCTTTTCGTTTGTAGAAAGCGCGGATTGCCCGGGCGCTTTCCCTTTTCACGCAAGATGCCGCGGCGCCGCGCCGGAACCCCGGCGCCGGAATCTGCCCCGGCATCTTAAGTATACTTTATGACAACTCTTCAGTACAGTCCGAAGCACTCGCTGCGGGGAGCGTTCGAAAGCGCATATTATCTGTGCATCCAGTCGAGCAGCTCGATGTCGCCGATGCCCATCGCCTTCAGCGCGTCGTCCAGTTCCTTCAGCTCTTCCGCGGAAAGTTCCCAGTCGAACGCCGCAACGTTCTGCTCGGCGTGCTCTCTCTTAGAGAAGCCGCAGAGCGCCGTGCCGACGAACTCCTGCTGCGTGGTCCAGTTGATCGCGACCTGGGAGACTGAGCTGTTATGCGCTTCCGCGATCTTGTCCATGATCTTGAGCAGCTCGAGGAACTTCTCGAAGTTCTCGTCCTTGTAAAGGTTCTGGTAGAAGCCGCCGCGAATATCCGTGGGATCGAACTGCGGCTTCGTGCGCATCCTGCCGGTGAGCAGGCCGGAGCCGAGGGAGCCGTAGGTCATGCTGTCGATGCCCTTGGACTTCGCCCAGCGCATCAGGCCTTCCATCTCGCGGTCGACCATCGAGAACGGAGGCTGGATCACGTCGATCTGTCCCCACTCCATCGCCGCTTCGATCTGCGCCTGCGTGTGGTTGGAGAGGCCGATGTAGCGGATGATCCCTCTCTTCTTCAGGACGTTCAGCGCGGACATGGTCTCGGCGATGTCGGTGTACGGATCCGGATAGTGCAGGAAATAGAAGTCGATGTAGTCCGTGCGGAGAAGGCGCAGGGACTCGTCGACCTCGCGCATGACGTTCTTATAGGAACCGCCGCCGGATGCGCCGCCCCTCTCCGGGCGTCCCATATCGGGAATGAGGCTGAACTTCGTGGAGATCAAAATCTTATCCCTGTCGAAATCCTGGATCGCCTCACCGACGATGCGTTCGGATGCGCCCCAGCCGTAGCACGGCGCCGTGTCGATCAGGTTCACGCCGCCCTGGAGGGCCGCCTGGATCGCGTCGATCGCGCGCTCTCTCGCCTTGACGATGCCGCGCGTCGTGACCTTGCCGTTCTCCTTTTCGACGTTGCCGAAGGTCTCGAGCTCGCCGATGCCCCACGTTCCGACCGCAAGTTCGGATACGTCGACGTTTGCGTTTTCAAAGTGCTTGTACCTCATACCACTCCTCCTGTAATATAATAATCATGTTAGTAAACAAATAAAACAAACCTTACAATCGTTATTGTACTCACACGGTTCGTGTCCTGTCAACCGGCGGCATGCGGGTGCCTTCGCAAAGGCACAACGACTTTGGAGTGTGATATACTAAAGTGATTATGGTCAGGCAGTCATGCCGGAGGAGTATGCAATGCAGACGATAAAAGCTGAAAAGCAGCGAAATATTAAATGGCGCAACGAGCGCGCGATCGTGATGCTGCTCAAGCAGAACAGCGAGATGACGATCCCGGAGATCGCGGAAAAGCTGGAGCTGTCGCGCACGGCTGCGACGAAGACGATCACCGAGCTGTGCAGCGAGGGGCTTCTGAAGGAAGTCGGCATCCGCGAGGCGACCGTGCTCGGCGGCAAGCCGCCGCGGCTCTACTCGCTGAACGCATCCTACAAATACACGCTTATCCTCCTGATCGGCAACAATCACATTTCCACATGCATCGCCGACATGTCGTGCAGCATCGTCGCGTCGAACACGGTGACGAAGCCCGGGCTGACCGGTGCGACGCGCTGGGACGATCTCATGGACATCGTCATCGACGCCGTCCACATGCAGATGGATCTCTCCCCGATCGCGGAGGACCGGTTCTGCATGATGGTCGTGCAGAGCGGCGGCATCGTGGATCATATCCGGGGCGAGGTCGTCATTCCGATCGGCTACCGGCGGACCTCCGGCTACGCGCTGAAGGAAGAGCTTGAAAAGCGACTCGGCCTGCCGTTCCCGATCGTCGTCGACAACGTCGGGCGCTTCTTCGGCTACGCCGAGCTTCTCGCGGATCCCTCCCTGGAGGAAAAGTCCGTCGCCACGATCAACTCTCACGATGGCGGCGGCATCAGCGGCAGCGTCATCGACCACGGCAAACTCCTGTACGGCCGCCACGGCTACCAGGGCGAGTTCGGACATCTCCTGGTGCGCACCGATCATGCAAGGCAGTGTATCTGCGGCAATTACGGCTGCCTTGAGAGCGCGCTGCACAAGGACGCGCTCATCGAGATGTACGAGGATAAAAAGACCGCCTTCCCGGAGGCGACGCTTCCGGAAGGAGAGCGCGGCGACCTCCGCGGGATCCTGGAGGCGGCGGAGACCGGCGACCGGCTCGCGCAGGAGATCTCCTCCGAGATCGCGCGGGTCCTCTCGAGGGCGATCTACAACATCGTCCTCATGTACGACCCGGATGTCATCATCCTGCAGAGCGCGCTCGCGGCGGGCGGCGATTACTTCATGAAGCGCCTGAAGGAATACACGCGCATCTGCCCCGGCTACGGCGACATTCCGATCCCCGAGATCCGCTTCTCCGAGCTCAGCCTCAAGGCCGAGGAAGTCGGGAACCGCGGTGCGGCGCTTTATGCATTGAATACGTATTTGTTCGGGAAAAGCAAACTGAAGGAGTGATCCCGGCATTTGTCTGCCGGCAGTGTGTGTTTTGTATTCCACCACTGTCGCAGTACTCGACGTACGTTTCGAGTTCTTCTTGCAATCAAAAAGGCTGCGGCGATCTGCCGCAGCCTTTCGTATTGCTTCAGTTGTTTCTCAACCTGTCGAACGCTTTGAATTACGCGTTCTTCTGGTTGATCGCCGCCTGTGCCGCAGCCAGTCTCGCGATCGGGACGCGGAACGGTGAGCAGGAGACGTAGGTCAGGCCGACCTTGTTGCAGAACTCGATCGAAGCAGGATCGCCGCCGTGCTCGCCGCAGATGCCAAGCTTGATGTTGGGCTTAACCTTTTTCGCCTTCGTCGCAGCCATCTCGATGAGCTGGCCGACGCCGTTCTGGTCGAGGTGTGCGAAAGGATCGGACTCGTAGATCTTGCTGTTGTAGTAATCCTGCAGGAACTTGCCGGCATCGTCACGGGAGAAGCCGAAGGTCATCTGCGTCAGGTCGTTCGTGCCGAAGCTGAAGAAGTCAGCCTCTTCCGCGATCTCGTCCGCCAGCAGGGCAGCTCTCGGGATCTCGATCATCGTGCCGATATGGTACTCGATGTCGGAGTTCTTCTCCTGCTTGACCTTCTCGGCAACTTCCGTGATGGTCTTCTTGACGAACGCCAGCTCCTTCTTGTCGCCGACGAGCGGAACCATGATCTCAGGAATGATGTCGTATCCGTCTTCTTCCTTCACTTCGATCGCCGCTTCCATGACCGCTCTGGTCTGCATCTTCGCGATCTCAGGATAAGTGACGGACAGACGGCATCCGCGGTGGCCCATCATCGGGTTGAACTCATGCAGAGTCTCGCAGCGCGCCTTGACTTCCGCGAGGGTGAGGCCCATATCCTTGGCCAGCTGCGCCATTTCTTCTTCCGTGTTCGGAACGAACTCATGCAGCGGCGGATCCAGGAAACGGATCGTGACCGGTCTGCCTTCCATGGCCTTGTAGATGCCCTTGAAGTCGCCCTTCTGGAACGGGATCAGCTCCGCCAGAGCCGCTTCTCTCTCTTCCTGTGTATCGGAAAGGATCATCCTGCGGATCTTCGGAATTCTCTCCGGATTGAAGAACATGTGCTCGGTGCGGCAC
>DFIR01000028.1 GCA_002372815.1 Lachnospiraceae bacterium UBA3692
AATGGCGTATTTCCGGGGTTTTTCGACTCTTGTTGGGTCTGATCAGCGCTTGCTGAACTGAGGAGCGCGACGGGCTGCTTTGAGACCGTATTTCTTTCTCTCCTTCATGCGGCTGTCTCTGGTGAGGAAGCCGGCTTTCTTGAGGATGGGGCGAAGCTCGGGATCTGCTTCGCAGAGCGCTCTGGCGATGCCGTGGCGGATCGCGCCGGCCTGGCCGGTGGTGCCGCCGCCCTTGACGGTGATCTTGAAGTCATACTGACCAGCGGTCTGGGTCGCTTCCATGGGCTGGTTCACGATGAGCTTGAGGGTCTCGAGGCCGAAATACTCGTCCAGGCTTCTCTTGTTGATGGTCATATTGCCGGTGCCGGGTGTCATGAACACTCTGGCCACAGAGGATTTCCGTCTGCCGGTTCCGTAATAGGTCACTGCGTTTGCCATTGTAATCTCCTTTCCTCTCCGATCAGAATGTCAGCTCTTCAGGCTTCTGCGCCGCATGCGGGTGCTCGCTGCCTGCGTAGACATGCAGTTTCAGGTACATCTTGTCGCCAAGTCTGCCCTTCGGAAGCATGCCGCGGACGGCGTGCTCCACAACGCGGACGGGCTTGGTCCGCAGCATCTCGCGGAGTGTGGTAAAGGTGGTGCCGCCCACATAATCGGAGTGGCGGAAGTAGATCTTCTGGTCGAGCTTCTTGCCGGTGACCTTGATCTTCTCAGCGTTCGTGATGATCACGAAATCGCCGAGGTCCATGAAAGGAGTGTAGGTGGGCTTGTTCTTGCCGCGAAGGACCTTCGCGACTTCGGAAGCCAGACGGCCGAGGGTCTTATCGGTCGCATCGACTACATACCATTTTCTATCGATATCAGATGCGCTGGGCACATACGTCTTCATTCTTCATCCTCCATACGAACTTATCTTCGGGTCTGTGCGGGTCGCAGTGGCAGCGGGGCTTCCAAAACCGGGGAGTTCGGGCACTCAAAAAGAATGCGTACGCTGCCGTCGCACTGTTCCATTATAGGGGAACATCCTGTGACTGTCAAACGATTTCTTGCAAAAAATCTGCGCCTTCCAGGTACCGGAACACCTCCAGTGTCAGCCCGCAGGCCGGTGCCGTGGGGCCCGCCGCGCCGCGGTCGCAGGCGGCCAGGATCTCCGGTATCTTCTCCGGAGGGATCGCGCCTCTTCCGACTTCCATGAGCGTGCCGGCAATGATCCGCACCATGTTGTACAGGAAGCCGGTCCCGCTCACGCGCAGGACGATCTCCCTGCAGGGATAGCCGTCCCGGTCCCGGTAACGAATGGTCCCGGACGGATCCTCGATCGCTCCAGGCAGCGGTTCCTCGGTGAGGGAGATCCCGGTGATCGTCCGTACCGAGGTCTTCG
This sequence comes from Lachnospiraceae bacterium UBA3692, assembly GCA_002372815.1. Lineage (GTDB taxonomy): Bacteria > Bacillota > Clostridia > Lachnospirales > Lachnospiraceae > CAG-791. Next base: position 1,382 of record DFIR01000028.1, read on the forward strand.
CCTGCGCGTGGACGCTGCAGAAGCTCTTGAAATCATGCTCTCCGACGAGATATGCAGCCGCTTCCCGCATCCTCTCTATGTCGAAAGGCGTATAGGAGAAGCATGTGTAGAGGCGGCGCATCGGGGAGGGGATCTGCGCGTTGTAGATGCGGTAGGCGTATGTTTTCTCGGTGCTGCAGAAGCGGGGGTGGAAGTCCGGGGGCACTTCGCGCGAGGCGGTCACGCGGATCTCCTCCGGCAGCCGCACGTTGAGCGCGGGGGTGAACTTGTCCCCCGGTATGCGGCTCTCCGTGTCGAAAACTGCCTGGTTGCACAGCGCGTGGACGCCCGCATCCGTCCTGCTCGCGCCGCTGACGAGGATCTCCTCCCCGGTCAGGGACTGCAGGGCCCTGTTCAGTTCTCCTTCAATGGTCTTCGCGCCGCTCTTCTGCGCCTGAAAACCGCTGTAGCCGGTTCCGTCGTAGGCTACTGTCAGCAGGATCCTTCGCATACGCTGTTACTCTTTCCTTCCCACAGTAATTGTATCTCAAATACCGAGAAAACCCGGAAGCATGCCCTTCACGAACCGCAGCGCGATGCACAGCGCCAGGTATCCGAACAGGACCGCGTACGCCGCGTGATCCCTGCCCTCGTACTTCAGCGGCTTCATCTTCGTGCGCCCGTCTCCACCGCGGTAGCAGCGGGCCTCCATCGCCAGCGCCAGGTCATTGGCGCGCCGGAATGCCGAGATGAAGAGCGGGACCAGGAGCGGCACCATGCTGCGGATGCGCTTCATGATGTTCCTGTCCTCGAAGTCCGCGCCGCGGGCGATCTGGGCCTTCATGATCTTATCCGTCTCCTCCATCAGGATCGGGATAAAGCGCAGCGCGATCGACATCATCATCGCGATCTCGTGCACGGGAACGCGGAATCTCCGCAGCGGCCGCATCAGCGTCTCCATGGCGTCGGTCAGCCGTGTCGGGGTCGTCGTCAGGGTCATCAGGGAGGAGCCCAGGATCAGCATGCTGAGGCGGACGCCCATCTTGCAGGCCAGGATCAGGCCTTCCTTCGAAGCCTTGAGCGGTCCGAGCTGGAACAGGACGTCGCCGGGCGTCAGGAAGAGGTTGAAGAGCATCGTGATCACCAGCAGCAGGGCGATCGTCTTCATGCCGCGGAGAATGTAGCGCACCGGCACGTTGGACAGCGCGATCATTGCGGCCAGAAACAGTGCCGACACCAGATATCCCGCCACCGAGTTCGCCACGAAGAGGGAGACCAGGTAGAGGAAGGTCGCGACGACCTTGATCCGCGGGTCCAGCCTGTGCAGCACCGAGTCGGTCTGGTAGTATTGTCCGAGTGTGATCGAATTAAACATGCACCTGCCTCCTCGCCGCCTTCGCTTTCTTCCCGCTCTTTCTGACTGCGCGGAGCACCTCCGCGGCGGCCTCCTCGACGGTCAGGGCCGACGTCGCGACCGGAATGCCGGCCTCCCGGATCTTCTTCAGCGCGTAGATGATCTGCGGCGCGGCCAGTCCGACTGCCTCGAGCTCCTCGCTGCGCTCGAAGATCGCCTGCGGCGCGTCGTACATGAGGAGCCTGCCGCCCGCCATGACCATGATGCGGTCGGCGTAGCGGGCCACGTCATCCATGCTGTGCGAGACCAGGATCACGGTCATATGGGTGCTCTTCTGCATGCCGGCGATGAGATCCAGGATCTCCTGCCGCCCCTTCGGGTCCAGGCCCGCCGTGGGCTCGTCCAGGATGAGCACTTTCGGGCGCATGGCCAGCACGCCGGCGATCGCCGCGCGCCGCTTCTGTCCTCCCGAGAGGTCAAAGGGGGACAGGCCGTAATACCGCTCCTCCAGTCCTACCATCCGCAAAGCTTCCTCCGCGCGCGCCTTGCACTCCTCCGCGCTGAGGCCGAGGTTCTTTGGTCCGAACATCACGTCGCTGAGCACGTCCGCCTCGAAGAGCTGGTGCTCCGGGTACTGGAAGACCATGCCCACCTGTGCGCGCAGCGCCTTCCGGTCGAAATCCTTCCCGTCGATGTCCTCGCCGTTGTAGTAGATGTGTCCTTCCGTGACCTTCAGAAGCCCGTTCAGAGTCTGGATCAGGGTCGACTTGCCGCTGCCGGTGTGCCCGATCAGCCCTATGAACTGGTCATCCGGGATCTCCGCCGAGATGTGGTCGAGCGCGCAGACCTGCATTGCGGTATCCCGCTCGTAATAATAGCTGATGTCCTCAATGCGAATGCTCATAGATCGCTCCCAGTTTCTCTGCCAGCTCGTCCGCTGTCAGCACGGCTTCCGGCAGTTCCAGTCCCTGCTCCCGCAGCATATGGCCGAGCAGCGTGACCTGCGGGACGGTGAGTCCCAGCGCCTGCAGCTGCTCCACCTGCGCGAAGATCTCCCGGGGCGTTCCCTGCATGGCGACTTTCCCGCGGTCCATGACGAAGATGTGATCCGCCCCGATCACTTCCTCCATGTAGTGGGTGATCAGGATGATGGTGATCCCCTCCTCGTCGTGCAGCCTGTGCGCGGCGGCGAGCACTTCCCTGCGCCCGCTCGGATCCAGCATGGCTGTCGGCTCATCCAGGATGATGCAGTGCGGATGCATGGCGATCACGCCGGCGATCGATACACGCTGCTTCTGCCCGCCGGAGAGGCGGTTGGGGGATTTCAGGCGGTGTTTCTGCATGTCCACCGCGTCCAGCCCTTCGTCGACGCGCTTCCAGATCTTCTCCGTGGGCAGGCCCATGTTCTCCGGTCCGAAGCCCACATCCTCCTCGACGATCTGGCCGATGATCTGATTATCCGGGTTCTGGAAGACCATGCCGGCCCTGCGGCGGATCTCCCAGAGCTTATCTTCCTGGCGCGTGTCCATGCCGTCCACCCACACTTCTCCTTCCGTGGGGAAGAGCAGGGCGTTCAGGTGCTTCGCCAGCGTGGACTTTCCGCTGCCGTTGTGTCCCAGGATGGCGATGAACTGCCCCGGTGCCACGTCCAGCGATACGTCGTCGATCGCGCGGACAGTCCCGTTCACGTTGCCCTCGTCGTCCCTGAGGAGAAAGTCATGTATCAGATCCCTGATGCGAATCATGCAGCCTCCATGCGCGTGCCCGCGTCTCCGCGCCACGCAAAGAATTCATTAAAAATGCAATGGAAAAACCCTCCGAGATCTCTCCCGGAGGGTCTACATCCTTCCAAATGTCTGTCCGCAGCGGGTCACCCCCGCAGACACCTCCGTTTGAGGTATCAGACGAACTCAAGCAGAACGGTCATGGCGCCGTCGCCGCGTCTCTGTCCGATCTTCACGATCCTGGTGTAACCGCCGTTGCGGCCGGCGTACTTCGGGCCGTACTCGTCGAACATCTTCGCGACAAGATCCACCTTCTTCGTGTTCTTCTTGCGGCCCTTGCCATCCGCCGGAACCTCTACCACGGGATAGAGATAGCGGAGGAGCTGACGTCTGGCGTGCAGACGGCTGGGCATATCCTTCTTGATCTCGCGATCGACCTCATCGAACACCGGCACCTTCGCGCCGTCGATGACTTCCTTCACGCGCTTGCCGGCGCCGTCTCTCTTCGGGACCTTCACCTTGACGGTGACCTTCTCGTAGTTGTCCATCTCCTTCGCGGCGAGCGTGATCATGGGCTCCACGATCTTGCGGAGTTCCTTCGCACGTGCCTCGGTGGTCACGATCTTGCCGTTGTAGATCAGAGCGGTGACCTGGCTGCGAAGCAGGGCCTTTCTGAGCTTGGTCTTCTTGCCGAGTTTTCTGTACATTGCCATGGCTGAATATCCTTTCTTTCTTACCGGCAGCGCCGGCACCGGTACACCTCGGATTTATCCGATGTCGGCTGCAGCTGCCACCCGTGGCGCGCTTCTTCGGTCTTACCGCCGCGGGCACTTACATGTTCTTTACAGGAGCTCCTCGCTGGAGTTGAGCTTGAGGCCGAGTTCTTTCAGCTTCTCAAGCACTTCCTCGAGGGACTTGCGGCCGAGGTTTCTGACCTTCATCATCTCCTCGGGCGTCTTGTTGCAGAGCTCTTCGACGGTGTTGATGCCGGCGCGCTTCAGGCAGTTGTAGGAACGGACGGAGAGCTCGAGCTCATCGATGCTCATCTCCAGTGCCTTCTCGGTCGGATTCTCCTGGACGTCGACCATCACCTCCGCGTTGCGGGCGGTGTCGGACAGATCCAGGAACACGCTCAGGTGCTCGTCGAGGACTCTCGCTGCGAGGCTGACTGCCTCTTCCGGTGTCACGGTCCCGTTGGTGGTCACGTCGAGGGTCAGCTTGTCATAGTCTGTCTGCTGACCGACACGCGTGTTCTCCACGGTCACGTTGACGCGCTCGACCGGCGTGTAGATGGAATCGATCGGAATGACACCGATCTTCGTGTCCGGTGTCTTGTTCTTATCGGATCCCACATAGCCTCTGCCCTTGGTGATCGTCAGCTCGATGAACAGCTTGGTATCCTTGCCGTTCAGGGTCGCGATGACCTGGTCGGGGTTCATGATCTGGATGTCCTGATCCACCTGGATGTCGCTGCCGCGGACGATGCCCTCGCCCTCATACTCGATGTAGGCGTTCTTGGCTTCGTTCGTCTCGCTGACATTCTTGATCGCGAGGCTCTTGATGTTCATGATGATCTCGGTGACATCTTCCTTCACACCGGGGATGGTGCCGAATTCGTGCTGCACACCGTCGATCTTGACCTGGCTGACAGCCGCGCCCGGAAGCGAGGAGAGCATGATCCTGCGAAGGGAGTTGCCCAGCGTCGTTCCGTAGCCTCTCTCGAGAGGCTCCACCACGAACCTGCCATACTTCTTATCATCAGAGGTCTCTGCGACCCTGATGTTCGGTCTTTCAAAATCAAACACGCGCATATCCTCCTTTGTGCGGCTTTATGGTTGCCGGCACGCTGATTACTTGGAGTACAACTCGACGATCAGCATCTCGTTGACCGGCACGTCGATCTGCTCTCTGCGGGGAAGCGTGTTCACTGTACCCTTGAAGTTGTCCTTGTCTACGGAGACCCATTCAGGGGTCAGTCTGCCGTGTGTCTGTTCCGCAACGCCTTTGAACAGCGCGGAGGTCTTGGAAGCTTCCTTCACCTCGATCACATCGCCGGCCTTGATCAGATAGGACGGGATGTTGATGCACTTGCCGTTCACCAGGATGTGCTTGTGACCGACGATCTGTCTGGCCTGTCTGCGAGTCTTGGCAAAACCCATACGGAAGACGACGTTGTCAAGTCTTCTCTCGAGCATGGTCATCAGGTTCTCACCGGTCATGCCCTTCATGCGGTCCGCCTTCTCGTAGTAGTTGCGGAAAGGCTTCTCGAGAACGCCATAGATGAACTTGGCCTTCTGCTTCTCCTGCAGCTGGAGAGCATACTCACTCTTCTTGCGGCTGCGGCGGATCAGCTGTCTCTTGGAGGTACGGGTATAACCCAGATAGGTGGGATCCAGTTCGAGAGATCTGCATCTCTTCAGTACAGGGGTCTTGTTAACTGCCATTTCGGCTCCTTTCTTCTGTCACCTTCCAGGAAGGTGATATGTTGTTTACAGCACCGTAGTGCCTTCATCCAAACGTCTCTCAGTTCTGTGCATACGCTCCCGGTCCAAAAGGAAGCCGGGAGCACGGTGCGCACGCTGCCCTGTCGTCAGACTCTCCTGCGCTTGGGCGGGCGGCAGCCGTTGTGCGGAACGGGGGTGACATCCGTGATGCTGATGATCTCGAGACCATTCGCATTCAGAGCGCGGATCGCGGCCTCTCTCCCCGAACCAGGACCCTTGACGAAGACTTCAACAGCCTTCAGGCCATGGATCTGTGCAGCCTTGGTAGCGGTCTCCGCTGCCATCTGTGCTGCGTAGGGAGTAGATTTCCTTGAACCTTTGAAGCCCAGGCTGCCGGCGCTCGACCAACTCAGAGCGTTGCCCGCCGCATCGGTAAGGGTAACGATCGTGTTGTTGAAGGAGGACTGGATGTGCGCCTGACCGCGTTCAACGTTTTTCTTGACACGTCTGACAGCTTTTCTTCTGGCTGCCGAATTCTGCTTTGCCATAAAACGAACCTACTTTCTTTCCCTTTTATATGTAAATTTAAATTGCTACCAGCTTTATGCTGCCGTCACACCCTGCATCAGGCTGCCGGCGTAAGAAATACAGCGGAAGCTTTGTACGAAGTACGAAGCTTCTTGAGTTAATTGGCCGCCAGGCCAATTTACTCATTTCTTCTTGTTCGCGATGGTCTTCTTCGGGCCCTTACGGGTACGGGCATTGTTCTTGGTGTGCTGGCCGCGGACAGGAAGGCCTCTTCTGTGACGGATGCCTCTGTAGCAGCCGATCTCGCTGAGACGCTTGATGTTCATGGCGATCTCACGGCGGAGGTCACCTTCGACCATATACTCTTCAGCGATCACTTCGCTGAGCTTCTGCACTTCTTCATTGGTGAGATCTCTGCAGCGGGTATCGGGATTCACGCCCGCCTTCTCCACGATCGCGGTCGCACTGGTACGTCCGATGCCGTAGATGCTGGTCAGGCCGATCTCAACGCGCTTGTCTCTGGGTAAATCAACACCTGCAATACGAGCCATTTCGTTTATCTCCTTCTAAAAATGCTCATGTGTGACGTTATAAACGCACTTACTGATTGACTGGGGCAGAAATCACTGCCCAACCGGCGTTATGCCGGTCTTTCCACTGCGTTCCGAAACGGGACACGGGTGGTATCAAAGAGTAGGCCAATGGCTCTCTTCTCAACCCTGTCTCTGTTTGTGCTTCGGATTTTCGCAGATGATCCGGATCGTACCCTTGCGCTTGATGACTTTGCACTTGTCACACATGGGCTTCACGGAAGCTCTAACCTTCATCGTCCTCTCCTTTCTGCTGAAAATACTACATGATCTAGTGGCTGCGGCAGGTGCAGGCGGGTCATTCCATGCATGCGCAAATGAGCAGAGTTACCCCCTCTACTCATAGCACAGGTCTGCTCGCAGACCAAAAGATTATAGCACACTGTTATGACTGACGCAAATATTTTTGAAACAAATTTTGTGTGATCTGCGTCAGGGATAGGCACTGTTCGTCTCCCTGTGAGGCGGTGCTCACTTGTCTCTCCAGACGATCCTTCCCTTGGTCAGGTCGTAGGTGGACATCTCCAGCTTGACCTTGTCGCCGGGGAGGATCCGGATGAAGTTCTGACGAAGCTTGCCGCTGATATGCGCCAGGATCACGACGCCATTCTCCAGGCGCACACGAAACATCGTGTTGGGCAGTTTCTCAATAACAACGCCTTCCAGTTCGATCACATCTGCTTTCGACACGCTCAGTCCTCCAAGATCTTCACAATATCCGCAAAAACTTCCTTCATATCCTTCGTGCCGTCGACGCCCTTCAGGACACCCATCTCCGTGTAGTAATCGATCAGGGGCTGGGTCTGGTCGTGATAGACCTTCAGTCTGTTGAGCACGGTCTCCGGCTTGTCGTCGTTCCTCTGGATCAGGGCCGCGCCGCAGTTGTCGCAGACGCCTTCCTGCTTCGGGGGAATGTAGACCATGTGGTACGTCGCGCCGCAGGCGGGGCAGGCTCTGCGTCCGCTCATGCGGTTCACGATGTTCTCATCCGGCACTTCCACATCGATCGCGTAGTCCACGCGCTCGTTCCTCGCCGCAAGCGCAGCGGTGAAGAACTCGGCCTGCGGGATCGTGCGCGGGAATCCGTCGAGAATGTAACCCTTCGCGCAGTCATCCTGTGCGATGCGGTCCACGACCAGGTCACAGGTGAGCTCGTCCGGGACGAGCTGTCCGGCATCCATGTAGGTCTTGGCCTTCAGGCCGAGCTCCGTGCCGTTCTTGAGGTTGGCGCGGAAGATGTCTCCGGTGGAGATATGCGGGATATCGTACTTCTGGGCGATCATATCGGCCTGCGTGCCCTTACCGGCACCGGGCGCTCCGAGCATAACGATCTTCATAGAATCCTCCGATCCTTTCAAAATAACTGCCTGTTCCTGCCGGATGTCTGCGGTCCGAGGCCACCTGCCTGCAGGTCGCCAAATCCGGAGACGGCCCCGCATGCGCGCCCGCCCCCGGAATGTAAGTCTGTGACCGCAGGATCCCTCAGCTGTTGAGGAAGCCTTTGTAGTTTCTGACCATCATCATGGATTCGACCTGCTTGATCGTCTCCACGACGACGCTGACCACGATGATCAGCGATGTGCCGCCGAACGACACGGAAGCGTTGAACACGCCCCGGAAGATGAAGGGCAGCACGCCCACGATCGTCAGGCCGACAGCACCGATGAAGATGATGTACTTCAGGATCCTGTTCAGATATTCAATCGTAGGTCTGCCGGGACGGATGCCCGGGATGAAGCCGCCGCGCTTCTTCAGGTTGTCCGCGATCTCGATCGGGTTGAAGGTGATCGAGGTGTAGAAATACGCGAAGAAGATCAGCAACGCGATATACACCAGAAGACCCAGCGTATATTTGATCTGTGCCGGATTGCACCAGGAGCTGGAGCTCAGGTACAGGAGGATCTCATTCCACACGCCCGTTCCGGAATAACCGGCCAGACGGGAAATGATCACCGGGAACTCCATCAGCGAGGAGGCGAAGATGATCGGCATGACGCCGGCGGTGTTCACCTTCATCGGGATGACGCTGTTCGCGCCGCCGACGAGACGGCGACCCTGGATCTTCTGTGCGTACTGCACAGGGATCCTTCTCTCCGCATCGTTGAGGAGGATGACCAGCACGACCATACCTACCAGGATCGCGACGATCAGCAGTGCGATCACTGCTTTCATCGCCACAGATTCCGCCTGACCGACGAACTGTCTGAACAGCGCCGTGATCTCCTGCGGCATCCTGGAGATGATGTTGATGATCAGGACGATGGAAATGCCGTTTCCGATGCCGTGCACGGTGATCTGCTCGCCGATCCACATCAGGAAGGCACTGCCGGCGGTGAGCGTTGCGATCACGAGGATCACGTTCATCGCGTTGTACTCTTCCAGCAGACCCTGACGTCCGAAGCCGATGGCCATCGCCGCGGATTCAAGAAGCGCGAGCGCGACCGTCACATACCTCGTGATCGTGGTCATGATCTTCCGGCCCTCTTCGCCTTCCCGCTGCAGCTCTTCGAGCTTCGGGATGGCGATCGTGAGCAGCTGGATGATGATCGACGATGTGATATAGGGCGTGATGTTCAGTGCCAGCAGGGACATGTTCAGGAAGGAACCGCCGGTGAAGGCGTCGAAGAAGCTGAAAGCATCTCCGGTCTGCGCCTTGAACCACTCGGCGAAATAGTTCCTGTCAACGCCCGGTACGGGAAGCTGGCACCCGAACCTGATCACGATCAGCATAAGGAATGTAAAAAGCAGCTTCGTCCTGATCTCTTTTACTTTAAAAACGTTCTTTACAGACTCAAGCATAACAGACCTTTCTGTGCCGCTTTCGGGATCACTCCGCTACTTCTGCTGTACCGCCCGCCGCTTCGATCTTGGCCTTGGCACCTGCGCTGTAGGCGTCGACCTTCACGTTGAGCTTCTTGGAAAGATCTGCGTTGCCGATGATCTTCACACCGTCAAGGGACTCCTTGATGATGCCCATCTCTTTGAGAGCCTGCACATCCACGGTCGCACCGTCCTCAAATCTCTCGAGAACAGCAATGTCGATTGCGACGATCTCTTTGTGGTTGTAGTTGTTGAAGCCTCTCTTAGGGAGTCTTCTGTACAGAGGCATCTGGCCGCCTTCGAAACCGGCTCTCGGTCTGCCGCTTCTGGCCTTCTGGCCCTTGTGGCCGAAGCCCGCGGTCTTGCCGTTGCCGCTGGCGTGGCCGCGGCCTCTTCTGAAATCGTTGTGCTTGGAGCCCTCAGCAGGCTTTAAGTTGGATAAATTCATACCGTGACCTCCCCTCTCAGTCCAGTTCTTCCACTTTGACCATGTGGGAGATCTGGCGGATCTGTCCTCTGGTTGCGGCGTTGTCAGGAAGGATCACATAGCTGTTCAGCTTCTTGAAGCCCATGGACTCCACGATCTTTCTGTTCTTGGGAACAGCGCCGATGGTGCTGCGCACCAGAGTGATCTTCAGCTTTTTGACTTCTGTAGACATTCGATTCTCCTTTCAGGCGTGTTCTCAGCCCCGCAGATCCTGCGTGCTCTTTCCGCGGCGGGCTGCAACTTCCTCCGGGACCTTCAGCTGGCTAAGACCGTTGATTGTCGCCAGAACAACATTCTGCTTGTTGTTGGAACCGAGGGACTTGGTACGGATGTTCTTGATGCCGGCCAGTTCACAGACTGTACGGGCCGGGCCGCCGGCGATGATACCGGTACC
>DFIR01000106.1:0-20860 GCA_002372815.1 Lachnospiraceae bacterium UBA3692
CGATCTCGTCCAGGATCAGCAGGCTCTCCGACGTGGCGTTGCGGAGAATGTTCGCGACCTCGTTCATCTCGACCATGAAGGTGCTCTGCCCGCTGGCCAGGTCGTCGGAGGCACCGACGCGCGTGAAGATCCGGTCCACGATGCAGAGGTCCGCCGACGCGGCGGGGACGAAGCTGCCGATCTGCGCCATCAGGCTGATCAGGGCGACCTGCCGCATATAGGTGGACTTGCCGGCCATGTTCGGGCCGGTGATCACGCTGATCAGGTTCTTCTTCCCGTCCAGCAGCGTGTCGTTCGGGATGAAATCCCCGTTCTGCATCTGCTCGACGACCGGATGCCGGCCGTCCCGGATCCGGATCACGCCCTTGTCGTTGATGGAAGGGCGCACGTAATGGTTTCTCTCCGCGACGACGGAGAGGCTGCAGAAAGCGTCCAGCATGGCCAGCGCCTTCGCCGTCTCCTGGATCGCGGGGATCATGTCCGCGATCCGGTCGCGGATCGCGCAGAACAGATCGTATTCCCTGGTGCAGAGGCGGTCCTCCGCACCGAGGATCGTGTCCTCCAGCTCCTTGAGCTTCGGCGTCGTGTACCGCTCCGAGCCGACCAGCGTCTGCTTGCGGATGTAGTCGGGCGGGACCAGGTCCTTGAAGGAATTCGTGACGTCGAAGTAATACCCGAACACCTTGTTGTACTTGATCTTCAGGTTCCGGATGCCGGTGCGCTCCTGGTCCTCGCGCTCCAGGTCCATCAGCCACTTCCGGCCCTCGGTGCGCGCCGCCCGGTAGCGGTCGACGTCCTCGTCGAAGCCGGTCCGGATGATGCCGCCCTCCCGCAGCTGCAGGGGCGGCTCCTCCACGATCGCGCGGTCCAGCAGGGAGACCAGCTCCGCGTGATCCCCGATCTGCCGCCCGATCTCCCCGAGCGCGCCTTCCGTCCACTGGGACAGGAGCGCCCGGATCGGCGCCGCCATCCGCAGGGAGTCCCGGAGGGCGATCAGGTCCCTCGCGTTGGCCGACTGATAGCTGACCTTGGTCATGAGGCGCTCCAGGTCGTAGACGGGCTGCAGGTATTCCCGCAGTTCGTCCCGGTCCACGCTGTTCGCGCACAGGGTCTCCACGGCGTCGAGCCGCTGCAGGACCTGCTCCTTCTCGATCAGCGGCTGCTCGATGAACCGGCGCAGCATCCGCGCCCCCATCGCCGTGCAGGTCCTGTCGAGCACCCAGAGGAGGGAGCCCCGCTTCTGCTTGTCCCGCATGGTGGCGGTGAGCTCCAGGTTGCGGCGTGTCGCGCTGTCCAGCAGCATGTACTTGCCGGACGCGTAGGCCGTGATCGCCGTGATATTGGAGAGCGCGTTCTTCTGCGTCTCATAGAGATAGCGCAGGAGCGCTCCCGCCGCACCTGTCCCGGCGGGCAGGGTGTCGATCCCGAGCGCCAGCGTCGAGGAGACGCGGAAATGTTTCAGCAGGAGGGTCTTTGCGGACTCGTCGTAGAAGTGCGGGTCGATCGTCGTGAAGACGATCCCCTGCCTGTCCCGCAGTTCCGCGATGTCCAGGCCGCTCATCAGGAGCGACTCCTCGCAGAGGATCTCCGAGGGCTGCAGGCGTTGGATCTCGTCCCGCAGCTTCGTCAGCTCCGCGGCCTCCGTGACCAGGAACTCGCCGGTCGTCACGTCGCAGGCGGCAATGCCGTAGGACGTTCCGGACGTGCAGACGCAGAGAAGGTAATTGCCCTTCTTCTCGTCCAGCGCCTCCATGTCCAGGTTGGTGCCGGGCGTGACGATGCGCACGACCTCCCGCTTCACCATGCCCTTGGCCAGCTTCGGGTCCTCCACCTGTTCGCAGATGGCGACGCGGTATCCCTTTTCGACCAGGCGCGTGAGATAGCTGTCGACCGCGTGGTAGGGGACGCCGCACATCGGCGCGCGCTCCGGCAGGCCGCACTGCTTGCCGGTCAGGGTCAGCTCCAGTTCTCTCGAGACGAGCTCCGCGTCCTCGAAGAACATCTCATAGAAGTCTCCCAGGCGGTAGAAAACGATACAGCCCGGATTCTCTTTTTTGACCTGCAGATAATGCTGCATCATCGGGGAAAGTTCAGCCATTTGATTCCTGTTCCGTGACGATCTGTCCGAAGTAATAGAAGCCGTGGTCCTCATCGAGCCGGATCCGGTGATACTGTCCGATCATGGAGGCGTCGCCGGGGAGATGCACCAGCGTGTTGTTGGAGAGCCGCGCCGTCACATAGCCCGCCTCCTGGGTGTTGAGCTCCTCGACCAGTCCCTCGAGGACCTGTCCGGCAAGGCGGCTGCAGCGCTCGCGCGCACAGGCCTGCACCTGCGCCAGGACCTGTCCGAAGCTCTCGTGGATCTGTGCCTCCGGCACAGGCTCCATGGAAGCCGCCGGCGTGCCTCTGCGGGGGGAGTAGATGAATGTGTAGGCGTTGTCGAAGCAGACCCTCCGGATCACGTCCAGCGTGTCCTCCACGTCGGCCGGGGTCTCGCCGGGGAACCCGACGATGATGTCCGTCGTCATGGCCACGTCCGGCAGCCGGGTCCGGATCTTCTCCGCCAGGGCCAGATACTGTTCCTTCGTGTAGCGCCTGTTCATGCGGCGCAGGATCTCCGTGGAGCCCGACTGCATCGGCAGATGGATGTGCCGCGCCATCTTCGGCTCCTCGCGGATCACCTCCAGCAGCTCGTCCGAGAAGTCCTTCGGGTGCGGCGTCATGAAGCGGACCCGGCGGATCCCCTCCACCGCGCAGACACGCCTGCACAGCTCGGGAAAAGAGAGCTCTCCCGGCAGGTCATGTCCGTAGGAGTTGACGTTCTGCCCCAGCAGCATGACCTCGGTCACGCCGTCCGCAGCCAGCCGCCTTACCTCCTCCAGGATCTCTTCGGAGGAACGGCTCCTCTCCCTGCCCCGCACGTACGGGACGATGCAGTAGGTGCAGAAATTGTCGCAGCCGAAGGTGATATTGACGCCGGATTTGTACGGATACCGGCGCTCCACGGGCAGGGTCTCGACGATCCTGCCGGTGCCCTCCCAGAGCTCCACCATGCGCTTCTCCCCGCGCAGGCAGCGGTACAGGTACTCCGGGAAGCGGAACAGGTTGTGCGTTCCGAAGATCAGGTCCACGTAGGGGTAGCTCTTCCGGAGCCTGTCCACATTTCCCTGCTCCTGCGTCATGCAGCCGCATACGGCGATCTTCATGTGCGGATTGCTCTTCTTGTAGTGGCTGAGCCTCCCGAGACGTCCGAAGACCCGCTGGTCCGCATTGTCCCGCACCGTGCAGGTATTATAGATGACGAAATCCGCGTCCTCTGATTCCGAAATGGCGTAGCCGGCCCTTCTCAGGATCCCGAGCAGCTTCTCGGAATCGCGCGCGTTCATCTGGCACCCGAACGTGGTGACACAGCAGGTCGGTCTCCTGCCGATCTCCTGCTCCAGGTCCGCGACTTCCTGCGCGGCTCTCTGCAGGTACTCCTCCTGCCGCAGCGACTCCGCGCGGTCCGAGGTCTCTCCCCGCTCTGTGAACCGGTCATTGCGTCTGCCGGCGCCGCTGCCGGCTCTCATCTCTTCCTTCAATATGAACCCCTTCTGAAATACTCTGTATAACTCCGTCCGTCAGCCTTCCGGCCACTCTGCCGCGCGGTACAGGTACGACCGCCCGCGCTTGCCCACCTGCTCGATCACGCCGAGCCTCCGCAGGACCAGCGCCGCCTGCGAGGCTGCGCGCCCCCTGTCCTTCCAGGCCGCCGCCAGTTCCGCGGCTGTAAAAGGTTCCTCCAGGTCCAGCGGGATGAACTGGAGGTAGTCCCGCGGCTGCGTCAGCAGCATCTGTCCCTCCAGCGACACCGGCAGGCGGTCGAAGCGGTGTGAGCCTCTCTTGCCGTCCCTCCCCCAGCCGTCCTGCAGGCGGTACTCCTCCAGGTCCAGAAGCAGCAGCTCGATCTCCAGGTTCGGGTGCTCCAGATAACTGCTGATCCTGTACAGCTCCCTGAACGCAGAAAAAAAGCTCCCGACCACAGGGGAGCGGTTCTTCTTTCCGACTTCCCCTGTTCCGGGGTCGATCCAGGAGACCCACTTCCTGTGCGGGATCGGGTGCACGACCCGCACAGGACACAGCGGCAGCAGGGTGTCCAGCTTGTCCCGGATGGCGCCCAGATTCGCCGTCTGGATCTCCGTCACGCGATGTCCGTCGTAGATATCGGCGATATGCCCTGCGATCGGGATCTCATGGCTGTCCTCGTCCGGATTCTCGAAATATTTGAGGACTGCGTGCACGGTCTTCTCTTTCTGCATGCCGATGCCGTGCCGCTCCCGCTCTTCCTCCAGCAGGATCCGGTCCAGGGCGGACCGGAAACGTCTTGCCTGTTCTGCAGTGATCATACGTAAGTCACTTGTGTAGATGACGCCGCACATAGGCGAACGTCTTCTCTTCTCCCTCCTGCGCGAGCATCACCAGGAGCTGTTCCAGCAGTTCCTCGGTGTCCGGATGCATGAATCCCTCCACCTTTCCGGTCTTGTAGTAGCGCAGCGGATCCGCGTCCGTATATTCGCTGCCCCGGTATACCTTGGAGGCCGCGATGCGGTCCATCAGCATCTCCACGACATATCGTCCGGGCATCCTCACCGGGATCACCATCTGTTCGCCTTCCTTCGCGTGCAGGTTGTAATCCATCCAGTATTCGAAGTGGTGCCGGTTCCTGCCTTTGTGGTGGAGCCAGGAGGCGGAATAGCCCAGGTCCTCCCGCTCGGCATTGTTGGGGCTTCTGTTGCCCTGGAAATATCTGGCCCCCACCATAAATTCCGTCGGAGAGAACTTCGACAGGTCGTGCAGGAGTCCCTGGCGGTAGAGCCCCACCGCCCAGCATCCCTTCAGCACCAGGTATTTGTGGTGCAGAACGGTCTGCAGGTGTCCCGTGAAGTTCGTAAGCGTCACGGGTGCTTTCTTCTTGCGGCTCATTTCCCCCTCCCTGTTCAGCGGAGCCTGTAGAGGCGCTCCTTGATCCTCGGACTGAGCTGGCGCATGTCGATATGGGTCTTCCTGCCGTTGAGGAACGGCGCGTGGTCGTCCCACAGGTGCCTCCTGCCCGCCGTATGCGTGCGCACCGGCGTCAGTTTCAGGACGACGATGCTGCGGGGCGCGAGAAGGATCTCCGTGCTGTCCCGGAGGGTATTGATCCCCGGCAGGAATCCGCGCTCATCGTCCGTGTTGATCACGATATCCCAGGCGGTCCCTTTGGGCGGTCTCGGAAGGGCCAGCCTGCGGGGCTCCCAGTAGGTGTTGATTCCAATGTAAAGAAGCTGCGGGGCCTGTTCCCGGCGGTCCGCCTCTTCCGGAAGGTCCTCCCGGAGCAGCCAGCCGAGCGTGTGGGCGAAATTGCCGATCTCGGGGCGCCAGGCCTCCGCGCCGTGCAGCGACAGGTCCGGGTAGCCGCAGCTGCGGTCGTCCGTCCCCTTGAACGCCGCCCGCCTGCGCAGGACCGGGTGGGCCGAGCGGAAGGCCGAAAGTGCCTTCACGAACTGCAGCACTTCCTCTGCCCCGTCCTCCGGGCCCCAGTTCATCCAGCCGTCCGCGTCATCGCAGCAGTAGGGATTGTTGTTGCCCCTGCGCGTGTTCCACCGCTCGTCGCCCATGGAGAGGAGCGGCGTTCCCTGGGACAGGAACAGGATCGTCAGGAAGTTCCTCGCCTGCCTGCGGCGCAGCCGCAGGACCTCGGGATCCTTCGACTCGCCTTCCTCCCCGCAGTTCCAGCTGAAGTTCTCGTTCTCGCCGTCGCGGTTGTCCTCCCCGTTGCGCTCGTTGTGCTTCTCGTTATAAGAGACGAGGTCCCGGAGCGTGAAGCCGTCCGACCCGCAGATGTAACGGATATTGCCGTGCCCGGTCTCCACATCCGTGAACGCCTCGGCGAACGCGGGCATGCAGTAGTCGTCGCTCTTGACGAAGCGCCGCACCAGCCTGCTGAAATCGTTTCTGTACTCGGCCAGGTTGCCGGTCCTGGGAGCGCCGCTCCACGGATTGTCCGCATTGATCCTGCGGATCTCCCCGTAGGGGAACTCCCTGTAAAGGATCGCCGTATCCGAGAGAAGCGGATCCGAGACGATGGCGTGCAGGGCCGTCACGCTGCCCAGCAGCCGGAATCCGTCGATCCCGTAATGTGTCACATAGAACCGGAGCGCGTCGCACTGCGTGTGGGCGCTCACCGTCCCGGGGAAGCTCATCTGCAGGAAGACGCGGATCCCCGCCCCGTGCAGTGCCTCCACCATCTCCGCGAATTCCTTCTGCGGGTCCTCCGACCCGTAGCTCTCGCGCAGCGCGAAATAGTATCCTTCCCCGTACCACCAGTAGGGGTCCTTGTCCTCTCTCCGGCGCGGCCTGCCGAACCGGTCGACTTCGTAGGACCTGCCGGCGGGCTGTTCGGGAAGGCGCGGCTCATAGACCGGCATCAGCTCCACGCCGGTCACGCCAAGCGACTGCAGGTAGGGGATCTTCTCCGCGACACCGGAGAACGTCCCGGGATGCCGGACGCCTGCGGCGGGATCCATCGTGAATCCCCGGACATGCAGGCAGTAAAGGAACTGGTCCTGCCAGGCCGGAAGCTCCTTCGGGCTGTAGACGGGCAGGATATCCTCCGGCGCGTGATAGAATCTGCAGACGCGCAGCTTCCCGCTGCCGTCCCCGATCGATACGAAACCTCTCGCGTAGGGGTCCTCAAACGTGCGGTCACCGCTGAAATAGCGGTACCCCCACTCGCCGGTGCGCAGACCGGACACCTTCACGGAGTACAGGCTCCCGAACCGGTGCTCGTCCGTCAGCTCGATCCGGGTCTCCTCTCCGTCGGGGAGATGGTACAGGATCACGCCGTGCCGCGCCCCGTCGCAGAAAACGACCCCGAAGATCGCCCCGTCGCGGAGCACTGTGACACCGGGCGTGATCGCGTGTGCGGGTTCTGTATGGAATGTATGGCGCATGCTCCCTCCTCACTTCTGCGTATTTCTCTCTCCTGCCTGACATTTCATTATAGCATACCGGCTATCCTCTGAAAAGCGGATGCGTTCCCCCAGCGGTTCCAGAAACCGGGAGGGCATGCGCGGATTGCCGGGACTCCCTGCCGTGTACAGGATCGCCAGGCGTGACCGGGCTCTCGTCATGGCGACGTAGAAGAGCCGGCGCTCCTCTTCGATCTCCGCCTCCCGCCCCGCGCGCCTGGAGGGCAGGATGCCTTCGTTCAGCTCCGGCAGGATCACGGTGTCGAACTCCCTTCCTTTGCAGGCGTGCATCGTGCACAGTTCGACCAGCGGGTCCGCGGGCTGCCGCGCCTGCTCCGTCTCCCCCATCCCGCTGTAAAGGGACCGGAGGGTCATGTGCCATCCCTCCCTGCCGGAGGCTTCGCACAGACGGTCCAGCCAGGCCCGGATCTCCTCCTGCTCCGAAGGATATCTGCCCAGCAGGTCCGCCCTGTACCCGACCGGCCCGAAGAGATACCGGAGGAAAGCCCGGTCGCCGCTCTGCCGCATCTGCCGCAGATCCCGCAGGTCCCGCAGGAAGGCCTGCACAGCGCCGCGCGTGCCCCGCCTTCCGCCGCAGCCGGACAGGATCTGCGCCGCACTGCAGACAGGATCCGGCAGGATCTCCCTGCCGAGGCTCCGGTCCGGGCGGTTCAGGATCCGCAGAAGATCCTTCCTCTCCGCGCCTTCCGTGATCCGCGCGGCGCACCGCGCGTAGGCCGCTATGTCGCCGGCGATCTCCATCCGCCGCCGCTCCTGTCTGCCGTTGTTCTCCTCCGGTGCGAGACAGGGGATGCCGTGTGCCCGGAGCAGGCCCGCCCAGCGGGTGATCTGGCCGTGCGTGCGCACGATCAGTGCTGCCGGCGCAGATCCGTCCCCGGACGGCCGCACGTCCCGCAGGATCCGCAGGACCGCCTCCTCCTGTGCCCGTTCGGAGGGGGTGCCCAGGATCTGCACAGCTCCTGCCTTTCCGGCCGCCGCGGCTCTGCCGGGGTCCGCGCGCAGCTCCTTTGGGATCCGCTCCCGGTTCCGGGCGATCACGGCGGCGGAAGCCCGCACGATCTCCTCCCTGCTCCGGTAATTGACCGTGAGATAATACTTCCTGCACCCGGGATGCTCCTCCGGGAACCGCTGCATGAAGAGCGGGCTGCTGCCCCGGAACCCGTAGATCGACTGGTCGTCGTCCCCCACGGCGAACACGTTGCAGGCCTCCCCGGCCAGCAGGAGCAGCATCCGGTACTGCGGCGCATTGATGTCCTGGAATTCATCCACCAGGAAATAGGTCCACCTGGCCTGCCATCTGCGGAGCAGTTCCGGCTCCCGCCGCAGGATCCGGGTGCACATGCCGGCGGCCTCGTCCAGGTCCACCAGTCCCTCGTCCTCCAGATATCTCCGGTACTGTGACAGGATCTCCTCAAACGCGGGCTCCTCCGCCGCCTCTCCGCCGGCGATCCTGGCGGTCATCCAGGCCGTCAGCGTCTCCGGATCAGGTCTCAGAGAAGCGTACGGAAAAAAGTCCTCCAGCGCGCGCTGCAGAAAACGGCGGCGCTGCAGGTCCGGTATCACCCGGATCCCGGGGACGCGGTCCTTCAGGATCGCGATGAAGAGAGCGTGAAAGGTGCTGAACGTGACACTGTCCGCATGACATGACAAGGACGCGAACCTGCTGCGCATCACGGCTGCGGCGGCCCGCGTGAATGTGAGAACAAGGATCTGTGAGGGATCGGCGCGGCGTTCCCCGATCAGGAAGCGCACGCGGTTTACCAGAACGGTCGTCTTGCCGCTGCCGGGCCCCGCGATCACCTCGCAGGGCCCGGCGCCGTGCCGCACCGCAGCGGTCTGCTGCGGTGTCATTCTGACAGGATTCAGTGCTGCTCCTTCCCGAGGCGGGCGATGCCGTCCCGGATCCTCGCGAGCGTCTCCTCTTTTCCGAGGATCTCCATGATCTCCGTGGCGCCGGCGGGCGTGACCTGCCTGCCGGAGACAGCGATCCGGAGCGGCCACAGCACGTAGCCGTTCTTGTAGCCCTTGTCGGTGATGAACTGCTTCAGGGACGCGAAGAGCGCGTCATTGGAATAGTCCTCCTGCGCCTCCAGCACCGGCAGCACTTCCGTGAGGACCTGCAGGGCGGATTCCGGGGACGTCTTCATCTTCTTGTGGACATAGAGCGAGGTGTCGTAGTCGGGCAGCGCCTCGAAGAAGGAGACCATCTCCGGGATATCCTGCCAGACCTCGATGCGGGTCCTGACCATCTCGGAGATCGTCCGCAGGTCCAGATCCTTCGTGATCGCCTTGCGGAGCCATCCCTCCGACGTCTCAAAGAAGCGGTCGGGGTCCATCGCCTTCATGTACTCCCCGTTCATCCAGCGCAGCTTCGTGTAGTCGAAGACCGCCGGGGACCGGCCGATCCGGTGATAGTCGAAGCACTCGATCAGCTCCTGGAGGCTGAAGATCTCCCTGTCGCTGTCCGGGGACCATCCCAGAAGCGTCACGAAGTTGACGACCGCCTCGGAGAGGAAGCCCTGCTCGATCAGGTCCTCGTAGGAGGAGTGTCCGCTCCTCTTGCTGAGCTTGTGGTGCTCCTCGTCCGTGATGAGCGGGCAGTGGATATAGGCCGGCACTTCCCAGCCGAAGGCCTCGTAGAGGCGGTTGTACTTGGGCGAGGAGGAAATATATTCGTTGCCGCGCACGACATGGGTGATGCCCATGAGGTGGTCGTCCACCACGTTCGCGAAATTGTAGGTGGGGAAACCGTCCGATTTGATCAGGATCATGTCGTCCAGCTCCGCGTTCTCCACGGTGATGTCCCCGTAGAGCTCATCGTGGAAGGTCGTGGTGCCGGTGCGGGGGTTGTTCTGGCGGATCACGTAGGGCATGCCCGCGGCGATCTTCTCCTCCACCTCCTCCTTCGAGAGGGACAGGCAGTGCTTATCGTAGACGTTGATCTCCTTGCCGTCCACGACCTGCGTGAGCGTGGAAAGTCTCTCAGGCGTGCAGAAGCAGCAGTACGCCTCTCCCTTGTCGATCAGCTGCTGCGCGTATTCGCGGTAGATGCCGCTGCGCACGCGCTCGCTCTGTACATAGGGTCCCACGGGCCCGCCCAGGGAAGGGCTCTCGTCCGGGATCAGCCCCGTGGCAGCCAGTGTGCGGTTGATGATGTCCACCGCGCCTTCCACCTGCCGCTGCTGGTCCGTATCCTCGATCCTGAGGATGAAATCGCCGCCTTCATGCTTCGCGATCAAAAACGCGTACAGCGCCGTGCGCAGATTGCCGACGTGCATGCGGCCTGTGGGGCTTGGGGCGTATCTGGTCCTGATCTTCATAGTTTCCTCCGTTTATGGTGATGATGCTGGTTAAAATCTTCCTGTATGTCCGGCTCAGGCCGTCCCCGTGGAGCCGAAGCCTCCGCGGTCCTCATTGCCGAGCCGGTCCGTCTCCTCGAAGCGGATCGCCGGCTGGTGCCGGAAGAGCCGGAACTGGCAGATCCGGTCGCCGCGCCGGATCGTGCACTCTCTGGTGGCGTACGCGGGGAACATCAGGATGTCCCCGTCCCCGCAGTAGCTCTCGTCGATGACGCCGATGCTGTTGGCCTGCAGGATCCCGTACTTCCGGAAGGTGCTGCTGCGGGGCGCGATGATCATCTCGTAGCCCTGCGGCACCTGTACGGAGATGCCGAGGCTGATGAGCCGCATCTCTCCCGCCTGCAGGTGCACGTCCTCCGCGCACCGCAGGTCGATCCAGTCGCCCTTGCCTTCCAGGTACGACAGTCTCTCGATGTCCGCGTGATAGCGGACCTTCATCGTGCAGTACTCAGACCCGTTCACTCTGACTCCTTTCCGCAGCGGTCGGCGGCACCCGTCGCGAGCCTGTCGCAGCGCTCGTTCTCCGGATGTCCGTTGTGCCCCTTGACCCAGTGGAAGACGACCTCGTGCGGCTCCATCGCCGCCAGCAGGCGCTCCCACAGTTCGCGGTTCCTGACCGGCTGCTTCCCGGCGGTCTTCCAGCCGTTCTTCTGCCAGCTGCCGATCCAGTTCTCGTTGAAGGCGCTGATGACGTACTTCGAATCCGAGTACACATCGACGTGGCAGGGGATCCGCAGCGCTTCCAGCCCGGTGATCACGCCCATCAGTTCCATCCTGTTGTTCGTGGTCTTCGGAAATCCTTCCGCGAACTCCTTCTCATGCAGTGTGCCGCGGCTGTCCGTGTACTGCAGGATCGTCCCGTATCCTCCCGGCCCGTCCGGGTTCCCCCGGGCGCTGCCGTCGGAGTACAGGCGCACATTTTTCAGCTGTGTGTTCAGCGCCATATTCCCTCCTTGAGAAATGTATCCGCGCGTTTCCGTGCCCTTTCCACGATCCCGCGGTCATAGGAGAGCTCGCCCAGAAGGCGGATGGCATTCTGGGAGCGCGACGGTCCCTTTTCGATCCGGTAGGTGAACCGGACGTCCCCGCCGTCGAACTGCTCCCCGAAATGGTAATTGTCGTAAGTGCCGTCAAGAAGCGACGTCAGTTCCCCGTCATGGGTCGCCGCCATGCAGAGCACGCCCCTGCGGGCCAGCTCCAGCAGGATCTCCGAGGAGGCCGCGATGCGCTCCACCGTCCCGGTCCCGCGCAGGACCTCGTCGATGCAGCAGAGGATCCGCGGCTGTCCGGAACCGGCCTCCGCCGCGTCCAGGATCCTCTTCAGGGACCGGATCTCGACGATGTAGTAGCTCTCCCCCTCCTGCAGGCTGTCGCGCAGCGCCATGGACGTGCAGACGCGCAGCGGCGGCGCCGCGTATTCCGAAGCCGGCACCGTCCGGACGGTCTGTGCCAGCAGCGCGGCATATGCGGCGGCTTTCAGGAAGGTGGATTTGCCCGATGCGTTCGATCCGGTGACCAGAATCGGACGGGAGGTCTCCAGGTCGTTGCCGACCGGCGCCTCCAGCAGGGGATGGATCAGTCCCTTTACAGCGTATACAGGCTGCTCTGCAGCGGCAGCCCCTCTCTCCGCCGCGGGCTCCTCCGTGAGGACCGGCTCACACCAGACAGACAGCGTCCGCCTCCAGGACGCGACGGCGATCGACGCATCCAGCCTGCCGGTCTCTCTGTACAGCGCGCGCGTCTCCTCTACGAGGCCGCCGGCCTGTTTCCGGATGAGCGCGTAGACGATCAGGTCCGGGTGCAGCAGCATGCAGAGATAGTCGAGCGGGGCGCGCAGGGGATCTCCCGCCTCCCGCAGAAGGAGCCGGCTCCCCCTCAGGGTCCCGGAGATCTTCCCGGCGGAGGCGGCCATGGCAGCTCTCCCCGCCTCGTGTGGAGTCCCCCGCAGATCCGGGATCCGGTCCGCGGCGGCCGCCAGCCGCAGCATGGTCTGGATCATCCCGAGCGGTTCCCCGATCGCACTGCGCGCGCGGAAATAGCTCACGATATTGTAAGCGAGCACAGCCAGCAGCATCAGGAGACCGGCCTGTGTGTGCACGCACATGACCGCAAGCGCGGCAAAAGGCAGCGCCAGAGCGGCGATCTGCGCCGGAAGGGAGATCTCCCCGCCTTCGAGCAGCATCCGCTCCGCCTGCACCGCGTCGAAAGTCCCGTCATGGCCTGCCCGGCTGAGCGCCTTCTGCACTTCGAGGCGCAGCTCCGGGTGCTCCTCCCAGACGGCGATATCCTCTTCCGCGAACGCCTGCTGCGTCCCGGAGAGGGCGGGCCTGCGGAGCAGCCGGTACAGGAACCATTCCCCGGCGTCGCTCCTGCAGGTGTCCAGGTCCGCGAAGAGGCGGTCCGCCTCCAGGTCGTTCCAGGTGATCTCATCGATCTCCCGCAGGTCCCCGGAGGCATCATATTCCTGGCTTCTGTATTCCTCTGACAGCGCGCGGAGTCTCTGCAGGCGGTCCGCCGGGACCGGCCGGACGGGGCGATGCCCGTACTGCTCCCGCAGCGCCGTCTCCAGCGCCGCCGCGTCCCTGCTTCTCTGCCGTATGCCCAGCAGCACCGTGGCCGCGAGGATGCCCAGAAGAACGGTTATAAATGCCATCGTACTGTTCACGCGAAGATCCTCTCGCAGATCCGCCGGCTCTCCTCGTAGAGCTGCTGCGGTTCCGTGCCGATGTGATAGCGCTCCGTGCCGTTCAGGCGGTCATAGAGGATCCTGCCGTGGATCATCGTCATGCGGACATTGCTCTTGGAGCCGCTGTAGACGATGTTCTCCGGGATGGCGTGGATGGGCTGCATGTTCGGCTGGTACAGGTCCAGCATGATCATATCGGCCAGCTTGCCGGGCGCCAGGACGTCGCAGTCGGAAAGTCCCATGATCTTCGCGCCGCCGACCGTGGCCATGCGCAGGACCTCCCTCGCCGGCATCGCCGACGCGTCCTTCAGGCGCAGCTTCTGCAACCCGGCCGCCAGGAACATCTCCCGGAACATGTCGAGGCAGTTGTTGCTCGCGGGGCCGTCCGTGCCGATCCCAACAGTGATCCCCCGCTCGACGAAGTCCGTGAGCGGCGCGATCCCGCTGGCCAGTTTGGTGTTGGACCCCGGGTTGGTCACGGCGCCGATCCCGTACGCCTGCATCAGCTCCATGTCTTTCTCGCCGGCGCAGACCATGTGGTAGCAGGCGCCGCCGTGCTCGAAGACGCCTCTGGACACGAGATATTCAAGCGGCGTCATGCCGGTGCGGGAGATGCAGTCCTCCGTCTCGAACTCCGTCTCCTCGCAGTGCGTGTAGACAGGCGCCTGATAGCGCTCGGACAGGTCCGCGACGGCTTCCAGGAGTTCCTGGTTGATGGTGTATTCCGCATGAAACCCGATGCGGAAGGAATTGAGCGGATCCTTTCCGTTGATCTCCTTGTACCACTTCTCCAGAAGTTCCGGGGACTGGTTGAAAACGCTCATGCCGCCGACCTGCACGCAGCGCATGCCCGTCTCCAGGCAGGCCTGCGCGGTCTCGAACGGCGCCAGGTACATATCCATCACGGCCGTGATCCCGCTCGTGAGATATTCCATATTCGCGAGCTTCGTGAGCGTGTAGATGTCCTCCGGGGTCAGCTTCGCCTCATAAGGGTAGACCTGCTCGGTGAGCCATGTCTGCAGCGGCAGGTCGTCCGCGTTGGAGCGCAGGAAGGTCATGGCCGAGTGCGTGTGCGCGTTTTTGAAGCCCGGCATGAGGAGGTCGCCGCGGCAGTCGATCTCTCTGTCGAAGCAGCTGTCCTCCGGAACCTCCCGGGCCGGTCCGACATACACGATCCTCTCTCCGTCGATATGGACCTCCCCGGAGAAGACGTCCCGGTCTTCCTCCATCGTCAGGATCCTTGCGTTATAGAATCTGGTCTTCATATCTGTCCTCCCGTCACATTCTCCCGAAAATGCAGCGGTTCAGGGTCATTTCTGTCCCATCATCCTCACGGCGCGGGTCAGGAGCCGGACCATGACCGGACCGGCCTGCTCGCCGGCCTCCAGGACCTCCTGCTCCGTCAGCTTGTGCGGCGCGATGCCCGCCGCCATATTGGCGACCATGGAGAGGCCGCAGACGCGCATGCCGATGTGGCGGGCGGCGATGACTTCCGGCACGGTGCTCATGCCGACCAGGTCCGCGCCCAGCGTCCTGCACATGCGGATCTCCGCCGGCGTCTCAAAGGAGGGACCGGTGAGGTAGATATAGACGCCGGTCTCCAGCGTGATGCCTTCCTCCGCGGCGGCGCTTCTGAGCACGTCCTGCAGCTCCCGGTCATAAGCTTCCGTCATATCCGGGAAGCGCACGCCCTCCTCGTCATCGTTGGGCCCGATCAGCGGATTCTCGCAGAAAAGGGCGATGTGGTCCGTGATCATGGCGATGCTGCCGACGCGGTAGTCCGCGCGGATCCCGCCGGAGGCGTTGGTGACGATCAGGGTCTGTGCCCCGAGCCCCGCCATCACGCGGACGGGCATGACGACCTGCTCGGGCGACCACCCCTCGTAGTAGTGGATGCGCCCCTTCATGCAGATCACCGGGACGCCTTCCAGATAGCCCATGATGAAGCGGCCTGCGTGTCCGGGTGCCGTGGATACGGGGAATCCCGGCAGATCCTTGTAGGAGATCTCGCAGACCGTCTCGATCCGGTCCGCGATGCTGCCCAGTCCTGATCCCAGCACGATCGCGATTTCGGGGACAAAATCCGTAACGGCGCGGGCAGCTTCAATACTGCGTTTCACGTCTTCTTTCATCCGGTCCTCCTTTCCGGCCTCCCGCCGGAAGCCAAAGCCACTGTCACTGCTCTTTCGCAACGATATGCTCTCTGTCCTTATAGATGTGGTCCGCCGGCACACAGCCGCGGATCATGGAGACGGGATAGATGTTGGTGCGGGGACCGATCACGCTGCCGGGATTCAGCACCGTGTTGCAGCCGACGTCCACCCAGTCGCCCAGCATGGCGCCCATCTTGCGCAGGCCGGTGGGCATCTCCTCCGCCCCGTCCTTCACGACGACGTTCTTCTTGTCCGCCTTGATGTTGGACGTGATGGAGCCGGCGCCCATGTGCGCGTGGAAGCCGAGAATGCTGTCCCCGACATAATTATAGTGCGGGACCTCGACCTTGTTGAAGAGCACGACGTTCTTCAGCTCGGTGGAGTTGCCGACGACCGTGCCCTTGCCGACGATCGCGCTGCCGCGGATGAAGGCGCACTGGCGGATCTCCGCGTTCTCGTCGATGATGCAGGGACCGCCGATATAGGCGCTGTCAAACACCTTGGCGCTCCTTGCCACCCAGATGTCCTCGCCGCGCTTCTCATAGATCTCTTCCGGCAGTGTCTTTCCGAGCGCGATGATGAAGTCCTTGATATTGGGAAGGACCTCCCAGGGATAGACCGCGCCGCGGAAGAGATCCGCCGCGATCGTCTCGCTGAGGTCAAACATCTTCTCGATCCTGTAATCCGCAATGCTCATTTCGTGACTCCTTTCCCGGTGCCTGACTTCTTCCCGGACGCTCCGCTCTTTCTGCCCGCGGAGCGGGTTCCCTTGCCGCCCTTGCCGGATGTCCCGGTGCCGGCGGCCCGATGTGTCTTCCTCTGCGGCCTGAATGCCGGGTACAGCGAGGCGGACCTCGCGTACATGCCCCGCAGGAGCGGCCGGCGGTCGTTCTCCTTCACGTCTTCGGTGCGCCTGCGCACGAAGCCGGTCAGCTTCTCCATGTATTCCTCTTCCGAGACGGTGCCTTCGGAGACCCTGGAGAGTCCCATCTCCCAGCTCGCCGTGAGCTTGGGGTCCAGCAGGGCGCGCATGGAGACCGCCACGGTGTCGTAGATCATCTCCCCCAGGACCGTCGGCGTCACGATCTGGGACTTCGCGTGCAGGGAGAGGTACTGGTTGCTGACAAGTTTCTTCAGGATCTCTGCTCTCGTGGCGCTCGTGCCGATGCCGCTGCCGCGGATCTGCTCGCGGAGCTCCTCCTCCTCGATCAGCTTGCCGGCGTTCTCCATCGCCAGGATCAGGCTGCCGGAGTTGTACCGCTTCGGGGGCTTGGTCTCCCCCTCCCGGATCTGCAGGTCGGTGCACCTGAGCGGCATTCCTTTCTTCGCGTTCAGGATAAAAGCCGGCAGCGCGCGCTGCGGCTCCTCCGCCTCTCCGGATTCGGCGTCCTCCGGCTGCGCGTCCCTACGGGATCCGCCCCGGTCCTCCTGCGCGTTCCCGGCGCCGCCTTTCCGGAAGGAATACTGCATGACTTCCCGGTATCCCTCCTCCACGCAGCGGCTCTCGCCTGCGAAGAAGCACTCCGTGTCGATCCGCACCTGCACGGAGATCCTGTCGAAGACCGCCGGCGGGTAGAAGATCGCGAGAAAACGCCGCACGATCAGCTCATAGACCCCCGCTGTCGTCGGGGAAAGGGAGGCGAGTGCCTGCAGTCCCTCCCCGGTGGGGATGATGGCGTAGTGGTCCGTGATCGCCTTGTCGTTGGTGTAGCGCGTCGAGCCGATCTTCCGGAAGGACCCGCTCTGCAGGATCTGCTGCAGATAGGGCCGGTACTGCGGGAGCTTGGACAGCCCCTGCAGGTTCCTGCCGATCTCCTTCGCGACGGCCGACGACAGCACGCGCGCGTCCGTGCGGGGATAGGTGGTCAGTTTCTTCTCATACAGCTCCTGGGCCGCCTGCAGTGTCTGGTCCGGACTGATCCGGAAGAATCTTGAGCAGTCGTTCTGCAGCTCCGCCAGGTTGTAGAGGAGGGGCGGGTTCTTCCGCTCCTTCTTGTGGGTGACGCTCTCCACCGAGGCGGGCCTGCCCTGCAGGGAGGCGATCAGCTGCTCCGCGTCCTCCCGCTTTTTGAAGCCGTTCTGGCTGTAGAGGACCGGGGAGTCCTCGTACCTGCTGCCCGGACAGACGCGCCATTCCGCGGTCAGGGTCTCCTCGCTCTCCCCGCCCTCCGCGGGCAGGAAGGAGCCGGACACCTTGTAGAAGGGCGTCTTCACGAAATCCCGGATCTCCCGTTCCCTGGACACGACCATGCCCAGCACGCAGGTCATGACGCGGCCGACGGCGATGACCGTGCGCTCGGTCCCCAGCGTCTCACTGATGGTCCTCCCATAGCGCAGTGTGAGCGCGCGGGAGAAATTGATGCCCATCAGGTAGTCCTCCCTGGCGCGCAGGTAGGCGGCCGCCCCGAGATTGTCGTACTCCCGCTCGTCCTTAGCCTCCCGGATCCCGCGCAGGATCTCCTCCTTCGTCTGGGAGTCGATCCAGACCCGGAGCTGGCGCTTGTCCTTCACGCCGGCCTGCCGGGCGACAAGGCGGTAGATATACTCTCCCTCGCGCCCCGAGTCCGTGCAGACATAGATGGTGTCGACGTCGCTGCGCGTCAGGATCTTCTTCACGATCCCGAACTGCTTCTTCACACTGTCGATCACCTCGTATTTGTAGTGCTCCGGCAGAAACGGCAGCGTGTCCATGCTCCAGCGCTTCAGCGCCGGGTCATAGGCTTCCGGATAGGACATGGAGACCAGATGTCCGACGCACCACGTGACGATCGCGTCGTCCCGCTCCATGAATCCGTCGCCGCCGCGAAAGGAACCGCCCAGTGCATCGGCGAACTGGCGCGCAACACTGGGCTTCTCCGCAATATATACCTTCTTCCCCATAGGCTCCGTTTCTCCGCGGTCCGTTCGTCCGGCATCACCGCGGGGTGCTCTGCAGCCGGACAGGTCATTTCCTTTCGATGTATCCCTGCGCCTTCAGGAGCTCTGCGCATTCGATGCCGCCGCCTGCGGCGCCGCGCACCGTGTTGTGGGACAGGCCCACGAATTTCCAGTCATAGATCGTATCCCGGCGAAGACGGCCGATCGAGACGCCCATGCCGTTCGCATAGTCGACGTCGAGCGCCACCTGCGGGCGGTTGTCCTCCTGCATGTAGCGGATGAACTGCGCCGGCGCGCTCGGAAGGCCCAGCTGCTGCGGAAGCCCGGAAAAGCTCTCCAGCGCCTCGATCAGCTCTTCCTTCCCGGGATCCTTGCGGAACTTCACGAACGCCGTCGCGGTGTGCCCGTTCAGGACCGGCACGCGGATGCACTGGCTGGTGATCAGCGGCTGCTCTGCGGGAACGATCACGCCGTCCTCGATGTGTCCGAAGATCCGGAGGGGTTCCTTCTCGCTCTTCTCCTCCTCGCCGCCGATGTAAGGGATGATGTTCCCGACCATCTCCGGCCAGTCCTTGAAGGTCTTGCCGGCGCCGGAGATCGCCTGATAGGTCGAGACGATGACCTCATAGGGCTCGAAGGCCTTCCAGGCGGCCAGGGCGGGCGTGTAGCTCTGGATGGAGCAGTTGGGCTTGACGGCCACGAAACCGCGCTCCGTGCCGAGACGCCTGCGCTGATGGGCGATGACGTCCGTGTGCTCCGGGTTGATCTCCGGGATCACCATGGGGACGTCGGGCGTCCACCTGTGGGCGGAGTTGTTGGAGACGACCGGTGTCTCGGTGCGCGCGTAGGCGTCCTCGATCGCGCGGATCTCCTCCTTGGTCATGTCCACGGCGCTGAAGCAGAAATCGACGTCCGCCGCCACATTCTCCACATCCTGCACGTTTCTGACCACAATATTCTTCACGGCCTCCGGGACAGGGGTGTCCATCTTCCAGCGGCCTTCCACGCACTCCTCATAGGTCCTGCCTGCGCTGCGCGGGCTGGCGGCGATGGTCGTCACCTCGAACCAGGGATGGTTCTCAAGAAGGCTGATGAAACGCTGACCGACCATGCCGGTGCCGCCAAGGATCGCGACTTTCAGTTTGTTGCTCATTGTGTGATACCTCTTGTCTTTAGAAAGTTGTAGATTTCCTGCCTATATTACCGCAATTCAGAGAGTCTGCCAACTGCGCAGCCACTCTTTTTCCAGGCGGATCTGTTCCTGCATGGCTTCCCGGCCGGGGGCTCCGGCGGTGCCGCGCCGGTCCACACAGTTCCGGATGGAGACCGCGTCGTAGAGGTCCTCGCCGAATGCGTCGGAGAACTCCCGCAGCTCGTCGAGCGACAGATCCTCGATCCCGCAGTCCTTGTCGATGCAGTACAGGACCAGTCTGCCGATGATCCCGTGCGCGTCGCGGAAGGGGATCCCCTTCACGACCAGGTAGTCCGCCGCGTCCGTGGCGTTCGTAAAGCCGTTGGCGGCGCTGCGCCGCATCACGTCGCCGCGGAACCGGAGGGTCGCCAGCATGCCGGTGAAGAGCTCCAGGCAGCTGCGGACCGTGTCGATCGCGTCGAACGCCGGCTCCTTGTCCTCCTGCATGTCCTTGTTGTAGGCGAGCGGCAGCCCCTTCATGGTCGTCAGGAGGGCGTTCAGTGCGCCGTAGACGCGCCCGGTCTTGCCGCGCACGAGCTCGCAGATGTCCGGATTCTTCTTCTGCGGCATGATGCTGCTGCCCGTCGAGTAGGCGTCGTCCATCTCCACGAAGCGGTACTCGTTGCTGTTCCACAGGATCAGCTCCTCGCTGAAGCGGCTCAGGTGCATCATGATCAGGGACAGATCCGAGAGGAACTCGATCAGGTAGTCCCGGTCGGAGACGGAATCCATGCTGTTCCTGGTCGGCCCGTCAAAGCCCAGCCTCGAGGCGGTATAGTTTCTGTCCAGCGGATAGGTGGTGCCCGCCAGGGCCCCTGCGCCGAGGGGGCACAGGTTCAGCCTGTCGCGGCAGTCCTGCAGGCGCTCCGCATCCCTGCGCAGCATCTCGAAGTAGGCGCCGAAATGGTGAGCCAGCGTCACCGGCTGCGCCTTCTGCAGGTGGGTGAAGCCGGGCATGCAGGTCTCCGTGTTCTCCTCCATGATCCGCAGGATCACCTCCAGCAGGTCCCGGAGCTGCTCCCGCACGAGACCGCACTGCGTGCGGATGTACATGCGCATGTCGAGGGCGACCTGGTCGTTGCGGCTGCGCCCCGTGTGCAGCTTCTTCCCCGCGGCGCCGATCCGGTCCGTAAGATGGGCCTCCACGAAGCTGTGGATGTCCTCGTACTGCGGGTCGAATTGCAGCGCTCCGCTCTCAATATCCTGTGCGATCCCCTTGAGCCCTGCAAGGATCTCCTCCGTCTCCGCGGACGTCAGGATCCCCTTCCTGCCCAGCATCTCCGCGTGCGCGCAGCTTCCCTCGATATCCTCCTTCCAGAGCCTGCAGTCAAACCGCAGGGAATCGTTGAAAGCCTTCACCGCAGCGTCGGTCTGTTTGGTAAATCGTCCTCCCCAGAGTTGCGCCATTCTGCCTCCTGTCCGGACCTGTGGACGGTCCAAAAAATGATAAAAAGGTGCCGGATAATAAATAAAAGCACAGGATTCCCCGATACCGCGTTACCTCCGGAGATTTCCTGCACTTTTCGATCGCGTGCCGTGAACAGACCCGGCCGCATGCAAGCTGGAAAAGGGACTCGAACCCT